>JAIYDH010000102.1 GCA_027487585.1 Rubrivivax sp.
CGCGAAGAGCACCACTTCCATGCGATGGTGGACGACCTGCGCGCGCTGGCCGGCCGCAACGGCGGCAGGCCGATCCGCATCTGGTGCAACGCCGCCAGCACGGGCGAGGAGCCGTACTCGCTGGCCATGACGGTGATCGAAACGCTGGGTGTGTCGGCCACCGCCAAGCTGGTGTGCAGCGACATCGACACCAAGGTGCTGGCCACCGCGCAGCGGGGCGTCTACGCCGCCGACTCGCGCGGCTTGAGCCCCGAGCGCCTGAAGCGCCACTTCCTGCGCGGCGCGGGCGCCAACAGCGGCTCGATCCGCGTCAAGCCCGAGCTGGCGAGGCTGATCGAGTTCCGTCCGTTCAACCTGATGAGCACCAGCTGGTCGGCGCTGGGCGACCCCTTCGACATGGTGTTCTGCCGCAACGTGATGATCTACTTCGATGCCCCGACCCAGCGCAAGGTGCTCGAGCGCATCCATGGCGTCACGCGACCCGGCGCCCTGCTCTACGTCGGCCACTCGGAGAACTTCTCCGACTCGCGCGATCTGTTCCGGCTGCGCGGCAAGACCATCTACGAACGTGTCTGACAGGCGCACCCAAAGCAGGCCCCAGCCGCCTCACTCTCCGGCTCAAGCCGCGGCCGGCACGCACCGATAACCCCCTCGCCACGTCATGTACACCGCCCTCCGAACTGCCATGCCGTCTCCCGGCGCGCCGCCGCCCACGGCCGCTGCGCCGAGCCGCCTCGAGCGCCTGAAGGCGCAGTCGCGCAAGCAGGGGGAGGCCAGCTTCTTCTTCTGGGACGCGCACTTCAAGAACGACGCCGTCAAGGTGCTGCCCGGTGAGTTTTTCGTTCATGACGAAGACATCCTCGTCATGACGACTCTGGGCTCGTGCATCGCGGCCTGCATCTGGGACCGCGAAAAGCGCATCGGCGGCATGAACCACTTCCTGCTGCCCGATGGTGGCAGCGGCGGCGGTGCCGACGGCGGCCGCTACGGCAGCTATGCGATGGACCTGTTGATCGGCGAGCTCGTCAAGCGCGGCGCCACGCGCTCCACGATGGAGGCCAAGGTCTTCGGCGGCGGCGCCGTGATCAGCGGCATGAACACCATCAACGTCGGCGAACGCAACACCGCCTTCGTGCTGGACTACCTGCGCACGGAGCGCATCACCGTGGTCAGCAAGGACGTGATGGACATCTACCCGCGCAAGGTGTGCTACCTGCCGGCCAGCGGCAAGGCCATGGTCAAGCGGCTGGCCAGCGCCAACACCGAAGCACTGGCGGCCCAGGAGCGCGCCGCGGCGCAGCGCGCGGCTCCGGCGGCCACGTCCGGCGGCAGCGTCGACCTGTTCTGAACCTCATCCGACAAGCACCCATGGCCGGCCCCAAGACCCGTGTCGTCGTCGTCGACGATTCCGCGCTCGTGCGCGGACTGCTCGCCGAGATCATCAATCGCCAGACCGACATGTGCTGTGTCGGCGCCGCCGCCGACCCGCTGGTGGCGCGCGAGATGATCCGCAACCTCAACCCCGATGTCATCACGCTCGACATCGAGATGCCGCGCATGGACGGGCTGGACTTCCTCTCGCGCCTGATGCGCCTGCGGCCCATGCCCGTGGTGATGGTGAGCACGCTCACCGAGCGCGGCGCTGATGTCACGCTGAAGGCGTTGGAGCTGGGTGCGGTGGACTTCGTGGCCAAGCCGAAGATCGGCGTCGCCGACGGCCTGCGCCAGCTTGGCGCCGACATCACCGAGAAGATCCGCACCGCGGCCCGCGCCCGCGTGTCGCGCCTGGATGCGGTGCCCGCCGCCGGCACGGCCAGCGGCAGTGGCCAGGCGGCCAAGTCGTCGCCCATGGCCTCACTCGGCCGCCTGTCGACCGAGAAGATCATTTTCCTCGGCGCCAGCACCGGCGGCACCGAAGCCACGCGCGAGGTGCTCACCGAACTGCCGGCCGATTGCCCTGCGGTGATGATCACGCAGCACATGCCGCCCGGCTTCACCAAGAGCTATGCCGCGCGTCTGGACGGCCTGTGCCGTATCCGCGTGGCCGAGGCCCGCGACGGCGAGCGTGTGCTGCCCGGCCATGCCTACATCGCGCCGGGTGGCTTCCACCTCAGCGTGGAGCGCTCAGGCGCCAACTACGTGGCTCGGGTGGTCGACGGCGAGCCCGTCAACCGCCACAAGCCGAGTGTGGAGGTGCTTTTCGACAGCGCCGCGCGCGTGGTGGGCCGCAACGCGCTGGGCGTGATGCTCACCGGCATGGGGGCCGACGGCGCACGCGCCATGAAGACCATGCGCGATGCCGGCAGCTTCAACCTCGTTCAGGACGAGGCCAGCTGCGTGGTCTTCGGCATGCCGCGCGAGGCCATCGCACACGGTGCGGCCAACGAGGTGCTGCCGCTGAGCCGCATCGCGCCGCGCTTGCTGGAATGGCTGCACGCGCACGCCGGGGTGGCCACGCGCGTTTGACGCGCTCCATACCCGACCCGCTTACCGGGCGGGCGCGAACTCGTTCGTCAGGTCGTTGAGGAAGTCGAACCCCCGCGCACTCGGGCCGATGTGTTCGTCGGCCGTGCCCTCGGCACGCCACTCGATCAGCCCGCGTTCGTGTGCACGCCGCAGCGGCGCCAGCACAGCCGAACTCAGCAGCCCGGTGCGCTCGTTGAACAGGCGCAGCGGAAAACCTTCCTTCAGCCGCAGCGCGTTCAGCATGAACTCCAGCGGCAGCTCGGCGCGCGACACGTCCTGCTGGTTGCTCAGGGCGCGGCCCTCGAGTGCACGCGCCATGTAGCTGGCAGGCTCGCGCCAGCGCACCTGGCGGATCACGCGCTCCGGGAAGCTCAGCTTGCTGTGCGCGCCGGCACCGAGGCCGAGGTAGTCGCCGAAGGCCCAGTAGTTGAGGTTGTGCACGCAGCGGTGGCCTTCGCGCGCAAAGGCGCTGACCTCGTAGCGCACCAGGCCGGCCGTGGCGGTGCGCTCGGTGATGAGATCGAGCATGTCGCTGGCCAGGTCGTCGTCGGGCAGACCGGGCGGCGGTGCACTGGCGAATCGCGTGTTGGGCTCGAGCGTGAGGTGGTAGATCGACAGGTGCGGCGGCGCGAAGGACAGCGCGGTGTCGAGCTCGCGCTCGAGGCCGGCCAGTGTCTGCCCCGGCAGCGCGTACATCAGGTCGAGGTTGAAGCTGTCGAAGCTGCTGGCGGCCTCTTGCAGCGCGGCGCGGGCCTGCGCGCCGTCGTGCACGCGGCCGAGCACGGCCAGCGCGGCATCGTCGAAGCTCTGCACGCCCACCGACAGCCGCGTGACACCCGCTGCGCGGTAGGCGCGGAAGCGCTCGCGCTCGAAGGTGCCGGGGTTGGCCTCGAGCGTGATCTCGCAGCCGGGCTCGAAGGGCAGCCGTGCGCGCAGCTCGGCCAGCAGCTGGTCGATGGCCGCCGGCGCAAACAGGCTGGGCGTGCCACCGCCGAGGAACACGCTCACGATGCGCCGGCCCCACACCAGCGGCAGGCTGGCTTCGAGGTCGGCCACCAGCGCGGCGATGTAGCGCGCGGCGGTGTCGTCGTCGAGCGTGGCGCTGCGCAGCTCGTGGCTGTTGAAGTCGCAGTACGGGCACTTTTTCAGGCACCAGGGCAGGTGCACGTACAGCGCCAGCGGCGGCGGCGCGGCGAAGCGCAGCGTGCCAGGGCGCATGTGGTGCTCCAGGCCCGGCAGCGGGCCGGCGTCATCGGCCGGGGCCGCCGCGGCCACCACCGGCGGCAGCGGCTTCACAGGCCCCAGACCTCGCGCAGCTGTTCGCGCAGCGACACCATCGCGCGGGCACGGTGGCTCAGAACGTTCTTCGTGCCGGCGTCGAGCTCGGCCACGCTGCGGCCGAGTTCGGGGATGAACATCAGCGGGTCGTAGCCGAAGCCCTGCGCGCCCCGCGGCGCCTCGAGGATCAGCCCCGGCCAGCGGCCCACCGCCACCAGCGGCTGCGGGTCGGTCGCGTGGCGCAGCGCCACCAGCGTGCTGATGAAAAACGCGCGCCGCGGTGCGCCCGGCTGCGCCGCCAGGTCGGCCAGCAGGCGCTCGTTGTTGCGCGCGTCCTGCAGCCGGCGGGTGGCCTCGCGGTCACTCAGCGGCTCGACAAGCCCGCCGTAGTGCGCCGAGATCACGCCCGGCGCGCCACCCAGCGCATCGACGCACACGCCAGAGTCGTCGGCCAGCGCCGCGCCGCCACTGGCGGCGGCGGCATGGCGGGCCTTGGCCAGCGCGTTCTCGACGAAGCTGGCGTGCGGTTCTTCGGCTTCACTGATGCCCAGCGTGCGCTGCGGCAGCAGGGCCAGCGGCAGATCGGCCAGCAGCGCCTGCAGCTCGGTCAGCTTCTTGGCGTTGTTCGACGCCAGCACCAACTGCAGCGCCGGCATCAGCCCAGGCCCAGCGCGCGCCGCTGCAGCTGCACGAGATCGGCGATGCCCTGGGTGGCCAGGGCCATCAACGCGTCCATCTCGGCGCGGCTGAAGGGCACGCCCTCGGCGGTGCCCTGCACCTCGACGAAGCCGCCCGAGCCCGTCATCACGACGTTCATGTCGGTGTCGCAGGCCGAGTCTTCGGTGTACTCCAAGTCGAGCAGCGGCGTGCCCTCGACGATGCCCACCGACACCGCCGCGACGGCGTCGCGCAGTGGGTTGGTGACGATGCGGCCCTGCTTCAGCAGCACCGAGACGGCGTCGTGCGCCGCCACCCAGGCGCCGGTGATGGCCGCGGTGCGCGTGCCGCCATCGGCCTGCAGCACGTCGCAGTCGAGCGTGATGGTGCGCTCGCCCAAGGCGGCGAGGTCGAACACCGCACGCAGGCTGCGGCCGATGAGGCGCTGGATCTCCTGCGTGCGCCCGCTCTGCTTGCCCTTGGCGGCCTCGCGGTCGGAGCGGGTGTGCGTGGCGCGCGGCAGCATGCCGTACTCGGCCGTCACCCAGCCCTCGCCGCTGCCGCGCTTGTGCGGCGGCACGCGGTCTTCGACCGAGGCGGTGCACAGCACGCGCGTGGCGCCGAAGCTCACGAGCACCGAGCCTTCGGCGTGCTTGGTGTAGCTGCGCTCGAGGGTGACGGGGCGCAGGGAGTCGGCGGCGCGATCAAGGGAACGGATGAATGTCATGAATGGACGCAGCGGCAGTAAAGCCCGGGATTGTCGTCCGTCTGACTGGAGCCCCCTCTTGGACGGGGCTGGGGGGGGAGCCGTACGTTCGGCCGCAGGCCATCTAGCGATCGTCAGCGCTTTCGCGCTGACGATCGCTGGATGGCCTCGTTGATTTCGCGAATCGAGCGCTCGATCTCCTCGTCATTGAGCTCTTCGCCGCCGATGCTGTCACCACCCAGGCTGGCCTGGATGGTGCTGGCGAAGACATCGTCGCCCAGCGCGGTGGTGGAGATGCCGCCGCTGGTGTCGAGCACTTCTGCCGCTTCCCACTCGACGGCCAGCACGGTGACGTTGTCGCTGCGCTCGCCGGCCACACGCAGAGCCTGCTCCACCAGCTCGGGCACGGCGTCGGAGATCGGCCTCGTGGCCAGGATGTCGGTGATGACGGCGTCGGACACGCTGCCCCACAGGCCGTCGGAACACAGCATCACCTTGTCGCCCGGCTTCACCAGCAGCGGGCCCGCGGTATCGACCACGGGGCGGCCTGGGCTGCCCAGGCAGGTGAACAGCACGTTGCGATTCACCTTGTCGGGCATCGGTACCACCTGCGACAAGCTGTTCTGCAGCTCGCTGTAGCTGTGGTCGCGCGTGCGCGCGACGAGTTTGTTGCCGCGCAAGAGGTACAGCCGCGAATCGCCGCAGTGGGCCCAATAGGCAGCGCTACCCTGCAACAGGCAGGCCACGATGGTGGTGCGCGGCGTGTCCAACAGCGCACGCTCGGTGGCGTAACGCAGCAACTGATGGTGGCCGGCGACGATGGCGTCATGCAGAAAACGCAGCGGCTCCACCAGCCGGGGCTTGGCCTCGCGCTGGAAATACGCCGACAGCGTCTGCAACGCCAGCTGCGAGGCCACCTCGCCCTCGGGGTGGCCGCCCATGCCGTCGGCCAGCGCGAACAGCCCCGACTCCCGCGTGTAGCTGTAGCCCATGCGGTCTTCGTTCTTCTCACGGCCGCCGCGGCGGCTGACCTGGTAGACGGAGAAGCGCATGGTCTGAGTCCGATCAGCTCTTCGTGCCGGTCTTGATGGTCTCGAGCTGCAACCTCAGCCGCTCGGAAAAGCTCAGCTTGGTGTAGCGGCGCTCGGTCTCGCGCGCAAGTTCCTTCTGCAGCGCAAACACGCTCTGCGGCCGGCTCAGCGGATCCAGGCTCATGCACCACTCCGTGACCTCGATGAGGTTGTCGGAGTACACGTTGCGCAGCCGCGAAAGGCTCAGCGCCAAGCGGTCTTTCTCGAGCCGCTGGGGTGCGTCGTTCGGCGGATAGCCCTGCATGCAGGCGTAGATGCAGGCGCCGATGGCGTAGATGTCGGTCCAGGGGCCGAGCGTGCCGTCGCGGCGGTACATCTCGGGCGCAGCGAAGCCCGGCGTGTACATCGGGCGGATGAAATTGCCTTCCTTCGAGAGCACCTCGCGCGCCGCACCGAAGTCGAGCATCACCGCCTTGTTGTCGTTGGTGATGAAGATGTTCGCGGGCTTGATGTCCAGGTGCAGCATCTTGTGCTGGTGCACGATGCGCAGGCCGCGGAGGATTTCGTCGAACAGACTGCGGACGGTGCTCTCGCGGAACACTTTGTCGCGCTTGAGGTCGCGCGCGGTGACGATGAAGTCCTGCAGGGTGTCGCCCTGCAGGTAGTTCATCACCATGTAGACGGTTTCGTTCTCGCGGAAGAAGTTCAGAACCGAAACCACGCTCGGGTGGCTGATCTGCGCGAGGCTGCGCCCTTCTTCGAAGAAGCTCTTCAGCCCCAGGCGGTAAAGCGGCTGCTTGTCAGGCTTGACGCGCGGCGTGAGTTCACCCGGGCTGCGCTCCGCCAGGCTGGCCGGCAAGTACTCCTTCACCGCCACCAATTGCTGGCTCTCGCTTTCGGCGAGGTAGACGACCCCGAACCCACCGGCCGCGATCTTCTTGACGACCGTATAGCCGCCCACCACGGTGCCCGAAGGCAAGGGAGCAGGCTTGGGCTTGGACGACATAATCGCCGAGGCTTCTTTCAGGGGTGGGTGGAATGGCGGTTTATAGCATGACGGGTTACGCGATCGCGTCCGCGGCGAGCACCGCACCCGAGAGCGGCACGGCCCTGGCCAGCGCCTCGGTCACCGTCGAGGCCCGCTCGGTGAACGGCCGCTTCCTCGACCTGGGGTTCCGCATGCCTGACGAGCTGCGCGGGCTAGAGCCGGTGCTGCGCGACAAGCTCACCGCGGCGTTCCGGCGTGGCAAGATCGAGATGCGCATCGCCACCGCACGCGAGGGCGACAGCGCCGTGTCGCAACCCACCTCGGAACAGCTCAACCGCCTGGCCCACCTGCAGGGCTCGATCACGGGCTGGCTGCCCGATGCGCGCACCCTGTCGGTGAACGAGATCCTGCACTGGTGCCGCGCCGGCGCCGGCAACGAACGCCTGGACGAACCGGCGCTGGAGGCCGCCGTGCGCTGCATCGACGGCCTGCGCGAGGCCCGTGCCCGCGAAGGCGCCCGCCTCGCCGCCGTGCTGATGGAGCGCGTGTCGCGGCTGCGCGAACTCGCCGCACAGGCCCGGCCGATGGTGCCGCAGGTGGTGCACCGGCAGCAGGCGCGCTTTCTGGAGCGCTGGAACGAGGCGCTGGCCGCGGCACCCGGCGGGCAGAGTCTGCCGGCCGAGGCGCTGCACGAGCGCGCCATGGCCGAGGCGGTGGCCTTTGCCATCCGCATCGACGTGGCCGAGGAGTTGGCACGCCTGGCCTCGCACCTCGACGAGATCGAGCGCCTGCTCAAGGCCGGCGGCGAGTTGGGCAAGCGCCTGGAGTTCCTGATCCAGGAGCTTCAGCGAGAGGCCAACACCTTCGGCAGCAAGAGCGCCGCCGTCGAGCTGACGGCCATCGCGGTGGAAATGAAGGTGGCGGTGGAACAGATGCGGGAGCAGGTGCAGAACCTGGAGTAGGAAGCCGTCCGGACCCCGGCTGGCCTTGACGGGCCCCCGTCAACCCGCTTCCACGCCGTTGCGGCCACGAGCCTTGGCGCGGTACAGCGCCTGGTCGGCGCGGGTCACCAACGCCGTTTCGTCGTAGGGCGGCGCGCTCGCCAAGCCCGCACTGAGCGTCACCGCGAGGCCAGGGGCGACCGACGCCCAGTCGTGGCCGGCGACGCGTTGACGAATGCGCTCGCAGACTTCCAGCGCCAATGACTCATCGGTATCGGGCAGCACGGCCAGGAACTCCTCGCCGCCGATGCGGGCGACAAGATCGGCCTGGCGCACGCATTCGCGCAGCAACTGCGCCGTGACCACCAGCACGCGGTCGCCCACCAGGTGGCCGTGGCGGTCGTTGACTTGCTTGAAGTGGTCCAGGTCCAGTATGGCCAGCGTCACCGGCCGAGCGGCAGCAGCGGCGTCCCTCAGCAAAGCCGGAAGCCGGTGATCCACGGCGCGCCGGTTGCCCAGGCCGGTGAGCGGGTCACGTCGGATGTCGGCCTCCAGGCTCTGCGCACGGGCGCGCTGGCGTTCGACTTCGCGGTGGGACTGCTCGGCTTCGACACGGGTGATGAACTGCTCCGATTGCGCCTGCAGCTGCCGCACGATGCGCTCGCGCAGCAGGTCCGAGTGTTTCTCCAGATTTCGCAGCGCGGCGGCGGTATCGCCCAGTGCCTTGTGGGCCTGGTACAAAGCGTGTTGGGCACGCAGTTCCGTCATCGGCGTGAGCGGCCTCTCCCCGGCTTCGCCCACCATGGTCAGCAGCAGTGCACGGGCCTGCTCGGGGGCTCCGTGACGCAGCGCCCACTCCCCGATCGAGCACTTCAGCCGCTCAGCTTGTGGTCCGAAGCCCAGGCGCAGGGCTTCGGCCAGGGTGCGGTCCAGCAACTCGCGCGATCGCTCGCGCTCGCCGAGGTGAACCAGGATTTCACCCAGGTTGCCCTCGGAAATGATGCGCCAATACGGATCGCCCATTGCAGCGTGTAGTCCCACCATTTCCTCGGCCAAGGGCAGCGCCCGCTCCAGCGCCGCCAGCGAGGCTGCGGTGACCTCGCTGCCGCGCTGCAAGTAATGGGTGCCGATCAGCACGGCGCACAGGTTGTTCAGCGCGCCGAACAATTCCCGCAACGGCGCGCCTTCGCGGGCGATGGCCAGCGCCTCGCGCAGCAGCCGTTCGGCCTGCCAGGGGTCGCCCATGCGCTCGAAGCAAATGCCCAGGGTGTTGAGGGCGTGCGAAATCGGTCCTGGCTGCCCGGTGGCAGCAGCCAGCGCATGTACTTCGTAGGCGGCCGGCAGGGCAAGGTCGAACCGGCCGCTCTCTGCGCCCGCGAACGCCACCATCCGCTGCAACTCACGGAGTTCATCGCTGCGTTGGGCGCGCAGCATCGGCGAGAGGTTCTCCGCCAGTGCCAGCACACCGGCGTAGTCACCACGGCGGTAGATGAACAGGGCCTGCAACCAGCCCGCCCGTGCCCGAGTGGCGGGATCGGTGGCCAATGCCGCCGCACGCTCTGCCGCTGCCAAGCCGGCATCGATCTCGCCGCGGGTGAGACAAGCCTGGGCTTCGGCAAGGGCTTGCTGGGCGTGTTCGACCGTCATCATTCAGAGGTCAGCATAGCCGGAGAATGTCCAGAATCCCGTCTGGCCTCGGGCGGCCTCGGGTGGCTGCAGGCGAGAGCCTTGATCGTGGTCAATGCCTCTGACGGCCGGCCCAGCAGGAGTTTGCCCGAGCCGCTTAAGCCCCCTGCTGCTGTCGCCGCAGCGTCGGCAAGCCCACACCAGCGGCCTCGAAACCCCCATCTGCGGCCAACACCTGGCCGTTGATGTAGCTGGCCGCCGGGCTGGCCAGCCAGCAGACGGCCTCGGCGATCTCGTCGACCGTGCCGTAGCGGTTGAGCGGGATCACGTCGTGGTAGTCCGAGCGGATGGCCACGCTGTGCACGAGCTTGGCCATGTCGGTGTCCACCGGCCCCGGGGCCACCGCATTGACGCGGATGCCCACCGTGCCCAGTTCCACCGCGTGCTGCCGCGTCAGCTGGATCAGCGCCGCCTTGCTGGTGCCGTAGGCCACGCGCAGCGTGCTGGCGCGCAGGCCCGAGATGCTGGCGATGTTGACGACGGCGCCACCGCCGCCCTGGCGCATCAGCGGCGCCGCGGCCTGCGTGCACAGGAAGGCGCCGTGCAGGTTGACGGCCAGCACGCGCGAGAACTCGTCGTAGGTCGTCTCGAGCGTCGGCTTGAACACCGCGATGCCGGCGTTGTTGACGAGCGCATCCAGGCGGCCGAAGCGTGCCTGCACCGCGCTGATCGCACGTGCCACGTCGTCGGCCGAGGACACGTCGCCCGTGATCGCCAACACGCGCGCGGCACCGACTCCATCGCGCAGCCGGGCCTCGGTGGCGGCCAGTGTGGTGGCGTCGATGTCCAGCAGCGCCACGGCGTGGTCGCGCGCCAGAAAGCCGCGGGCGATGGCCAGGCCGATGCCACGGGCGCCGCCGGTGATCAGCGCCACGCGCCGGGTGTCTTCACTCATGCCATCTCCGGTTTAGGTGCGCGGCAATGCCGCTCGATGAAGTCCTGCTGCGTGGGCATGCGCTGCAGGCAGTTGGCGACCACCTGCGCGCAGTGGGCGACCAGGGCCGCCACCTCGTCGTCGCTGCGCTGGTCGACCAGCGGGTGCCAGCCACGCGGCATCAGGTACTGCCCGGTCATCACCTGCAGCCAGCTGGAGGCGCCGAAGAGCTCGAAGTCCTCGCGCTCGATCAGCAGGCCGCGCAGGCCCGAGCAGTCGACGAACAATTGCCCGGCCACGGTCTCGCCGTTGGCCAGTAGCACGCTCTCCACAAAGCCGTCGCGCTCGCGCTGGTGCACGCGCACGATGCGGCCCTCGACACGCTGCACGCCACGGGATTCAGCCCGCTGGCGCAGAAAGCGGGCATACAGGCCGGCATCGAAGTGGAAGGCGTAGCCGACATCGCCCAGCGGCGAGCCGCGCAGCGCTGGGTCGGGGCGCTGGAACTTGGCCTGCTCGGGCGCCGCGGTGTTGATCTGGAAGGCCTCGAGCCCCGGCGCGCGACCCAGCGCGCGCATCTTCAGCCAATAGTGGTGAAACGGCACGAGCCCGAGATCGGGGCCGACGTTGCCGAAGCCGTGGATGTAGGCGTCGCCCACGCGGCCCCAGTCGCAGAACTGGATGCCGAGCTTGAACGTGCCCTGCGTGGCGCGGATGAATTCGTCCTCGTCGATTTCCAGCGCCGCGTTGAAGTGGCGGATGTTCGGGATCGTCGCCTCGCCGACACCGATGGTGCCGATCTCCTCGCTCTCGACGAGGCGGATGCGCTGCCCGGGGCCGAGCACTTGCGCCAGCGCGGCTGCCGTCATCCAGCCGGCCGTGCCGCCACCGACGATGACGATCTCGCGAACCGGTTCGGGCCTCATGCGTTCTCCTGCAAAACTCGCCGAATGATGCCCGCAGCACCCGGGCCGCCGCCTTGGGGGAAAATCCCGCGATGGAAACCCCCGGCAACCTTTTCTGCGTCGCCGCGCCCAGCGGCACCGGCAAGTCCAGTCTCGTGAAGGCCCTGCTCGAGCTCGACTCGCGGCTGGCCGTGAGCGTCTCGCACACCACGCGCCGGCCCCGCGGGCAAGAAGTGCATGGCCGCGAGTACTGGTTCATCGATGAGCCCGAGTTCCGCGCCATGGTGGCTCAGGGCGACTTCTTCGAGTGGGCCGAGGTCCACGGCAACCTCTACGGCACCAGCCGCACGGCCATCCAGGCGCGCCTGGAGCACGGCGACGACGTCGTCCTCGAGATCGACTGGCAAGGGGCGCTGCAGATCAAGCAGATCTTCCCGCACGCGGTGCTGATCTTCATCCTGCCGCCGAGCTGGGACGAGCTGATGCAGCGCCTGAACCGCCGCGGCGAAGACACGCCCGAGGTCATCGCCAGGCGCATGAGCAACGGCCGCACCGAGGTGGCCCAGGCCCGGCACTTCGACTTTGTTATCATCAACAGCTTGTTCGAAACGGCGCTTTTCGACCTGAAGACGGTCGTCCACAGCCAGCGTCTGAAGTACGCCGCCCAGTTGCGCAACCGCTCGCAGGTGTTCGCAGCGCTGGGCCTGGTCTGATTCCCTGCCGAGATAGCCACCGAGACCCCCCATGGCCCGCATCACCGTCGAAGACTGCCTTGCCAAGATCCCCAACCGCTTCCAGCTCGTGTTGGCGGCCACCTACCGCGCCCGCATGCTGAGCCAGGGCCACTCGCCCAAGATCGAGACGAAGAACAAGCCCGGCGTCACCGCGCTGCGCGAGATCGCCGCCGGCGAGGTGGGCATCGAGATGCTGCGCAAGGTGCCTGTCTGACGCTGCACCGGCCTTGACGACAAGGGCGCCCGCGGGCGCCCTTTTCAATTCCACGCCTGCACCGTGAAGGGGCAGGCTTCCGCGCTAAATTCGGGCCATGGGCCTGCGCTCCCTTGCCGCCGAACTGCTGCCTGCCGCCTTGCAGGGGCTGCAGCGTGCGCCGCTGGTGCCGGTAGACCTGGCCCCAGGCCCCGAGGCCTCGAGCTTCGCGGGGCTGCTGGACAAGCTGGCCTACCTGAACAAGGCCGATCTCAAGCAGGTGCGCGAGGCCTACAAGTTCGCCGACGAGGCCCACCTCGGCCAGTTCCGCGCCAGCGGCCAACCCTACATCACCCACCCCATCGCGGTGGCCGGCCTGTGTGCCGACTGGAAGCTCGACGCGCAGGCCATCATGGCCGCGCTGATGCACGACACGATCGAGGACCAGGGCGTCACCAAGACCGAGCTGATCCAGAAGTTCGGCGCCCCGACGGCCGATCTGGTCGACGGCCTCACCAAGCTCGACAAGCTGCAGTTCAACACGCGCGAAGAGAACCAGGCCGAGAGCTTCCGCAAGATGCTGCTGGCGATGGCGCGCGACGTGCGCGTCATCCTCATCAAGCTGGCCGACCGCCTGCACAACATGCGCACGATGCAGGCCATGGCGCCCAACAAGCGCGCCCGCATCGCCCGCGAGACACTCGACATTTACGCGCCCATCGCACACCGCCTGGGCCTGAACGCGATGTACCGCGAGCTGCAGGAGCTCTGCTTCGAGCTGCTGCATCCGTGGCGCCACGCGGCGCTGTCGAAGGCCGTGAAGCGCGCGCGGGGCAACCGGCGCGACATCGTCGAGCGCGTACAACGCGACGTGGAGAAGGCCTTCGCCACGCACAAGCTCAAGATTCAGGTCTCGGGGCGCGAGAAGACGGTCTACAGCATCTACCGCAAGATGCGCGAAAAGCACGCCGGCTTCGCCCAGGTGTCCGACATCTTCGGCTTCCGCATCGTCGTGTCCTCGCTCACCGACTGCTACGTCGCTCTGGGCCTGCTGCACCAGCTGTACAAGCCGGTGCCGGGCCGCTTCAAGGACTACATCGCCATCCCCAAGGCCAACGGCTACCAGAGCCTGCACACCACGCTGGTGAGCCCACTCGGCACGGCGGTGGAGTTCCAGATGCGCACCGAGGCCATGCACGCGGTGGCCGAGGCCGGCGTGGCGGCGCACTGGCTCTACAAGGTGGGCGACCCCAAGAACACCAAGGGCAGTAGCGGCCCCGACGGCCGCCTGTCGACGATGTGGCTGCAGAGCCTGCTCGACATCCAGGACGAGACGCGCGACGCGGCCGAGTTCCTGGAGCACGTGAAGATCGATCTCTACCCCGACGCGGTCTACGTTTTCACGCCGCGCAGCAAGATCCTGGCACTGCCGCGCGGCGCCACGCCGGTGGACTTTGCCTACGCCATCCACTCCGACGTCGGCGACCACACCGTGGCCGCCAAGGTCAACGGCGAGACTGCGGCCCTGCGCACCGAGCTCAAGAGCGGCGACGTGGTGGAGATCATCACCGCGCCCGGTGCCAAGCCCAACCCGGCCTGGCTGAGCATGGTGCGCACGGGCCGCGCGCGCAGCAAGATCCGCCACTACCTGAAGACGCTGGAGAGCGAGGAGTCGCGCGCGCTCGGCGAAAAACTGCTCGGCCAGGCGCTGCGCGCCGAGGGCCTGCAGCTGCCCAGTGCCGACCCGGCCGACGACCGGGCGGCGGCACTTTGGCAACAACTGGCTCGCTGGGGCGGCAACCGCAACCGCGGCGAGCTGCTGGTCGACGTGGGCCTGGGCCGCAAGATCGCCGTCATCGTGGCCAAGCGCCTGGCCCAGCTGCTGGCCGAGGCCGGCATCAAGCCCGATGCCGTGACGCTGAGCCTGACACGCTACGCCAGCGCCGACGACGCCGCGCCCACGCAGGGCGTCGTCTTCGTCGACGGCAGCGAGGGCAACTCGATCCAGCTCGCGCCTTGCTGCCGCCCGATCCCGGGCGATCCCATCGTCGGCTACCTCGGCCGCGGCGAGGGGCTCGTGGTACACACCGCCGAATGCCCCACCGGCCGCCGCCTCTTCGAGCGCGACAGCGAGCGCTGGATGCAGGTCGAGTGGGCCGAGGAGGCCACGCGCCCCTTCGACACCAGCCTGCACGTGCTGGTGAAAAACGGCAAGGGCGTGCTGGCCCAGGTGGCGTCGTCGATCAGCAGCGCCGAGGCCGACATCGTGCACATCGACATGGACCCCGAGCCCGTCGAGGAGCAGATCGAGCTGCGGCTGATCATCAGCGTGCGCGATCGCGTCCACCTGGCCGACGTGCTGCGCACGCTGCGGCGCTCGCCGGTGGTGAGCCGGGTGTCGCGGTACCGGCCCGGCTGAAGCCCGAGCCGCACAGGCCACTAGGGCGCAGCTGGCGCCGGGTAAACCACCTTCAACACCTCCAGCGTCTCGCGCCCGCCCGGCGTGAGCAACTGGACCTCGTCGCCCTCGCGCGCCTTGATCAGCGCGCGGGCGATCGGCGCGATCCAGCTGATCTCGCCCCGCAGGCTGTCGGCCTCGTCGATGCCCTTGATGGTGACGGTGCGCTCCTCGCCCCGCGCCGTGGCGTAGGTGACGGTGGCGCCGAAGAACACCTGGTCGCTGCCGTGGTGCAGGCTCGGGTCGGCGATCTCGGCGATGTCCAGGCGCTTGGTCAGAAAGCGGATGCGGCGGTCGATCTCGCGCAGGCGCTTCTTGCCGTAGAGGTAGTCGCCGTTTTCGCTGCGGTCGCCGTTCTTGGCCGCCCACGACACGATCTCCACGATCTTGGGCCGCTCGGACTCGATCAGCGAGATCAGCTCGTCGCGCAGCCGCTGGTAGCCCTGCGGCGTGAGGTAGTTGCGCGTGCCGGCCGGCAGCGGCGGCGGGCCGCCGGCGTCGTCATCCTCGTCGAGTCCGTCGCCGGAGGGCTCCTTGACGAAAGCCTTGTTCACGGCCAGCTCGGCACGGCGAGCGTCAGCGCACCGTGTTGAAGGTCATCAGCGCGGCGCCGTACTCGTCGGCGCAGTCGCTGCCACCGCCCGCGCACTGCGGCCGCCCGGCCAGCATCGAGCCCTTGCCCTGCCAGGCTTGCAGCAGCCGGGTGGCCTCGTCGCCGCTGGCGAACTCCTTCACCGGCCCGGCCGCCTTGGGGGCCATGCTGTCGAAGTTGCGAGGCAGCGCCGACACCATCACCAGCAGCTTGCCGGTGCCTAGCGGCTCTGCCGCGGGCAGCACAAACCGGTCGCGCGTCGGGAAGCTGTAGGTCTGGCCCTTCTTCACCTGTACGCTGGGTGACTGCGAGTTGGGCACCAGCAGCGCCAGCGAGCCGTCAGCGCTCTGGCCGACGACGTACAGGTGGCCATCCCGCTCGGCCGTGACCTTGAAACGCACCTGGTCCTTGGCGGCGATGCTCAGGTCGGTCTTGGCGGCCTCGGCCTTGAGGCCGAAGTCGGCCGTCTGGGCCTGCAGGATGCTCTCGAACTCGCGCTCGGTCTCGAAGCGCGCTGGCGGCGCGGGCGGCTGCGGCACAGGGGCAGCCGCCAGCGCCGGCGCAGGGGCGGCGGTCGGGGCGGCTGCCACCGGCGATGCGGGCGGCGCGGCCGGCTTGGACGTCATCGACCAGATACCGAAACCCGCCGCAGCCACGATGACGGCGCCGATGCCGATGCCGACCGCGGCGCCATTGCCCTTCTTGTCGGCTCCGGCCGCGGGTGCCGGGGCCTGCTGCAACGCGGCTGCGGGCGGCGCCAGTGGGGCGGCGGCAGGTGACTGCACCAAAGCCTGGGGCAAGGCGGTCGGTGCCGGTGCCGGTGCCGGTGCCGGTGCCGGTGCCGGCGCGCGCGCGGCCGGCGGCACCACCAGCACCGTCGGCTCGTTGCCGGTGGTGGCGGGTGGCGGCGGCGTGCGGATCGAGGTCGGCAGGTGGCCGTTGAGCCCCATCTCGTCGCGGAACTGCGCCACCGTCTGGGTGCGCGCCTCGGGCCGCACCGCCAGGGCATGGTCGACCGCGGCCAGGAAAGCCGCGCTGTAGCGGCCTGCAGCCATCTGGGCCAGCGGCTGGTAGGTGTCGTTGAGGAGGCGGCCCACGCTGGGCGGCGGCGTGCGGCCGGTGATGGCGTAGTGCACCACCGCGGCCAGCGCGTACACGTCGGTCCACGGGCCCTGCTTCATGCCCGGGATCTCGGCGTACTGCTC
>JAIYDH010000151.1 GCA_027487585.1 Rubrivivax sp.
ACGACCACGCTGCCGCTGGGCACGCGGCCGTAGCTGATCTGGCCCGTGGCGCGGTCGAACAGCGGCGTGCTCTGGCCGATGTACACGCCCATGCCGAGCACCGAGTTCTCTTCGACGATCACGCCTTCCACGACCTCGGAGCGTGCGCCGATGAAACAGTTGTCTTCGATGATGGTGGGGTTGGCCTGCAGCGGCTCGAGCACGCCGCCGATGCCAACGCCACCACTCAGGTGCACGTTCTTGCCGATCTGCGCACAGCTGCCCACGGTGGCCCAGGTGTCGACCATCGTCCCTGTGTCGACGTAGGCGCCGATGTTCACGTAGCTGGGCATCAGCACGACGTTCTTCGCGATGTAGCTGCCGCGCCGCGCCACCGCCGGCGGCACCACGCGCACCCCGGCCTCGCGCATCTGGGCGTCGTCGAGATGCGAGAACTTCGTCTTCACCTTGTCGAAGAAACCCAGGTCGCCGGCGCGCATGAGCTGGTTGTCGGTGAGCCGAAAGCTCAGCAGCACGGCCTTCTTCACCCACTGGTTGACGACCCACTCGCCGACGCCGACACGCTGCGCCACGCGCAGCCGCCCGCCGTTGAGGGCGCTGATGACTTGCTCGACCGCCGCGAGCACATCGGGGGCGTTGGCGGCGTTGATGTCGGCGCGGCGCTCCCAGGCCACGTCGATGGTGGACTGCAGCAGGGCGAGGTCGGTGGTCATGGGCGGGTGTTGGTGTAGGCGGTGGTGAACTGGGCGATGCGTCGCGCGGCCTCGAGGCATTCGTCCTCGGCGGCCACCAGGGCCAGCCGCACGCGGCCCTGGCCCGGATTCACCCCGTCCACGGCCCGCGCCAGCAGGCTGCCGGGAAGCACCTGCACATTGTATTGAGCGAGCAGCGCGCGGGCGTAGCCGATGTCGTCGGCGGGCTGCCCCTGCACGGCGGGCACGCCGGCCCACAGGTAGAAGGCCGCATCGGGCAGCTTCACGTCCAGCACATCGGCCAGCAGCGGCGTGACGGCCGCGAACTTGGCGCGGTAGCGCGCGCGGTTGGCCACGACGTGGGCTTCGTCGTTCCAGGCGGCGATGCTGGCCGTCTGCACCAGCGGGCTCATCGCGCTGCCGTGGTAGGTGCGGTAGAGAAGAAAGCTCTTCAACAATGCCGCGTCGCCAGCGACGAAGCCCGAGCGCAGGCCCGGCACGTTGCTGCGCTTGGACAGGCTGGTGAAGGCCACGAGGCGGCGGAAGTCGCTACGGCCCAACGCCCGGGCGGCCTGCAGGCTGCCGAGCGGGGCTTCGTCGCCGAAGAAGATCTCGGAGTAGCACTCATCCGACGCGATCACGAAGCCGTGCCGGTCGCTCAGCTCGAACAGGCGCTGCCATTCGGCCAGCGGCATCACCGCGCCGGTCGGGTTGCCGGGGCTGCACACGTACAGCAGCTGCGTGCGCGCCCAGGTGGCGTCGTCGACGGCGTCCCACACGGCCGCGAAGTTGCGCGCCGGGTCGCCGGGCACGAAGGCCGTCTGCGCGCCGGCCAGCAGGGCCGCGCCCTCGTAGATCTGATAGAACGGATTGGGGCAGACGACGGTGGCGCCGGGCCGTGTGGGGTCGATCACCGTCTGAGCAAACGCGAACAGCGCCTCGCGCGAGCCCGTCACCGGCAGCACCTGCGCGCCCGGATCCACCGCCACGCCATAGCGCCGCTGCAGCCAGCCGGCGATGGTCTCGCGCAGCGCCGGCTCGCCCAGCGTCGACGGGTACTTCGACAGGCCGCCGAGCCCTCCCATCAGGGCTTCTTCGATGAGTGCCGGCGTGGCGTGGCGCGGCTCGCCGATGCCCAGCGAGATGGCGCTCAGTGCCGGGTTGGGCACGACATCGCGTGTGAGCTCGCGCCAGCGCTCGAATGGATAGGGGTGCAGGCGCGCGAGCAAGGGGTTCATGGGGCGGGATTATCCCGGAGGGACGCGCCGGACCAGGGCCATTCCGGTGGCGCCGAGGCAAGCGACCGACGATGATGCCGCCATGGACCCCAAGGGCGTGCGATTCGTTCTGCCGGCACTGCTGCTGCTGGCCGTGGCTGCGGCTGCCTGGGTATCGGCCGCCGCCGCCTGGGCCATGATGGCCGCAGTGCAGCTGGCGCTGGCGCTGCTGGAGCGCGTGCCGGCCCTGGCCCATTCGCCTGCCGCGACGCCCGCCACGGCCTGGCACCGTACCGTGCTGCGCGCGCAACTGCCCCTGCAACTGGCCTTGCTCGCGCTCGGCGTGTGGCTGGTGGCCACGCGCGACGCGCACGTGCTCGGCGCCGTGGCGCTGGGCCTGGCGGTGGGTGGCATCAGCGGCAGCCAGGGCATCACCTTCGCGCACGAGCTGGGCCATTCGCGATCGCGCCTCGACCGTCTGCTGGCCTGGGGCCTGATGGGCAGCGTGCTGTATGCGCACTTCATGGTCGAGCACTACCGCGGGCATCACCCGCGGGCCGCCACGCGCGCCGACCCGGCCAGCGCCCGCCGCGGCGAAAGCCTCTGGCGCTTTCTGCCGCGCACGCTGCACGG
>JAIYDH010000078.1 GCA_027487585.1 Rubrivivax sp.
CGAGAGGCGCCTTTTTCATGGCGGCGCCCGCGCGGCGCGCGACACGATGAAAAAAGGTTTCTCGACCATCATGTCGGCGCAGTTCTTCAGCTCGCTGGCCGACAACGCCCTGCTGGTGGCCGCCGTCGAACTGCTGAGGACGTCACAGGCGCCGGCCTGGCAGGTGCCCGCGCTGGCGCCGATGTTCGCCTTCTTCTACGTCGTGCTCGCGCCCTTCGTCGGCGCCTTCGCCGACAGCATCCCCAAGGGCCGGGTGATGTTCGTCAGCAACTCCATCAAGGTCGTCGGCTGCCTGCTGATGCTGTTCGGCGCACATCCGCTCGTGGCCTACGCCGTGGTGGGCCTGGGCGCGGCGGCCTACGGCCCGGCCAAGTACGGCATCCTGACCGAGCTGCTGCCGCCTTCGCTGCTGGTCAAGGGCAACGGCTGGATCGAGGGCCTGACCATCGGCTCCATCGTGCTGGGCATCCTGCTGGGCGGGCAGCTCATCGGCGCGCGCATCTCGCCCTGGCTGCTGGGCCTGGACATGCCCTTCTTCGACACCCACGTCGACACTGCGCCCGAAGCCGCCATCTGCGCCATCGTGCTGCTGTACGGGGTGGCGGCCGGCTTCAACCTGTTCATTCCGCGCACCAGCGCGCCGCTCATTCCGATGCAGGGCGCCGTGCACCTGGTGCGCGACTTCGCGCGCTGCAACAGCCGCCTGTGGGCCGACAAGCTGGGCCAGATCACCCTGGCCACGACGACGCTGCTGTGGGGCATCTTCGGCAACCTGCGGCTCATCGTCTTTGCGTGGGCGGCTGCGGCTCTGGGTTACGGCACGGCGCAGGCCTCCAACCTGGCTGGTGTGGTGGTGATCGGCTCGGTCATCGGCGCCGTGGTGGCCTCGTTCATCACCAAGCTGGACCGTGCGACCAACGTCATCCCGCTGGCCATTGCGGTGGGCTTTCTGATGATCGGCCTGGTGTTCATCGACAGCCTGGCCAGCGCGGTGCCCTTTCTGGTGGTGATGGGCGCGATCTGCGGCTTCCTGATCGTGCCGATGAACGCGCTGCTGCAGCACCGCGGCCACAACCTGATGGGCGCGGGCCGCTCGATCGCCGTGCAGAACTTCAACGAGCAGGCCTGCATCCTGGGCCTGGGCGCCTTCTACGTGGGCATGACGCGCTTCGGCATGTCGGCCTTCGGCGCCATCGTCGTGTTCGGACTCATCGTCGCCATCGTGATGGAGCTCATCCGCCGCTGGCACCGCCACAACACGGTGCACCACGCCGATGAGCTCGAGCGGCTGCTCGAGATCGCCCGCTCGGATCGGCACCACTAACCGATGAGCGCCGCGCTGCGCTGGCTGCCGGTGGCAGCCTTGATGGTCAACGCGCTCACCTGGGGCGTGAGCTGGTGGCCGCTGCGCCAGCTCGAAGGCGCTGGCCTGCACCCGCTGTGGGCCACGGTGCTGATCTACTCGCTGGCGGTGGCGCTGATCGCCGCGCTGCGGCCGGCCGCCATCGCGCACCTGGCGAAGACGCCGGTGCTGTGGGTGCTGGTGCTGGCCGCCGGCACCACCAACGCCACCTTCAACTGGGCCGTGACCATCGGCGACGTGGTGCGCGTGGTGCTGCTGTTCTACCTGATGCCGCTGTGGGCGGTGCTGCTGGCGCGGCTGCTGCTGAACGAGCGCCTCACGCCGCTGGCGCTGGCGCGCGTGGCCATGGCGCTGGCCGGTGCCGCCGTGGTGCTGTGGCCGGCCGATGGCGGGTTTCCGGTGCCGCAAGGCCTGCCCGACTGGCTGGGGCTGATCGGCGGCTTCAGCTTTGCGCTCAACAACGTAATGCTGCGCCGCGAGGCCCACCAGCCCGAGGCCGCGCGCGCGCTGGCCATGTTCTTTGGCGGCGCCAGCGTGGCCGGCGTGCTGGCCGTGGTGCTGTCGGCCCAGGGCTCGGTGCCGCTACCGCCGGCGCCGGCCTGGGGCTGGATGGCCGGCGCGCTGGCGCTGGCGGTGGTGTTCCTGTGCGGCAACCTGGCGCTGCAGTACGGCGCCTCGCGGCTGCCGGCCAACGTGACGGCGGTGGTGATGCTGACCGAGGTGCTGTTCGCCAGCGTCTCGGCGGTGCTGCTGGGCGCCGGCAGCGTGACGCCGACGCTGGCGATCGGCGGCGGGCTGATCCTGGGCGCGGCGCTGCTGTCAGCCCGGCATTGACGCGGCCACCGGGCCGGGGCTCGGGCTTTGGCGAGCATTTGCTTTCGACGAGCGGGCCCGGATTGGCGTGATGCGCAGGCGCGGGCGATACGATTCGCGTCCGCATCCGACGGAGCAGCCATGCCCACCAGCGTCTACGATTTCGAAGCCCTGTCCATCACCGGCGAGACGGCGCAGCTCGCCAGCCAGCGCGGCAAGGTGCTGCTGATCGTCAACACCGCCAGCGCCTGCGGCTTCACGCCGCAGTTCGGCGGGCTCGAGAAGCTCTGGCAGGACTACCGCGACAAGGGCCTCGTGATCGTGGGCTTTCCGAGCAACGAGTTCGGCGGGCAAGACCCCGGCAGCAACGACGAGATCGCCAGCTACTGTCAGCTGAACTACGGCGTCAGCTTTCCGATGATGGCCAAGACGCAGGTCAATGGCCGCGAGGCGCACCCGCTGTGGCAGTGGCTCAAGGCGCAGGCGCCGGGCGTGCTGGGCACCGAGGGCATCAAGTGGAACTTCACCAAGTTCCTCGTCGGCCGCGACGGCCAGGTGCGCAAGCGCTACGCCCCGAACGACGCGCCCGAGAAGCTGCGCGCCGACATCGAGAAGGCCCTGGCCGAAGGAGCCGCGGCATGAGCGTGTTCAGCCACGTCGAGCCGTATGCCGGCGACCCCATCCTCAGCCTGAACGAGGCCTTCCAGAAGGACCCGCGCAAGGACAAGGTCAACCTGTCTATCGGCATCTACTTCGACGACGCCGGGCGCATTCCGGTGCTCGACTGCGTCAAGCAGGCCGAGGCACAGATGCTGGCCGAAGGCGGCGCCAAGCCCTATCTGCCCATCGAGGGCTCGGCCGCCATGCGCAGCGCCGTGCAGGGCCTGCTGTTCGGCGCCGATCACCCGGCCGTGAAAGCCGGCCGCGTGGCCACGCTGCAGACCGTGGGCTCCAGTGGCGGTCTGAAGGTGGGCGCCGATTTCATCAAGCGCTGGCTGCCCGACAGCGCGCTGTGGGTGAGCGACCCGACCTGGGACAACCACCGCGCCATGTTCGAAGGCGCGGGCGTGCAGGTGAACACCTACCCGTACTACGACGCGGCCACCGGCGGCGTGCGCTTCGGCGCCATGCTCGAGGCCCTGGACCAGCTGCCCGCCCACAGCGTGGTGCTGCTGCACGCCTGCTGCCACAACCCCACGGGCGTGGATCTGTCGAAGGCGCAGTGGGCGGAGCTGATCCCGCTGCTCAAGCGCCGCGGGCTGATCCCTTACCTCGACATCGCCTACCAGGGCTATGGCGACGGCATCGAGGAGGACGCGTTCGCCATCCGCGCCATCGTCGACGCCGGCCTCACGGCGTTTGTCGCCAACTCCTTCAGCAAGAGCATGAGCCTGTACGGCGAGCGCGCCGGCGCGCTCAGCGTGGTGTGCGAGTCGGCCGACGAAGCCGCGCTGGTGCTGGGCCAGATGAAGGCCACCGTGCGCCGCAACTACAGCAGCCCGGCCATCCACGCCGCCGGCATCGTGAGCCGCGTGCTCAGCGACGCCCCGCTGCGCGCAGCCTGGCATGCCGACGTGGACGGCATGCGCACACGCATCCAGGCCATGCGCCGCTCACTGCACGCCGTGCTCGGCGCCAAGCAGCCGGGCCGCGACTTCGGCTACTTCCTCAGCCAGCGCGGCATGTTCAGCTACACCGGCCTCTCTGCCGCGCAGGTGGACCGCCTGCGCGAGGAGTTCGGCGTCTACCTCGTGCGCTCCGGTCGCATCTGCGTGGCCGGGCTGAACACCGGCAACGTGGAACGCACCGCGGTGGCGATGGCGGCGGTGCTCTGAGTCCACGCTGATGGCGTCAAGGCGCTCACGCTAGCCCATTCCCGGCACTGCGTTCGCGCGGGAACGGTTACCACTCCGTTCGCACTGAGCCTGTCGAAGTGCCGGTGGTGCGCCAGGGGCTTCGACAAGCTCAGCCCGAACGGATGCATTGATCAGGCGCCAGCCGCTTCCCGCACCTGCCGCCGCAACCAGCGGTGCGCGGCGTCGGCGTCGCGGCGCAGGTGCCAGACCATCTCCACGTGCACCGGGTCCATGGCCAGCGGGATCTCGCGGATGGCCAGCGCACTGGCCGCGCCCGTGGCCTCGACGAAGCTCTCGGGCAGCACCGCCAGCAACTCGCTGGCACTGACCACGCGGCCGGCGGTGGCGAACTGATTCACCGTCAGCACGATGCGGCGCTTCAGACCCAGCGCGGCCAGCGCCTGGTCGACCAGGCCATAGGGCCGGCCCGAGAAGCTGACGAGCAGGTGGTGCGCCGCCACGAAGTCGGCCAGCCGCAGGGGCCCGGCCGCCAGCGGGTGGCCCTGGCGCATCACGCACACGTAGCGCGTGTCGTACAGCCGCTGGTGGCGCAGGTGCGCGGCATCGCCCTGCGACACCAGCCGCGTGATCAGGTCGGGGAAGAAGCCCACCGCCAGGTCGGCCTCACCGCTGTCGACCAGGCGGGTGGGGTCGCGCGTGGTCAGCGGCAGCACGCGCAGGTTCACGCGCGCCTTCGTGGCCTCGATCACCTGCACCAGCGGCGTCGCCAGCAGCGCGGCCGTGGAGTCGGCCATGGCGAGGTGGAACTGCGCCTCGTCCTGGGCCGAGTCGAAGTCACCCGGCGCCACGCTCTGGCGCAGCGCCGCCAGCGCGTCGCGCACCGCGGGCCACAGCGCCTCGGCGCGCGGCGTGGGGCGCACGCCGTGGGCGACGCGCTCGAAGAGGTCCTCGCCGAGGTGCTCGCGCAGGCGCTTCAGCGCGTGGCTCACGGCCGGCTGCGTCATGGCCAGGGTGGCGGCGGCGCGTGTCAGGCTGCCCTCGGCCATGGTGGCGTCGAACACACGCAGCAGGTTCAGGTCGAGGGTGCGGAAGTTGGGGTTCATCGAGGGCGCACGCCCAGGCATGACATGCACGATGCTTATACCTTACATGGCCAACATTCAGTTGAATGTCATTGGGGTTATCACTAATCTCCACCCCATCGAGCAGCCTCCGGCCGCTCCTGAACCCTGACGAAAGGGATCTTGTCATGACCACCATCACCGTCCACACCCCCGCCCAGGTTGCCGAACCCCGCGGCGCCCAGTTGGCCGTCGCTGCCGTGCTGGCCCTGCGCGACGCCTGGAGCCAGTTGCGCGCCGGTCTGGCCCAGCACCGCGCCCACCGCAGCCGCATCGCCGAGGCCGCCAAGGTGCGCGCCATGGCCCGCGAGATGGCCGGGCACGATCCGCGCGTGGCGGCCGAGATGTATGCCGCCGCCGACCGGCACGAACTCGGCTGACGCCGGCCGGCAAGCCGCCGGCAAGACAAAGGCCACCCTCGGGTGGCCTTTTTCATGGGCAAGCGGGCACTGACTTCGTCACGCTGCCTGCAAAACAAGGCGCTCGGGCTGCTCCCGCAGCTGCAGCTGCGAGAACAGGTCCTTCGGGTCGGCCAGCGCCGGGATCAGCTCCAGCGGCACCCCCAAGCCGAGTTCAGCGGCCAGTTGCTGCACCAGGCGCAGCGCCGAGAAGTCCTCGAGCGCGAAGCCGACCGAGTCGAACACCGTGATCTGATCGGCGCGCTGGCGGCCGCGGGCCTGGCCGGTGAGCACGCGCCACAGCTCCGTCACGGCAAAGTCGGCGGGCATCTGCTGCAGATCGCCTTCGATGCGCGTCTGCGGCTCGTACTCCACGAACACGCTCGCCGCCTGCAGCACGCCGGGGTGCAGCTCGGTCTTGCCGGGGCAGTCGCCGCCCACCGCATTGAGGTGCATGCCGGGCTCCAGCATGCCGGGCTCGATGATCACGGCGTTGCGCTTGTCGGCGGTGATGGTGGTCACGATGTGGGCGCCGCGCACGGCCTCGGCGGTGCTGGCGCAGACGGTCAGCGCCAGGCCCGGCACGGCGCGCAGGTTGCGCAGCAGCTTGGCGGTAGCGGCCGGGTCCACGTCGAACAGGCGCAACTCGCGCACGCCCAGGCCGTGGTGGAAGGCCAGCACCTGGAACTCGGCCTGCGCGCCGTTGCCGATGAGCGCCATGGTGCGCGCACCCGGGCGTGCCAGCGCGCGGGCGGCCATCAGCGAGGTGGCGGCCGTGCGCAGCGCGGTGGTCAGCGTGAGCTCGCTCAGCAGCAGCGGCGTTCCGGTGGCCACGTCGGCCAGCACGCCAAAGGCCATCACCGTGGGCAGGCCGTGGGCGCCGTTGCCGGGGTGGCCGTTGACGTACTTGAAGCTGTAGTGCGTGCGGTCGGCCACCGGCATGAGCTCGATGACGCCCTGGCGCGAGTGCGCGGCCACGCGCGCCACCTTGTCGAACTCGGGCCAGCGGCGGAAGTCGGCCTCGATGGCGGCAGCCAGGCGCTGCAGCACCGCCGGCAGGCCATGGGCGGCGACGATGCGGGCGATGTCACGGGGGGCGAGGAAGGTGGTCATGGGCGGGCTCGAATGGGCCCTAAGCAGGGCAGGAAGGGGGCCTTGCGGCATCAGGGAGGATTGTTCGAGCGCCGCAAGGCAATCAGAAGCGGCAGGAAAGTCTCGGATCCGTCAGCTTTCTGCCGTTTCGTCACCCTCGGCTGCCACAATGCGCCATGGACACCACCGACCTTCAACTCATCGCGCTGCTGCGCCAGAACGCCCGCACGCCGGTGGCGCTGCTGGCCAAGCGGCTGGGCGTGTCGCGTGGCACCGTCACCAACCGCATCCGCAAGCTCGAGGACGACGGCGTGCTGGTCGGTTACACCGTGCTGCTGCGCCCCGACGCCGAAACCCAGCGCATCACCGCCTGGATGAGCATCACGGTGGAAGGCAACCAGACGCGCGAGGTGATCTCGCACCTGCTCGGCGAGCCCGGCGTGGCCGGCCTGCACGACACCAACGGCCGCTGGGACCTGCTGGCCGAGCTGCGCGCGCCCCACCTCGGCGAGCTGGCGGCGGTGCTCGAGCGTGTGCGCCTGATCAAGGGCATCGCCGGCACCGAGACCAGCATCCACCTGCAGACCTACAAGATCAGCTGAAGGCCCTGGCCGCGGCCTCGGGCATCATCGCCGCCGATGGGCCCGTTCCTGCTGCGCCGCCTGGCCACCTTCATCGCCACCTTGATGGTGGCCTCGGTCGTGGTGTTCGCGGTGCTCGAGCTGCTGCCGGGCAATGCGGCCGAGGTCATCCTCGGCGAAAGCGCCACGCCCGAATCGCTGGCCGCCATGGAGGCGCAGCTGGGCCTGGACCAGCCGCCGCTGGACCGCTACCTGCAATGGGTCGGCGGCTGGTTGCAAGGCGGCACCGCGCAGAGCATCAGCTACGGCGTGCCCACGGCGGAGCTCATCGCGCAGCGGCTGCAGGTGACGCTGCCGCTGGCGCTGATGGCCATGGCGCTCACGGTCGTGGTGGCGCTGGTGCTCGGCGTGTACGCCGCCTCGCGCCACAACCGGCTGGGCGACGTGGGCGTGATGACGATCAGCCAGCTCGGCATCGCGATCCCGAACTTCTGGCTCGCGATCCTGCTGATCCTGTTGTTCGCGGTGCAGCTGCAGTGGGTGAACGCAGGCGGGTTTCCGGGCTGGCACGAGGACGACGGCGGCGGCCTCGTCGAAGGCCTGAAGGCACTGATCCTGCCGGCCGTTGCGCTGGCGGCGGTGCAGGCGGCCATCCTGGCGCGCGTCACGCGTTCGGCCGTCCTCGACGTGCTGCGCGAGGACTTCGTTCGCACCGCGCGCGCCAAGGGCTTGACGCGCGGCCAGGCGCTGCGCCGCCATGTGCTGCGCAACGCGATGATCCCGGTGCTCACCGTGGGCGGGCTGCAGTTCGCCAACCTGATCACCGGCACCATCGTCGTAGAGAACGTGTTCGTGCTGCCGGGCATCGGCCGGCTCGTGTTCCAGGCCATCGCCAACCGCGACCTCGTCGTCGTGCGCGACGTGGTCATGCTGCTGGCGGCGGTGGTGGTGCTCGTCAACTTCATCGTCGACGTGTTGATCGCCTGGGTCGACCCGAGAGTCAGGGGCCCCCAGGCTCACTAGCGTTCGCCACCCCCCGAGGGGGCTCTTGCAGCGGCCCGGCGAAGCCGGCTCCGCGCAAGGCACTTGGCAAAGAAAAAGGCCCGCACCTTGCAGCGCGGGCCTCGAAGCAGTGCTGCCTCGTGATCAGGCGATCACTTCAGGTGCTTGCTGATTTCCTTGGTCATCGCGAACATGCTGATCGGGCTGGTGCCGACCACCGCCTTGAGCTTGGCGTCCGCGTTGATCATGGTCTTCTTCAGCTTGTCCTGCAGGCCGTTCTTCTTGATGTACTCCCAGACCTTCTTGGTCACGTCCGTGCGCGGCAACGGCTTGTCGCCGATGACGGCGGCGAGCGCGGCGCTCGGCGTCATCGGCTTCATGAAGGCGGCGCTGGGGGTGCGCTTCTTCGCGGGCGCGGCCTTCTTGGCCGGCGCTGCGGCCTTCTTGGCCGGAGCGGCCTTCTTCGCGGGCGCAGCCGCCTTCTTGGCCGGAGCGGCCTTCTTTGCCGGGGCCGCCTTCTTGGCCGGAGCGGCCTTCTTCGCGGGAGCTTTCTTCGCAGTTGCCATTTGAGTGTTCTCCATCAGTGGATGAGGACTGCCGCCTGTGCTGCGGGTATCGACGCCCGGCGACAAGCGCCTGACGTGAACCCGTCTCATGATCGACAAACGAGCGAGCGCGATGGTAAGGCCTCTCAGCAGGGAAAGAGAAGCTGTTTTCCCAGGTAAATGGCCCTTGCGGCCCCCTGGAGCACCCTCGTCGCGGCATCCGCGCCACGGTATCGTCGCGCCATGAAACTCATCGTCCGTTGGTTGCTGCTCGCCGCGGCGCTGCTGCTGGTGGCCCACCTGTACACCGGCGTGACGGTGGCGAGCTTCGGTTCGGCACTCATCGCGGCCTTCGTGCTGGGCCTGTTCAACACCCTCGTGCGGCCGCTGCTGGTGCTGCTGACGCTGCCGGTGACCATCCTCACGCTGGGACTGTTCCTGTTCGTCATCAACGCGCTGATGTTCTGGGCAGCTGCCTCGGTGCTCGATGGCTTCGGCGTCACCGGCTTCTTGGCTGCGCTCGTGGGCTCCCTGCTGTACAGCGTGTGTGGCCTCGTCATCGACGCCGCGGTGGAGCGCCTCTTCAGCCGCTCGAACGACTGACGCCGGCACGGTTCGGCGGCGGCGCCGCACGCACCTCGAATTGCACCCGCTGCACGCCGGCGGCCGAGTGGTGCTCGACGACATGGCGGCCAGGTCGCGGGAGCCACGCGATGCGCGTGCCGCGGCCGAGTTCGCGGCCCCCCAGCCGCCAGCGGCCGGCCTCGCCTTCGAACACCAGGCGCTGCGCGGCCATCGGGATGTCGGGGTCGAGCACGATCACGGCGCCTTCGCGCGGCGAGACGATGCCGAAGACCGCCGGTGACCGCGCAGGACCCTCGGCGCGCGCAGGCCCAGGCGGCTCGGTGCCGGCCAGGAACCACTCGCCGCCCTGCGCCACCAGCCCGGGCGGCGGTGCTGGCGCCACCGACGGCCGGCCCTGGTGCAGCGCGGCCACGATCTCCCGCCACACCGGCGCCGCGCCCTCGCTGCCGCTCACGCCGTGCATCGGCTGGCCGCCCGCATTGCCGACCCACACGCCCACGGTGTAGCGGTCGGTGAAGCCGATGCACCAGTTGTCGCGCAGGTCCTTGCTGGTGCCCGTCTTCACGGCCGCGAAGCCGCGCGTGACCAGCGGGCTGTCGAGGCCGAAGGTGGCGGCGCGCGCGGCCGGGTCGGACAACATGTGCGCCAGCTGCCAGGCCACGGTCGGCGGCAGCAGCACGTGCGGCGACTCGGCCTTGGCCGCCGGCAGCGTGTTCGGCGCGCTCGGGTGGGTCCAGTGCGGCGCGCTCCAGCGGCCGGCGTTGGCCAGCGCGCGGTAGGCGTTGGTCAGGTCGAGCAGCGTCGTGTCGGCGCTGCCCAGCGCCAGCGCGTGGCCGTGCCAGCCGGCGTGGCGCGCCGGCTTGAGGCCGGCACGCACCAGGCCGTCGAACACGGCGTCGGGCCCGAGCATCGCGGCCACGCGCACCGCCGGCACGTTCAGGCTCGCGGCCAGCGCCTCGCGCACGCTCACCGGGCCGCGGAAGCCCTCGTCGTAGTTGCGCGGCCGGTACAGCGCGCCCTCGGCGGCCAGCGCCAGCGGGCTGTCGTCCACCAGGCTGGCCGGCGTGACGAGCCGCCGCTCGAGCGCCAGGCCATAGACGAAGGGCTTCAGCGTCGAGCCCGGCTGGCGGCGCGCCAGCACCGCGTCCACGGCCGGGGCCGACGCGCCGCGCCCGGCCGAGCCGACCCAGGCCAGCACGGCGCCGCTGGCGTTGTCGATCACGAGCACCGCGCCGTCCTCGACACCACGCCCGCGCAGTTCGGCCAGCTGGCGGCGCAGCGCCGCGATGGCCAGGCGCTGCACGCGGGCGTCGACGGTGGCCTGCAGGGCTGCCGGCGCGCTGCCGCTGGCCGAGCGGGCGATCAGCCGCGCCAGATGCGGCGCCAGTGCTTCGTCGGGCCCGGCCGCGGCCGGGTGCATGGGCCCGGGCTGGCGCGCCAAGGCCTGCGCGAGCGTGATGCCGACGGCGTCGCAACCCAGCTGCTGCAGCCGCAGCAGCTCGCAGGCGCGGCGCTCCACACGCGCGGCCGGCGCGTTGGGCGCGCGCACCAGGGCCGCCAGCAGCGCGGCCTCCACCGCATCGAGGCCGCTCGGCTGCTTGCCGAACAGCTGCAGCGAGGCCGCACGCAGGCCGACCAGCTCGCCACGCAGCGGCACGGCGTTGAGGTAGGCCTCGAGGATCTGCGACTTGCTCCAGCGGGCTTCCAGCCGCTGCGCCGCGCGCAGCTGCGACCACTTCTCGCCGACGTCGCGGCCGCCGGCCGGCCGCGCCAGCGCGGGATCGAGCAGCGCGGCGAGCTGCATCGTCAGCGTGCTGGCGCCGCGGGCGCGGTCGTCGAAGGCCGCGGCCCAGGCGCCGGCGGCCAGCGCGGGCCAGTCGACACCGCCGTGCTGCCAGAAGCGCCGGTCTTCGCCGAGCACGAGCGCGTGGCGCAGCGCCGGCGAGACATCGGCCAGCGCCACCCACTCGGCGCGGCGCACGCGCTCGTCCAGCCGCACACGCTGCAGCACGGCGCCGTGGCGATCGAGCAGCGGCACGTCGGACGGGCGATGCGCCGCGCGGTGTACCTCGAACGAGGGCTGCGCCGCCGCCGGACCGGCGGCCACGGCCGCCAGCCAGCTGACGACGGCCGCCGCGCGCCGAATCAAGGCTGCACCTCGATGGCCGCCAGCGGCAGCTCGGCGAAGTTCTCGGGCGCGTACATCGCCTCCACGCGCGAAGGCGGCAGGCCGAAGCGGCCGGCGCTGTTCAGGCGTAGCGTGTAGCTCACGCGGTGGCGCCCGCGCGGCAGCGCGTCGAAGTAAGCCTTATAGGCATCGGCCGCGCGTTCCGCGTACACCGGTTGCGCCGTGTCGCCGCGGCTCGGGCTGCCGCTGGCGATGGCGGAGTCGCGGCCCAGGCCGCTGCCCAGCAAGGTGGCGCCGGCCGGCACCGGATCGGCCAGCGCGACCCAGCCCAGATCCTGCGGAGCCTCGATCTCCAGCGTCACGCGCATCACGTCGCCCCGGCTCCACACGCC
>JAIYDH010000171.1 GCA_027487585.1 Rubrivivax sp.
ACAGCGAGGTGGCGGCACGCGCCGCCTGGTCGTACATGCCGCTCATGGTGCGAAGCAAGCGGGCCAGCTCGCCGATGTCGGCGTTGAGCTCGGTGTCCAGGCTCTGCACCAGGCACTGCTCGCGCACCGCACGGTACTGCTGCACGAAGGCCTCGCCTTGCGCCGTGGGACTGTAGAAGACCTCCTTGCCCACTTTCTCGGCCTGCGCCAGGCCGCCGGCGACGAGCTTCTTCAGCGAGTAGGCGACGACGTGCGTGTCTTCGTAGTTGAGCATGAAGCCGATGTCGGCCAGCTTCTTGCCGCGCACGCGGTGGCACAGGTTGTGCAGCAGCAGCACGTCGGTGATGGTGAGGTCGGGGCAGCCCGCGGCGGCCATGCAGCGGATGCACCAGCGCGAGAACGCGTTCCACGCGACGATGAGCCCGAACTCGAACTCCGACAGCTCCATGCTGCGCGGCGACACCAGGTGCGAGCTCGAGACGATGCCGCCCGAGCGCGGCTGGCGCGCACGGGGCTTCGCGGGGGTGGCGGCTTGTTTAGGCATCGGTGTTTTCACCATAACGTCGAAGAAACGTTGACACTTTATCGATGTTCTTTCTAGACTTCAACGCACCTCTGGCAAACCCCGAGACACCGGGACACCTGGAAAGGACCTCCGATGAAGTTGCTGCCTTCTCTGCTGGGCGCCGCCGCCCTGTACGCCATCTCGCTGGTGGCCCACGCCCAAACCAAGTGGGACCTGCCCGCCGCCTATCCGGCGACCAACTTCCACAGCGTCAACCTGCAGCAGTTCGCTGACGACATCGACAAGGCCTCTGGCGGCAAGCTCAAGATCACGCTGCACGCCAACGCCAGCCTGTTCAAGGCACCCGAGATCAAGCGCGCCGTGCAGGGCGGGCAGGCGCAGATCGGCGAGATCCTGCTCGCCAACTTCGCGAACGAGTGGGCCGTGTTCGGCGCCGACGGCCTGCCCTTTCTGGCCGACAGCTACGACGAGGCCATGAAGCTGTGGCGCGCGCAGAAGCCGCTGTTCGACAAGAAGCTCGGCGAACAGGGCCTGATGGTGCTGTACTCGGTGCCTTGGCCGCCCCAGGGCATCTACACCAAGAAGCCGCTGGCATCGGCCGCTGATCTGAAGGGCGTGAAGTGGCGCGCCTACAGCCCCGCCACCGGCCGCATCGCCGAGCTGGTGGGGGCGCAGCCCGTCACCGTGCAGGCCGCCGAATTTGCGCAGGCACTGGCCACTGGCGTGGTGGAAAGCACCATGACCTCGGGCGCCACGGGCGTCGACAGCAAGCTCTTCGAGCACCTGAAGTTCTATTACGACACCCAGGCCTGGCTGCCGAAGAACGCCGTCATCGTCAACAAGGCGGCCTTCGACGCGCTCGATGCCGCCACCAAGGCGGCCGTGCAGAAGGCGGCGGCCGATGCCGAGGCCCGCGGCTGGGCCGCCAGCCGCAAGGTGAACGTCGACACGCTGGAGAAGCTCAAGGCCAACGGCATGCAGGTGCTGCCGCCGTCGCCGCAGCTCAAGGCCGACATGGCCAAGGTCGGCGAGACCATGCTCAAGGAGTGGGCCGACAAGGCCGGCGCCGACGGCAAGGCCATGCTCGACGCCTTCCGCAAGTAAGGCGGGGCTGCCGTGCGCCGCGCGCTGGATGCGCTTTACGACGGCGCCGCTTGGCTGGCGGCGCTGGCGATGGTGGGGCTGCTGCTGATGGTGCTGTTGTCCATCGTCAGCCGCCAGGCCGGCTTCCATGTGCCGGGCACCGACGCCTACGCCGGCTACCTGATGGCGGCGGCCGGTTTCCTGGCGCTGGCGCACACGCTGAAGAAGGGCGAGCACATCCGCGTCACGCTGCTGCTGGGCCAGTTGCAGGGGCGGGCGCGGCGTGCGATGGAGCTCTGGGCGCTGGCCGCAGCGGCCTTCCTGGCGGGGCTGTTCGCGTTCTACAGCGCGCGTCTGGTGTGGCAGTCGCACCTGTTCCACGACATCAGCACCAGCAACGACGCCACGCCGCTCTGGATACCGCAGCTGGCCATGGCGGCCGGCACGCTGATCCTGGCCATCGCCTTCGTCGACGAGCTGGTGATGGCGTTGCGGGGCCAGCGTTCCACCATCGACACCGCTTCACGTTCGGAGTGAGGTTCGGAGTGAACACCGCATGAACGACATCGCCGTGATGCTGCTGCTGGTGGGGGCGTTGATCGCCATCCTCGCCAGCGGCGTGTGGATCGGGCTCACGCTCACGGGCGTGGCCTGGATCGGTATGCAGCTGTTCACCAGCCGGCCGGCGGGCGACGCGATGGCCGTCACCATCTGGGGCAGCTCGAGCAGCTGGACGCTGACCGCGCTGCCGCTCTTCGTGTGGATGGGCGAGATCCTGTTTCGCACGCGCCTGAGCTCCGACATGTTCCGCGGCCTGGCGCCGTGGATGCAGGCGCTGCCGGGCCGGCTGCTGCACGTCAACGTGGTGGGCTGCGCGATCTTCGCGGCGGTGTCGGGCAGCAGTGCCGCCACCTGCGCCACCATCGGCAAGATGAGCCTGCCGGAACTGGCACGCCGCGGCTACCCCGACGGCATCAGCGTCGGCTCGCTGGCCGGCGCCGGCACGCTGGGCCTCTTGATACCGCCGTCGATCATCATGATCGTCTACGGCGTGGCGGCCGAGGTGTCGATCGCGCAGCTGTTCATCGCCGGCGTGCTGCCGGGCATCATGCTCGCGCTGCTGTTCTCGGGCTGGATCGTGTTCTGGGCGCTGCGCAACCCGCAGCTGGTGCCGCCGGCGGATGCCAAGCTTTCGCTGCGCGGCAAGCTGGCCGAGTCGCGCCATCTCATCCCAGTGGTGCTGCTGATCACCGCGGTGCTCGGCAGCATCTACAGCGGCGTCGCCACCGCCACCGAAGCCGCCGCCGTGGGCGTGCTAGGTTCGCTGGTGATCAGCGGCGTGCAGGGCACGCTGAACTGGGCCACCTTCCGCGACAGCCTGCTGGGCGGCACGCGCCTGTATTGCATGATCGCGCTCATCCTGGCGGGCGCGGCCTTCCTCACGCTGAGCATGGGCTACATCGGCCTGCCGCGGCACCTGGCCGAGTGGATCGGCGGCCTGGGCCTGGCGCAGTGGCAGCTGCTGCTGGCGCTGATGCTGTTCTTCATCTTGCTCGGCTGCTTCCTCGATGGCATCAGCATGGTCGTGTTGACGATGGGCGTGGTGATGCCCACCGTCATCGCGGCCGGTATCGACCCCATCTGGTTCGGCATCTTCATCGTGCTGGTGGTCGAGATGGCGCAGATCACGCCACCGGTGGGCTTCAACCTGTTCGTGCTGCAGGGCATGACCGGGCGCGAGATCACCTGGATCGCCAAGGTGACGCTGCCGTTCTTCTTCCTGATGATCGGCGCGGTGGGGCTGATCTGGCTGTTCCCGGGCATCGTGACCTTCCTGCCGCAGCAGATGCGGGGCTGAAAGACCGAGAACACCCATGAAGCTTGCCGAGTACGCCACCTACGACGCCCTCGGCCTGGCCGACCTGGTGGCCCGCAAGGAAGTGACGGCCGCCGAGCTGGCCGCCCTGGCCGCCGCCGCGATCGCCGCCCTCAACCCCGAACTGGGCGCAGTGGTCGAAACCTACCCCGACCGCATCGAAGGCCTGGACACGGCCAGCCTGGGTGACGGCCCGTTCCGCGGCGTGCCCTTCCTGATGAAGGACGTGTTCGGCCACGAAAAGGGCCGCCGCATCGAGTTCGGCTCGCGCCTGTGCCGCGGCATGGTGGGCGAGGTCGACAGCCACCTGATGACGCAGTTCCGTGCCGCCGGGCTCAACAGCCTGGGCCGCAGCGCGGCGCCTGAGTACTCGATGTCGGCCACCACCGAAAGCCTGATGTTCGGCAACACCAGCAGCCCTTGGCGCAAGGTCTACTCGGCGGGCGGCTCGTCGGGCGGCGCGGCAGCGGCGGTGGCAGCGGGCATCGTGCCGATGGCCCATGGCTCGGACATCGGCGGCTCCATCCGCATACCGGCCAGCTGGTGCGGCGGTGTCGGCTTCAAGCCTTCGCGCATGCGCGTGTCGGTGGGGCCGACGGTGGACGAGCCCGGCTTCGGCTACTCGATGAACCACGTGCAGACCCGCACGGTGCGCGACAGCGCGGCCCTGCTGGACTGCATCTGCCAACCGCAGCTGGGCGATCCCTTCGTGATACCCCGCCCGGCGCAGCCCTACGCCGAGCTGCACCGCCAGCCGCCGGGCCGCCTGCGCGTGGGCATCGTGCTGAGCCCGCTGCTGGGCGTGGCCATCGACCCCGAGGTGGCCCAGGCCGTGCGCGATGCCGGCGCCCAGCTGCAGGCCATGGGCCACGAGGTCGACGAAGTGCCGGCCCAGATGGGCGGCATGGACACGCTGGCGGCGATCCAGAAGCTGTTCTTCTTCGGCTTCAAGGACCGGCTGGACGCCTATGCCGCCAAGACGGGGCTCAAGCCCGGCTCCGACACGCTGGAGCCCGCCATCCTGAGCGTCTACGAGTGGTCGGCCACGCTCACCGCGGCCGACTTCCTGGGCGCCTGGGGCCGTGCCAACGCGGCGCGGCGCAGCCTGTCGCAGTTCTGGGCCACGCGCGATGTGTGGCTGTCGCCGACCACCGCGCGCGTCTCAGAGCCCTGGGGCCGCTACCACCTGGCCCGGCCCGGCGTCACGGCGGCCGGCATGTTGGATGCGCTGTGGTGTGAGCCGGTGCAGTTCACGCTGCCTCACAACCTGATGGGCACGCCGGCGATCTCGCTGCCGCTGGCCTGGCACAGCAACGGCATGCCGGTCGGCGTGCAGGTGGCGGCGCCGCCGGCGCAAGACCACGTGGTGCTGCAGCTGGCCCATGCGCTGGAGCAGGCCATGCCCTGGCGCGCACGGGTGCCGCCGCTGCACGTGTCGCGGGCGGGATGAGCGGGGGATGAGCGGGGTTTGAGCGGGCGACCCATGGACAGGCGGCCGGCGATGGCGCCTTCGGCGACACCGGCCCGCAGATCGGCCAGCGCAGTACCGCCCGTATCGACGGCCCAGCCTTCGGCTGCGGTGGGCACCTGGGCCAGCCCGGTGCGGCGGGTGCCGTAGAAGCTGGGCCTCTGCGTCGTCAGCACGCCGGCCCGCACCGGTTGCAAGGGCGGCGCCACAACCGGGCCGGCGCAGGCGTCGAGCGCAGCTGGTGCGCGTGGCCACCGGCGCCGCTGAACGAACTGGCCAATGCGCCATTGCGCGGGGCGCCCATGGCCTTGACCGCATAGCTGCCCAAGGTGGTGCCCAGCGCGGTGCCCTCGCTGGTGAGCGTGACGGTGCGTGTGCGCGGGTGCGACACCATCGCCTCGCCCAGGCGGAAGTCGGTGCGGGTGAGCGCGATGCAGACCATGGCGCGGCGGATGCGCCTGTGCACTGCGCTGCCGTGGCGGGTGCTCACGGCCTTGAGGTGCTCTTCCTCGCTGGCGAAGAGGCAGACCGATGCCAGCCCCTCGCTTTGGCTCAGTCACAGCGCGCACCGAAGCGGGCCATCGCGCTTTCCAGCGAGTAGGGGCAAGGGTTGTGACCGCTGCAGTTTCCAAGAAAGGTGCCCTGGCCTTCGGGCGGCAAGACGGCCACTTTCGACCGCCTGTTCGGCCCATCGGCGAGGCGCCGACTGCCTAGCATCGGGCTGCAGGGCCTGCCTGCCCTGCCTGCCCGCGGCGCCACCGTCCCACCCATGTCCGACCTCTCGACTCCCCCGCTGGACCTGCTGCCCCGCGAAGATGCGGAGCTGCAGGTGTGGCCCACGCCCGAGCAGGCGGGCTACCCGGGCCCGGTGCCCTTTGGTGTGCCGCCGGAGGTGGTGCTCGAGGGCCACAACGGGCATGCCATCAAGGGCCGGCTGACGGCATTCGCCCCTGGTCGCGATCTCGTGCATGTCATCCCGTCGGGGCAGTCGCGCCCGTCGCTGTTGCGCACGGGGCAGTTCCGGCGTCTGTGCCTGGTCGAACCGCTGCGCGCGCTGGCGCCACTGGACCTGCCGGAAGTGGGCGAGTCGAGCTGGGAGCGCCCCTCGCTGCCCTTCGAGGTGCACTTCCACCAGGGCTCGCCCTGGATCGGGCAGACGGTCGGCCATCACGAATCGAGCGAGGGCCTGTACCTCTTCGAACCTTGGGGCGCCTATGGTGGCGTGCGCCGCTGGTTCGTGCCGCGCGGCGCCTACGCCGAGGCGGTGATCGGCATACGCCTGGGCGTGGGCCTTGTCGAGCAGGACACGGTCTCGCCTCCGAAGCGCGATGACGCGCTGGCCGAGCAGCAGGATCAGCGAAATCGCAAGCTCGGCGACATCCTCGTCGTGAACCGGATCGTCACGCCACAGCAGCTCGACGACGCCATCGAGCAGCAGTCGAAGATGCCGATGGTGCGCATCGGCGAGGCCCTCGTGGCGCTGGGCTTCATCAGCGAAGCGCAGCTGGGAGAAGCCCTGTCACAGCAGCTCGGCGACCGCAACGTGCCGCTGGGCGAGTTGCTGGTGAAGCAGGGTCTCGTCAGCCGCGCCGACCTGCAGACGGCGCTGGCGCGCAAGATGGGCTATCCACTCGTCGACGTGGCGCAGTTCCCGGTCGACAGCGAGGCGGTGAGCCGGCTGCCCTACGCCGTGGCCTCGCGCGTGCCGGCGTTGCCGCTGATGTGGCGCGGCGGCCGGCTGGTGGTCGCCGTCGAGGACCCGTCCGACCGCCGCCGGCTCGAGGAAGTCGAGTTCGCTGCCCAGTGCAAGCTGGTGCCGGTGCTGGTGCGCACGGGCGTGCTGTTGGGCGCCATCGACCGCGCCTACGAGAGGCTCGGTGCGCTCGAACTCGCTGGCCGTGTCATCGACGCCAGCACGCCGGCGGAGTCCGAGCTCAGCGACGCCGGCCGGCTGCTGGCAACGATGGAAACCGCCTCGTCTGGCGGCAACGACGATGCCGTCGAGAACATCGAGCAAAGCGACAACTCGCTGGTGCGCCTGATCAACTCGATGATCGTCGAGGCGCACTCTCAGGGCGTCTCCGACATCCATGTCGAGTGCCCGGCCGGGCGCGAGAAGGTGCGCATCCGCTTCCGCAAGGACGGCATCATGCGGCCGTACCTCGAGTTGCCGCCGGGCTACCGCAGCGCGCTCATTGCGCGGCTGAAGATCATGTGCGACCTCGACATCTCCGAGCGCCGCAAGCCGCAGGACGGCAAGATCAACTTCGCCAAGTTCGTGCAGGGCCTCAAGCTCGAACTGCGCGTGGCCACCATCCCCACCAACGGCGGCATGGAAGACGCCGTGCTGCGCCTGCTGCAAAGCAGCAAGCCGATCCCGCTGGACAAGCTCGGGCTGTCCGAGCGCAACCTGGAGCAGATCCGCGCCGCCGCGGCACGCCCCTTCGGCATGCTGCTGTGCGTAGGCCCCACCGGCAGTGGCAAGACCACGACGCTGCACTCGGTGATGGGCAGCATCAACACGCCCGAGCGCAAGATCTGGACGGCCGAAGACCCGGTGGAGATCACCCAGCAGGGCCTGCGCCAGGTGCAGGTGAACCCGCGCATCGAGTGGACGTTCGCCAAGGCGCTGCGCGCCTTCCTGCGGGCCGACCCCGACGTGATCATGGTCGGCGAGATCCGCGACGAGGAAACCGCACAGGTGGCCGTGGAGGCCAGCCTGACCGGCCACCTGCTGCTGAGCACGCTGCACACCAACAGCGCGCCCGAGACGGTGACGCGCATGCTCGACATGGGCATGGACCCGTTCAACTTCGCCGACGCCCTGCTGGGCGTGCTGGCACAGCGCCTGGTGCGCCGGCTGTGCAGCGGCTGCCGTGCGCCGCAGGAGGCCAGCGCCGACGACTTGCGCGAACTGGCCGACGACTGGTTGCACGTGATGCAGGGCGAGCGGACGGTGCCGGGCGCTCCCGCGCGCGCCACGCTCATGGACAGCTGGATGCAGCGCTTTGGCAGCGCCGGCCGTCTGACGCTGTACAAGCCGGTGGGCTGCGAGGCCTGCGGCGGCAGCGGCTACCGCGGCCGTGCCGGCATCCACGAGCTGATGGTGGTGTCGCGCGAGCTGCGAGAAATGATCCAGACCGGCAAGCGCGCCGCGCAGCTGCAGCACCAGGCCCTGTGCGACGGCATGCGCACGCTGCGCCAAGACGGGATCGACAAGGTGCTGGCCGGCGTTACCACGCTGGCCGAAGTGCGCGCGAACTCTTGACGCGAGCCTTGGCCAGCGGACCGGCCTTCAGCAGGCTTCAGTGGCGGAGCGCGCGCCAGACCTTCTCGCTCGTCAGCGGCATCTGCATCTGCTCGGCGGCCTCGCCGCGGCCCTGCCGCGCGAGGGCGTCCACCACCGCATTCACCACCGCGGGCGTTGCACCGATGGTGCCCAGCTCGCCCACGCCCTTGGCGCCCAGCAGGTTGGTCTGGCAGGGCACGCTCTCGTCGAAGCGCGTGACGAAGCCGCGGAAGCCGTCCACGCGCGGCAGCGCGTAGTCCATCAGGCTGGCCGAGAGCAGCTGCCCGCTGTCGCGGTCGTAGACCACGGCCTCGCTCAGCGCCTGGCCGATGCCCTGCACGGCGCCGCCTTCGATCTGCCCCTGCACGATCTGCGGGCTGACGATGCGGCCGATGTCGTTGACGGAGTGGTAGGCCACCAGCTCCACCGTGCCGGTGTCGGCGTCGATCTCGACCTCGGCCAAGTGGCAGCCGTTGGGCCAGCTCGGGCCGCCGGCGGTGGCGTCGCCGCTCACCACCAGCCGGCTGCCGGCTTGCTTGGCGGCGATGGCGGCCAGCGTGATGCCGAGGTCGGTGCCGGCCACGGCAAAGCGGCCGGCCGTGTACTCGAGGTCCACCGAGGCGGCCTCCAGTGCCTCGGCCGCCAGGCGGCGGGCTTCGTCGAGCGTCTTCTCACTGGCCACGCGCACGGCCGCGCCACCCGTGAAGAGCGAGCGGCTGCCCGCGCTGCCAAAGCCGGTGGCGCGGTCGGTGTCGCCCTGCACGACGCGGATGCGCTCCGGCGGCAGGCCGAACACGTCCACCGCCAGCTGCACGTAGCTGGTGGCGATGCCCTGGCCCATGGGCATGGTGGCGCTGGTCAGCTCCACATCGCCGTCAGCCGTGATGTCCACGCGCACCGACTCGGCCAGTGCGTTGCCGCCGGTCCACTCCAGGAAGGTGGCGATGCCACGGCCGCGCAGCCGGCCGCGCGCGGCCGATTCAGCGCGGCGGGCCTCGAAGCCGGCCCAGTCGGCCAGCGCCAGGCCCTGGTCCATGATCTTCTCGAACGCGCCGCTGTCGTAGCGCTGCGCCATCGCGTTGACGTAGGGCATCTGCTCGGGCCGCACCAGGTTGCGGCGGCGCAGCTCGGCGGCGTCGAGGCCGAGCCGGCGCGCGGCGGCGTCCATCAGCCGCTCGATGATGTAGATGGCCTCGGGCCGGCCGGCGCCGCGGTAGGCGCCGGGCGGTGCGTTGTGCGTCATCACCGCGGTGACGCGGATGTCCACCGGGCGGATGTCGTAGACGCTGGTGCTGACCCAGGGGCCGATGATCATCGGGATGGCCGCCGCACTCGGCCCCGGGCAGCCGCCGGCGTTGGAGTGCGTGTGGATGCGCAGGCCGAGCACGCGGCCGTGGGCATCGAGCGCAAGCGCGGCGCGGCTCGTCTGGCCGCGGCCGTGCACGGCCGAGGTGAACTCTTCCACGCGCTCGGCCTGCCACTTGACGGGGCGGCCGCCTTGCAGCGCCGCCCAGGCCAATGCGATGTCTTCGGGGTAGGCGCCGGTCTTCATGCCGAAGCCACCGCCGACGTCGCCCACCGTCACGCGCACGTTCTCGGCCGTGCGCCCCGGCACGCAACCGGCGATGCTGCCGCGCACGCCCGCCGGCATCTGGCTGCTCATGCGCAGCACGAGGCGCTCGCCGTCCATCCAGGCGCTCACGCTGCGCGGCTCCAGCGCCGTGGGCGCGAGCCGTTGGTTTTCGAGCACCATTTCCACCACGTGGGCCGCATCGGCAAAGGCGGCGGCGGTGGCGGCGGCGTCGCCATGGCGCGCTTCGGCGAGCACGTTGCCGGGCGAATCGGGCCACACCAGCGGGGCGCCGTCGGCCAGCGCAGCCTCGAGGTCGGCCACCACCGGCAGCGGCTCCCAGTCGACGGCCACGCGGTCGGCGGCGCGGCGGGCCAGGTCGGGCGAACTCGCCACCACCAGCGCCACCGCCTCGCCCACAAAGCGCACGACCTCGTGCGCCAGCGCCCGCCGCGGCGGCGCGGTGGCGGTGCTGCCGTCGGGGCGCTTGAAGCTGGGTGGAAAGCCGAGTGGCTTGACGCCCGCCGCCGCGAGTTCGGCCCCTGTGTGAACGGCCCACACGCCGGGCAGCGCCAGCGCCTCGGTGGCGTCGATGCCCAGCACACGGGCGTGGGCGTGCGGGCTGCGCACGAAGGCGGCAAAGGCCTGGCCGGGCATCACCAGGTCGTCGGTGTAGCGGCCTTCGCCGCGCAGCAGCGTCGGGTCTTCGATGCGGCGCATCGTCTGGCCGCTGCCGAAGCGCAGCGTGCCGAGGTCGGAGCCGAGCTCGGTGAGTGAGGTGGGGGCGGTCATCGGGAATCCTGTCGCGGGGCAGCGGCCATCGTATCGGGCCTGTCGGGCCGGCGACCGGCCGGCAGCGACAAGGCCACGGCATCGTGCCGCCGTGCCAGCCCCGCGTACACCAGCGCACCGGCCGCCAGGCTGGCCCACCAGGGCACGCCGAGCAGCTGCACCGGCCAGGCCAGGCCGGCGGCCAGCACCGGGGCGAGCACCAGCGGCGCCAGGCTGGGCTGGCCGTGCAGGCGGCGCAGCTGGTGCTGCGCCAGCCACGCCAGAGGCAGGCAGAAGGCGGCGCAGGCGGCGGTGTAGTCCAGGCTGCCGGGTGAGCCCGCGGCGCCCACGGCCAGCACCAGCGCGGTGGCCGGCAGCCATGACAGCAGGTACTCGCGGCGCCAGCTTTGTTCAAGCGGGTCGAAGTGGCCTGCGGGCAACCCCGGCAGCAACACCAGCAGCGCCTGCTCGCGGCGGCGGGCCCAGGCGCGGGTGAGTCGGCCGTGCAGTGCGCTGGCGATCAGGGAGAACGCGCCGACGCACAGGCCGAAGCGGCTGAAGTCGGCCATCTGCTGCCACTCGGCGCTGCTGCGCGACGGCAACACAAAGGTCAGCGTCAGGCCCAGGCCGCCGAAGAGCAGCAGCGCCGTCCACGCCAGCTCGGCCCACTGGCCGCCGGAGCCCAGGCCCAGGTCCAGACGCGCCGGCAGCGGGGCCGTAGCCCCCCGCGCCAACAGGCGGCGGCGCCACAAGCGGCGCGGCCAGTCGAACACGCGGCTCAGCGCGTCGAGCAGCGGGCCCGTCGCGACCGGCGGGGTGCCGAGTCCGTCGCGCTGCGCGGCCGCCGCGCGCCGCCAGCGTTCATTGCGCGCGGCCTGCCAGCGGTGCAGCCGGCCGCCCTGGCCGATGGCCGCCGCGATCAGCGCAACGGCCAGCAGCAGGGCCAGCAGCTTCAGGCCGGGCGCGGCGCTGGCGACCTCAGCGGCCCAGCGCCACCAGGGCAGCGAGAAGCCGCCCAGCGCCGGCAGCAGCCACAACCAGGGCTCGCGTGGCAGCCAGGCCAGCAGCACCACCCACGGCAGCACGAACCACAGCCACGGGCGCACCGGGCCGAAGGCCAAGGTAAGTACCGCCACGGCAGCCGCCGTCAGCAGTGCCGCATGCAGCAAGAGTTGCAGCCTCAACGCCGTGGCCTGGCCCGGCACCAGCCGCGCCAGCGCCGGCCGGTTCTGCTGCTGCAGGCCGTCGGTGACCAGCCAGCCGTACCACGTCAGCAAGGCCAGTGCGAGCAGGCCTGTCAGGATCTTCCAGCCGGCCGGCCACACGGCCATCAGTCCGAACACCGCCAGGGAGACGATGCCCGGCCCTATCCAATGCTGGCGCCAGCCGCGGTGCGTGCGGCGCGCCGCCCAAGGCTGGCGCCAGATCGCGAGGTGTCGGCCCAGCAGGGTAGCGCCGGTGCTCACGTGAGCACCTCGAACAGGTCCTCCAAGCTGGCACGCTGCGCCACCAGCCCAGGCGGCAGCGTGCGCTCGTCGACGTGGCGCAGCAGGCGGCGTCCATCCTGGCGCGCCAGCACCTCCACGCCCTGCAGCGCGGCCAGCAGCGGCTCGGGGCCGGCCACCAGCCGCGTCTCGTCGATCAGCTCGTCCAGCGGTGCCTGCAGCCCGATGCGCCCGCCCTGCAGGAAGGCCACGTTGAAGGCCACGCGCTCCAGGTCCGACAGGATGTGGGTGCTGAACACCACCGTCGTGCCGCGGTCGAGCACCTGCTCGACCAGCTCGCGCAGGAAGTC
>JAIYDH010000268.1 GCA_027487585.1 Rubrivivax sp.
AGGCCGGTGACGAACATGGCGCCGAACAGGGTGCGGGCCTGGCCGATGTAGTGCCAGTAGAACGCGATCAGCCCCTGCGGCGGCGGTGTACCCGGCGCGGCGGTGGGGCGGATGCGGCTCTCGAAATAGGCGAACAAGGCCATGGGTATGGCCGCGTCGTCGGCGCGGGGCCGGACGCGGTTCTTCGGTGAGGGGATGCCCGATTCTCGCGGCGTGCGGCGCTTCATGCCGGCGCGGCTCCTCCACCGATCGGCCTAGGCCCGAAGACACCGGCGGCCCGTGGCAGCCGCCCCGCCGACCAACCACGTAGACCAGTCGGTCTCATGATCAACTACACAGTTTGTTTCGTGACTAATGGGTTTACAAAGGAAACCTAGCCGTCCATACTCCGACCGAGTCGTGCAGTCCCGCACGGTTTGCAACCGCGCCCAGCGCCTCTGACGCCAGGCGGCGCCCCAGGAGAACACCCATGTTGAAGTGGATCAGGCTGTCCATCGCAGCGCTGGCAACAAGCTTCGTTGCCGCTTGCGGCGGTGGCGATCACCCCCCGTTCACGATTGCCGACATCACGGCCACCGACAGCCGGTTCGGCACCCTCAACCAGGCGCTGGTGAACACGGGTCTGCAGGCCACGTTGCTGCAATCGGGCACCTTCACGGTGTTCGCGCCCACCGACGACGCTTTCAATGCGCTGGCAACCGAACTGGGCATCACCCGCGCTCAGCTACTGGCCGACCGTGCCCTGCTGACGAGCGTGCTGCAGTACCACGTGCTTGGCAGCACCGTGCCGCGGGCCAGCGTGCCGCTGGGCCGGGCCATCACGCCGCTGGCCGGCGGCATCTTCAAGGTCGACTCCGTCGGCGGCAACCTCGTCATCACCGACGGCCGCAACCGCACGAGCCGCATCACGGCCACCGACATCGGCGCCACCAACGGCGTGATCCACGTCGTCGACCGCGTGCTGCTACCGCCCAACCGAAACATCGTGCAGACGGCGCAGAGCCTGCCGCAGTTCAGCATCCTGGTCGAGGCGGTGATCGCTGCCAATCTGCAGGGCGCGCTGTCCGGCACCGGCCCGCTGACCGTGTTCGCACCGACCAACGATGCTTTCGTCGCGCTGCTGGGCGAGCTCGGCCTGACGAAGGCGCAGCTGCTGGCCAACACTGCGCTGCTGACCCGCGTGCTCACGTACCACGTGCTGCCGAACCGCACGCTGAAGGCCGACATCACCACCGGCCAGGCCATCACCACGCTGCAGGGCGGCAGCTTCACGATCGGCAGCGACCTGGCCATCACCGACAGCCGCGCGCGCCGCGCCGGCATCGCCGGCACCGACGTGCTCACGAGCAACGGCGTCATCCACGTGATCGACCGCGTCATCCTGCCTCTGCCGGCAGAGACGATCGTGCAGACGGCGCAGAGCCTGCCGCAGTTCAGCATCCTGGTCGAGGCGGTGGTCGCGGCCAATCTGCAGGGCGCGCTGTCCGGCACCGGCCCGCTGACGGTGTTCGCACCGACCAACGATGCATTCGTCGCGCTGCTCGGCGAGCTCGGTTTGACGAAGGCGCAGCTGCTGGCCGACGTTCCGCTGCTGACCAAGGTGCTCACCTACCACGTGCTGCCCGGCCGCGTGCTGCGCGCCCAGGTGCCGGTGGGCCCGGCGATCACCACGCTGCAAGGCGAGACCTTCACGGTGGATTCGACGCTGGCCATCACCGACCGCCGCGGCCGCCGCGCCGCCATCACGGCCACCGACGTGTTCGCTTCCAACGGCGTGATCCACGTGCTCGACCGCGTCATCCTGCCGGCGCCTTGAAGACGCCCGGTTTCTCTGTTCGCTCCCTGTTCCCCAAACGTCCCTGAAAGGACCTGTTCCATGAAGAAGCTGATCATCGCCACCGCCCTGGCCGCCGCGTCGCTGGCCGTCCAGGCCAAGGACATCGTCGAGACCGCCGTCGCTGCCGGCTCGTTCAAGACGCTGGCCACCGCGCTGCAGGCCGCCGGCCTGGTGGACACGCTCAAGGGCAAGGGCCCGTTCACGGTGTTCGCACCCACCGACGCCGCGTTCGCCAAGATCCCGAAGGCCGACCTCGACGCGCTGCTGAAGGACAAGGCCAAGCTGACGGCCGTGCTCACCTACCACGTGGTGCCGGGCGCCGTGATGGCCAAGGACGTGAAGGCCGGCACCGTGAAGACGGTGCAGGGCGGCATGCTGACCCTGGGCACCACGGGCGGCGTGACCGTCAACAACGCCAAGGTCGTGCAGGCCGACATCGTGGCCAGCAACGGCGTCATCCACGTCATCGACACCGTGGTGCTGCCGAAGTAAGCGGCTCCCGGGCGCCGGTCCACGGCGCTCCCGGCGGCCGGGCGCACCTGCCAGCAGGCTAGAAGGTGTAGCCGGCCGCCACCGACTGCTGGCTCATCGGCTCGAGCAGCTTGACGAGCGGGGCCAGCGGCCGGTAGCGCATCGCCACCTTGGTGGCGTAGGCGAAGAAGCGCGGCAGGTCGGCGGCATAGCCGGCCTTGCCGTCGCGGTGCTTCAGGCGGCAGAAGATGCCCAGCACCTTGAGATGGCGCTGCAAGCCCATCCATTCGAGCGCGCGCCAGCACTCGCCGAAGTCATCCGGCACGGGCAGGCCGGCGGCCCGCGAGGCCTGCCACCAGCGCACCGCCCAGTCGAGTTCCTGCTCCTCGGGCCAGCTGATGAAGGCATCGCGCAGCAGCGAGGCCATGTCGTAGCTCAGCGGGCCAGCCACCGCGTCCTGGAAGTCGAGCACGCCGGGGTTGCGGCCCCCACCGGCATCGTCGCAGACCATCAGGTTGCGCGGCATCCAGTCGACATGCACGGCCACCACCGGCTGCGCCAGCGCGCTGGCCACCAGGACGTCGGTGACGCGCTGCCAGGCGGCGCGCTCGGCATCGCCCCAGACCAGGCCGTGCTCGCGGGCCACGCACCAGGTGGGAAAGAGATCGAGCTCACGGCGCAGCAGCGCTTCGTCGAAGGGCGGCAGCACGCGTGCATCGACACCCAGCTGCAGCCGCGTGAGCGCCGCGATGGCGTCGCGCATCAGCTGATCGGCGCGGCGGTGGTTGCCCTGCTGCTGCGCCGACTGCAAGGCACCCAGGTAGAGCTCGCTGCCGAGGTCGTCGAGCAGCAGGAAACCGTGTCCGAGATCGGCCTCGCGCACCCGCGGCGCGTGCAGGCCGGCCTCGGCGAGCAAGCCGGCCACCTGCACGAAGGGCCGCGTGTCCTCTTGCGGCGGCGGCGCGTCCATCACGATCAAGCTGCCGGTGGCGGTCTGCACGCGCAGATAACGGCGGAAGCTGGCATCGGCCGAGGCGGGCACGAGCGTGGGCCAGTCGATGCCGTGCTGCGCCGTGATGGCCTGCGCCCAAGCTTCGAATGCAGCCTGGCGCGAGGGGTCGCTCCAGGCGACGGCGGGGGCCCCGGGGGGCAGGCGGGAGGTGTGGCTCATGGATAATCGATTCTAAGAATTGCCGACCGTCGCGACCCTCGCGGCGCCACCCGCCGCCCCGAGGCTGCCCCGAGCGCATGACCCACCCGACGCTGGCCCTGGCGATCGTTGCGCTCGCATCGGCAGCCCCGGCGCACGGCGCCACCGACGCGCCGCAAGCCCCTGCCCCAGACTCCGCCACGCCTCCCGTGGCCGCTGCATCGGCACCGGCCGCGCCTTTGGAGCGCTCGCCCCGGCTGATGCCCTTGCCGCGGGCCGACGCCAGCCGCCGCGGCCCGATCGTGCTGCAGGCACGCTCCATCACCAACCAGCCCGAGTTGCAGACGGTGGCCGAGGGCGACGTCGAGTTCCGCCACGGCGGCCTTGTCATCCGCGCCGACCGCGTGGCCTACGACAACGTGCGCGATCTGGCCAGCGCCAAGGGCGGCGTCAGCGTGGCGCGCGACGGCGCCATCTACAGCGGCCCCGAGCTCGAGCTGTCGGTGCAGCGCTTCGAGGGCTACTTTCTTGAGCCACAGTTCGAGTTGACGACGCTCGGCGCCGTCGGCCGCGCCGACCGCATCGACTTCCTCGGCGCCGGCCGCTCGCGCGCCACCAACGCCAGCTACACGAGCTGCCCGCGCGTCGACCCGGCCGCGGCCGGCGCCGAACCCGACTGGGTGCTGAGGACCGAGCGCATCCAGATCGACCTCGACGCCAACGAAGGCATCGCCGAAGGCGCGCAGCTGCGCTTCCTGGGCGTGCCGATCCTGGCGCTGCCGCGCCTGAGCTTTCCGCTCAACGACGAGCGCAAGAGCGGCTGGCTGCCGCCGTCGATCAATATCGACAACCGCAGCGGCCTGATCGTCTCGGTGCCCTGGTACTGGAACATCGCGCCCAACCGCGACGCGACGATCGCGCCGCGCGTGATCACGCGGCGCGGGCTCGGCGTCGACAGCGAATTCCGTTACCTCGAACCCCGGTTCGAAGGCGCGCTGCGGCTGGACGCGCTGCCCAACGACCAGGTGGCGCGCCGCTCGCGGGGCTCCCTGCAGTGGCTGCACGAGGCCACACCGGCCACCGGCTGGCGAATCGAGACCGACATCGCGCGCGTCAGCGACCAGGCCTGGTGGAAGGACTTCCCCGATGCCGACCGCAGCTTCACGCCGCGCCTGCTGGCGGGCCGTGCGGCGGTGGAGCGCTCGTTCTCGCTGCCCGCCGCCTTGCTGCTGGGCGATGGCGAGGGCGAAGGCAGCGTCTACGCCCGCGTGCTGCGCTGGCAGGTGCTGCAGGACCTGGAGTCGTTCATCCTGGCGCCCTACGAGCGCAGCCCGCAGATCGGCATGGCGCTGCAGGCGCGGGCTGCCGGCGGCGTGGAGCTGGCGCTGCAGACGGAGTTCAACCGCTTCACCCTGCCTGCCGGCCAGGCCATCGATCTGGCCCGGCCCACCGGCGACCGCTGGCATGCCGTCGGATCCCTGGCGCGCCCGGTGCGGGGCGACGGCTGGTTCGCCGTGCCCAAGCTGGCGCTGAACGCCGCGGCCTACCGCGGCACGCAGCGCCTGCCCAGCGGGCTGACCGACGCCCGCCGCACCATCCCCACCTTCAGTCTCGACCTCGGCCTGGAACTCGAGCGCAGCACCGTGTTCTTCGGCCGCGAGCTGCGCCAGACGCTGGAGCCGCGGCTGCTGTTCGTGAGCACGCCGTACCGGGAGCAGAGCCAGCTGCCGAACTACGACTCCGCGGCCAAGGACTTCAACGTCGTCTCGCTGTTCACCGACAACGCTTTCTCCGGCGTCGACCGCGTCTCCGACGCCAAGCAGCTGACCGCCGGCTTCACGACGCGACTCGTCGATGCCGCCAGCGGCGCGGAGGCGCTGCGCCTGGGCCTCGTGCAGCGCGTGCTGCTGCGGCCGCAGCGCGTGGCGCCGCAGGCCGACGGCTCGCCCGACGGGCCGACGCTGGAGCAGCGCTTCTCCGATGCGCTGCTGGTGGGCAGCACCAGCGTGCTGCCGGGCTGGACGATCGACGCCGCCGTGCAGTACAGCCCCGACATCCAGCGCTCGGTGCGCTCGATCATGGGCGCGCGCTACTCGCCCGGGCCGTTCCGCACCGTCGGCGCCACCTACCGGCTGGCGCGCGGCCTCTCGGAGCAGCTCGAGGTGGGCTGGCAGTGGCCGGTGTGGGGCGCGGCGCCGGGCGGCGGGCGGGCAGCCGGCAGCGGCAGCTGCAAGGGCGCGTGGTACTCCGTGGGGCGCTTCAACTACAGCCTCAAGGACCGCCGGCTGACCGACTCCATCCTCGGCTTCGAGTACGACGCCGGCTGCTGGATCGCCCGCGTCGTGGCCGAGCAGCTGTCCACGGGCCGCAGCCAGGCGACCACGCGCATCCTCGTGCAGCTGGAGCTGGTGGGCCTGTCGCGGCTGGGCTCCAACCCGCTGCAGGTCTTGAGGGACAATATCCCGGGTTACCGCCTGCTGCGTGAAAACCGCGGCAGCAGCCGCACCGACGAGGTCGGTCCCACGCCCTGATCCCCTGCCCATGACCGCTGCACGCCCGACCCCCCGGCGCCCCTCGCGCCCCCAACGCCTGCGCCCCGTCGCGCTGGCGCTGCTCGTCGTGCTGGGGCAGTTGGCCAGCCAGGCGGCGCAGGCCCAGGGCAACAGCCCGCGCGGCCCGCGCAACGCCGACTGGATCGCGGCCGTGGTGAACCAGGAATCGGTCACCGCTGGCGAGGTCGAGCGCCGCATTGAACGCGCCCGGATCGAGGCCCAGCGCGGCGGCCAGGCGCTGCCGGCCGACGCCGAACTGCGCCAGCTGGCGCTCGATGCGCTGATCGACGAACGCGCCATGATCACCTCGGCGCGCGACAGCGGCATGCGCATCGACGAGGTCGACATCGACCGTGCGGTGCAGAACATCGCGCTGCAGAACCAGCTCACGCTGGACACACTGCGCCAGCGGCTGACGGCCGAGGGCGTCGACTACGGCCGCTTCCGCGCCAACCTGCGTGACCAGCTGATGATCGAGCGGCTGCGCGAGCGCGAGGTCTACCAGCGCATCCGCGTCACCGACGACGACATCGACAAGTACCTCGACGAGCAGCGGCGCGCCGCCAACAGCGACGCCGAGACCAACATCGCGCAGATCCTGGTCTCGGTGCCCGAGGGCGCCACCCCCGAGTTGCTCGAGCAGCGCCGCGCGCGGGCGCAGGCTGCGCTGGTGCGTGTGCAAGGCGGCGAGGACTTCACCGTGGTGTCCAGGGAGATCAGCGAAGACAGCAACCGCGAGCGCGGCGGCGTCATCGGGCTGCGGCCGGCTTCGCGGCTGCCGGACATCTTTGTCGAGCACACGCGCAGCCTCAAGAGCGGCGAGGTCGCGCCGACCCTGCTGCGCTCGGGCGCCGGCTTCCATGTGCTCAAGCTGGTCGAGCGCAAGGAAGTGGCCCTCGGGCAGATCACGCAGACACGCGCCCGCCACGTGCTGCTGCGCACCTCGGCGCAGCTGAACGCGGCGACGGCCTCGCGGCGCCTGGCCGAGTACAAGCGGCAGATCGAAGCGGGCAGCACCAGCTTCGAGGACATCGCGCGCCAGCACAGCGAAGACGGCAGTGCCGCCGCGGGGGGCGATCTCGGCTGGTCGAACCCCGGGCAGATGGTGCCGGAGTTCGAAAACGCGATGAACGCGCTGGCGATCAACGGCATGTCGGAGCCCGTGGTGTCGCGTTTCGGTGTGCACCTGATCCAGGTGCTCGAGCGGCGCACCACCACGCTCGAGACCAAGCAACTGCGCGAGCAGGCCCGCAACGTGCTGCGCGAGCAGCGCTTCGAGCAGGCCTACCTCGACTGGGCCAAGGAACTGCGCTCGCGCGCCTACGTCGAGTTGCGCGAGCCGCCGCTGTGATGCCGGGCGGCCGCGGCGCGCCCGTTGCGAGAAAGCGCTTCGGCCAGCACTTCCTGGCCGACGAGGGCGTGATCGGCGACATCGTGCGCGCCATCCAGCCGCGCCCGGGCGATGCCCTCGTCGAGATCGGTCCCGGCCTGGGCGCCATGACGCAACCGCTGCTCGAACGCGCCGGCGCGCTGACGGTGATTGAGCTCGACCGGGATCTCGCTGCCCGGCTGCGCCGCACCGGCGCCGCACGCGCCGGGCTCGAGGTCATCGAGGCCGACGTGCTGAAGGTCGACTTCGGCGCGCTGGCAGCCATCGCCGGCCGCGCGCTGCGCGTGGTGGGCAACCTGCCGTACAACATCTCGAGCCCGATCCTCTTTCACCTGCTGCCGGTGGCGCACCTGGTGCAGGACCAGCACTTCATGCTGCAGAAGGAAGTGGTCGACCGCATGGCGGCCGCGCCGGGCGGCAAAGACTACGGCCGGCTGTCGGTGATGCTGCAGTGGCGCTACGCGATCGAGGCCGTGCTCGACGTGCCGCCCGAGGCCTTCGATCCGCCGCCGCGCGTGGATTCGGCCGTGGTGCGCATGCAGCCGCGACCGGCCGACAGCGTGGCCGGTGTCGACCCGGCGCGCCTGGGTGCGCTGGTGGCCAGCGCGTTTTCGCAGCGGCGCAAGCTGCTGCGCCACACGCTGGGCCACTGGATCGAGCAGCACGCGCCCGGCGTGCCGTTCGATGTGCAGCGCCGCGCCGAAGAAGTACCCGTGGCCGAGTACGTGGCGCTCGCGCGCGCCTGAGCGTCGCTCAGGCGGTGGGCTTCACGCCGCGGACAACCAGGCAGCGGTATCGAAAGCGCTGCTCATCATCGGCATGTTCATGCCGAAGTTCGGATTGGTGCCGTTCTTGGGCACCACCTTCGCAGCCGCCGGCTTGGCAGGCGCGGTGCCGGCAGCGGCCGGCGGCGTTGTCGTCGTAGGGGCCGTCTCAGCAGCCCGCTCCCATGACCCGATTTCTTGGGAGCGGGCTACTGAAAAGAATAGAAACATCGGAATGGGATCCGTCGGTCGCCCCAGAACTCGGCGGCGTCGCGGAAAACGTCGAGCAGCTGCTCGCGCGCCTCGCGGTCGAAGCGCGGGTTGTCGGGCAGCTGCTCGAGCACGACGACGAAGCCCGGCTGCTGGCCGCTCTTGTGCACGAGGTCGGTCATGCAGTCGTAGAGCGCGTCGATGTTCTTGCCGAAGTGCGGCGGGAACGTGAACGCCGCGGCGATGCCGTCGAGCACGTCCTGCTTGGTCTGCGCGCCGGAAAGGTTGGCGTACAGGAAGTGATGGCCAACGGCTTGCGCCGCGGTCATCAGGTCGTCAACCCGGTAGGCACGGATGGCCTGCACGAGGTTGGGTCGGATGGTCTGCAACTCCATGGTCGCGATCCTCCTGGGTGGCGGTAAAAGAAAGGTGTGATCGGTGGCGGCGTTCATCGCGCAGGTCTTCCGGTGGGGCGGTCAGGGCTCGATGCGCTTGAAGCTGTTGTAGTGGTCGGCGGTGTAGTAGCAGGCTTCGGGCTGCGTTGGCGGCAGGCCACCGCAGACGATGCGGCGGGCTCCCCGGTGCGACAGACCCGGCGTGCGCACGGTGTACTCGCGGTACTGTCCGCGCGGCCGCGGCGGCAGATGCCGTTCGCGGTTGAAGAACACCGTGCCGTCCTTCGAGTACGGAAATGGGCCGCCGGCCAGGATGAGCCGATGGGTCTGCCGGGCTTCAGGGGGCAAGGCGGATAGCGCCACGGGAGCACCGACCCCAGGCTGATCCGGCGTGCGGGCCCAGGCCGGCGACAGCGCCACCGCAGCCACCGTCGCGGCGCCCAGCGCCAGCGTCCGCAGCCCCTGCAGCGCCCGCTGTGCACTCCTTGCAGAAGTCACCGCTGCAGCCTCCGATCCGGTCCAGAACACGGGAAAACCCTGAAATGTCAAACGAAGATGGTAGCCTCAGCCCCCCAAAAACTCAAGGCGGCGCCCTGGTTTGGGGCGGTCAAGCAGGGTTATCAGTGGGCACTCACATGGCTGTGAGCGCCGTGCTCTCTGGAAGTTCCCGCGCGCCGGCAAGCCCCGCCCGGGGGCCAACGCGGCGCCGCAAGGCGGCGTCAATCAGCCCGCAGAGCCCGATTGACGTCCGGCCTCGGCGTCAGCCACCGTCAGCGCCGTCATGTTGACGATCCGGCGCACCGTGGCCGAGGGCGTGAGGATGTGCACCGGCTTGTCGGCACCCAGCAGCACCGGGCCGATGGCGATGCCGCCGCCGGCCGCCGTCTTGAGCAGGTTGTAGGCGATGTTGGCGGCGTCGATGTTCGGCAGCACCAGCAGGTTGGCCTCGCCGGTGAGCGTGCTGTCGGGCATCAGCTTGCGGCGGGCCTCGGGGTCGAGCGCCAGGTCGCCGTGCATCTCGCCGTCGACCTCGAGCCAGGGCGCCTGCTCGCGCAGCAGCGCCAGCGTGCGGCGCATCTTCTGGGCGCTGGCGGTGTCGTGGGTGCCGAAGTTGCTGTGCGACAGCAGCGCGGCCTTGGGCGTGATGCCGAAGCGCAGCATCTCCTCGGCCGCCATCGCGGTGATCTCGGCCAGCTC
>JAIYDH010000370.1 GCA_027487585.1 Rubrivivax sp.
CTGGAGTTCGACGACGGCCAGCGCCTCACCGAAGGCCCGGCCATCGTGCAGTGGATCGCCGACCAGGCGCCCGCCAGCGGCCTGGCCCCGGCAGCCGGCACGATGGCGCGCTACCGGCTGATGGAGTGGCTGAACTACATCACCAGCGAGCTGCACAAAGGCTTCTCGCCGCTGTTCGCACCCGGCACGCCCGAAGAGACCAAGACCATGGCGCGTGCCAAGCTGGGCGAGAAGCTCGCCTGGGTTGACCAGCAGCTCGCCGGGAAGCCCTACTCGATGGGCGACGGCTTCACGGTGGCCGACGGTTACCTGTTCACCGTGGCCGGCTGGGGCAAGTACGTGGGCGTGGACATCGCGCCGCTGGCCCAGCTGTCGGCCTTCATGGGCCGAGTGGCGGCACGGCCGGCGGTGCAGGAGGCGCTCAAGGCGGAAGGGCTGCTGAAGTAGAGCGGTCCGCCACAACCGTTCGCGCTGAGCCTGTCGAAGCGCAGGTGGTGAACCCGGGCTTCGACAAGCTCAGCCCGAACGGGGGGTGGTGATCCAGGGCTTCGACAGGCTCAGCCCGAACGGGTTATGGGGGTGTGTGACTCAGGCCGGCTTGCCCTCGGCCGGCTTGAGCAGCGCCTGGCAGGTGGCGCGCTGGCCGTCGGCGGCGTCGACCTTGCTGCAGATGCCGTCGAGCTGCCTCTGCAGCCGCGTCAGCACGGGGCTCTTGCTGCCGTCGGTGTTCCAGCTGGCCAGCTTGTCGGCCACGCGCTTGTAGCTGCGGGCGCTGCGGCCCTCGAACGCGGCCGTGTCCTTGGCGGCTTCGGCCAGCAGCGAGGCGACGGCCTTCTCGATGCGCGCGGTTTCGGTGGGTGCCAGATCGATGAGCGCGTTCACGTAGCCGGCGCCCCACTGCACACGCGTCGCCGGGCCCACCGCCTTGTCGTAGCTCTGCTCGTACCACTGCAGCGCCTCGGCGTTGCGACCCAGGCGCCGGTAGTTGCCGGCCAGCTGGCTCATCAGGTAGTAGGGCGAGTGGCTGCGCGCGAGGTTGCCCTTCAGCAGCGCCTCGCTCTCGGCCCACAGGCCGGTGCGCGCCAGCGCCGCGGCGCCGAAGGTGATGACGGCCTGGCGCTCGTAGCCGTCGCGGATCTCGCGGTCGGCGGCGGCCACGATCTGGCGCACGTCGGCCGTCAGCGCGGCGGGCAGCTGCACCTGCACGGCGTCTTTCGGCAAGGCCAGGCGGGCGAGCATGACGCGGCTGTAGAGCGCGCTCATGCGGTCGTTGCGCGACAGCGTGGCGTCGGCCTGCAGCTTGACGAGCGCGGCGTCGAACTGCGCCACCAGCGCATCGCGCGCCGGGCCGGCCTCGGGCTCGAGCACGCGCACCAGGTCGGGCGCGCTGCCGCCGACGATGTCCATGTGCGCACGCACCAGCGCCGTCGAGCCCAGCACCTGCTGCACGCGCTGGCGCAACGCGGCGTCGGGCTTCAGCGCCTTGGCCGCCGGCGCATCGTCGCTGGCGGCCAGGGCCTTGAGCCACAGGCGCGTGGTGGTGTCGCCATCGGCCGAGGGCAAGGCCGCATGCGCCGCGGCCAGCCGGGCCAGCGTGGGCGCCGTCTCGGCCTTGGGCACGAGGCTGGATTCGCTGGTCTCCCAGGAATAGAAGGCCAGCACGCGCCAGTCGGCGGCGGCCAGCGGCTTGCCGGCCAGTGCGTCGGCCAGCACGGCCTGCGCCGGACGGCCGCCGTTCAAGCCGCCCAGCAGCACGGCCATCACCTGCGCGGCGTCGACCTCGCCGGGCAGGCGCGTGATCTCTTGCCGATCAGGTGTGAACAGCACCACCGTCGGGTAGCCGCTGACCTTGAAGCGCGTGCTCACGCGCTGCGCGCCGGGGCGGTCGCCATCCACATGCACGGCCACGAAGTGCTGCGACAGCGTGGCGAAGTCCTGGCGGTTGAAGAGCGTGGCCTTCAACTGGTTGCACGGCGGACACCAGCTGGCGCCCCAGTACATCAGCACCGGCTTCTTCTGCGCGGCGGCACGCGCGAAGGCGGCGTCGATCTCGGCGTCGGAGGCGGCGCTGATCCACGGGAGGTTGGTGGAGGGCAGGCCTTTCGTGTTGGCCGTGCCGGTCTTGCCGGTCGTGGCGGCGGCTGCGGGCGCGGCGAGCACAGGTGCGGGCAGGGCCAGCGTCAGCGCGGCGGCGGTGGCCAGTGCCAGGGCATGGGCAGACAGCGAATGGGGAACAGGCATGGAACGGGCTCCCAGCGGGGCAGATGTCGGGCATTGTGCGCGGACGTGCCGACGGCTTGCCCGTGCCGCCCCTGTCAGCCGCCCCTGTCAGCCGCCCCTGTAGGCCGCCCCTGTAGGCCGCCCGAGTCAGCCGCCCGTATCCAGACCCGACGCCCAGGCCCAAGCCGCCTCGGCCTCGTCGCTGAGCTCCGCGCCATGGCCCAGCGCCGCGGCGGCGGCCCAGGCGCGCGACTCGTCAGGGTCTTCCAGCGCCTCCAGCAGCACCAGCTGCCCCGCCCACGGCCCACGGCCCTGCAGCAGCGCCATCTGCGCCTCTTCGCGCAGCCGCAGCGGCGCCACCACGGTGGCCAGCGGCACCTGCAGCAGCTGCTCCAGCGTCGACATCAAGCCCAGCGTGAAGAAGGCGCCCGGCTCGGGCTCGCCGCGCCGCTCGGCCAGGCGCTCCAGCAGCCGTGCGCGCATCAGCGTGTGCTGCTGCAGCGCGCGCTGCGCCGGGCGCGACGCGGCGGCGGCCATCAGCATCACCTGCAACCAACGTGTCAGCTCGCGGCGGCCGAGCACGGCGATGGCCTGCTCCACCGTGTCGGCCGGCGTGCGCAGGCCTACCGCCGGGCTGTTGGCGTAGCGCAGCAGCCGGTAGCCCAGCGCCACGTCGGCCCGCACGGCAGCCGCCAGCGGGGCGGTGTCGGTGTCTTGTGCCAGTTGGCTGAGCAAGGCGCAGATGCGGTGGGCCGCGGCACCCAGCGGCTGCGCCCCGGCGGCCGGCCCCTTGGCCCGCGCCAGGCGCCCGCCGGTCCAGTGGTAGCCGCGGGCCAGCAGCTGCTCGGCGTCGTCCAGGCTGGTCAGGCCCAGCGCCACCAGACGCACGCGGGGTTGCGTCTCGTGCCAGCGCTGCTCGGCCAGCAGCAGCGTGTCGGTGCCGCCGCCGGCGGCGGTGGCGACGACGAAGTCGAGCGCCGGCTCGGCGACCGGCACGCCGGCCGGTGCGCCCAGCTGCACGCCGCACGCGCGCAGCGCCGCTGCCAGGGCGGGGTCGGGCAGTTCATCCAGGTGCAGCCACAGGCCGGGCCTCAGGGCCGCCTGCACGGCGCTGTCGCGAGCCAGCCCTACCGGCAGCGTCACCAGGGCCGGCTGAGGCGCGGCGGCGGCGGCGGCCCACAGCGCCTGCAGGTCGGCCAGCGGGCGCCGGGCGGCGTCGGCCAGCAGCCACTCGAAGGCCGCCACCTGGCCGTCGCGGCCGATCAGCGGGCGGCGCAGGGCACCGGCGGGCAGCTCGGCCGCGGCGTTGCGCGGCAGCCTCGCCTTGGCCGGGCCTGGCGGTGGCTCGGCGGCGGGCGGCGCCGCTGGCGCCCGCCCGAACAGGCGCGACCACCACGGCGTGCGGCTCAAGACCCGGCCTCCACGTCGGCCAGGCCGGGCTGCGGGTCGTCGTCCAGGGGCGGCTCGGCCGGGGCCCGCGCCAGCGCCATCCACAGCGCAAAGCCCGGCCGCAGTGGCCGCCGGGGCGCAGGCCGCAGCACCTCGAGCCGGTCCATCGCCGGGCCGCAGGCCACCATCAGGCCCACTTCGGGTGGCAGTTCGTCTTCAGTGCACAAGCCCTCGCGCACCACGTACCAGCACTGGCTGGCCAGGGCGCGGTACGCGCGGCCCTTGTCGGGGCGCTTGAGGTCGGCCAGCAGGTCGGCGCGGCTGACCTTGATCTCGTGCACGACGGGTTCCAGGTAGTCCTCCACCGTGGTGTGGCGTATCGAGTAGACGTCGGGCATGGCGGTGGCCCAGCGCGTGCTGCCGTCGGGCTCGGCCAGCGGCGCACGCAGCGACAACCGCCGCCAGACGATACGCCCGGCGCGCTGCATCTCGCGCGCCACCACGGCCACCAGGGCCTCGTGGCGCGACAGCGCCGCCTGCGCGCGCTGCCGCGACGCCGCCAGCAGCTGCAGCCCGGCCTCGGTGACGCGCAGCGTCTCGCGGCCGTCGGCGCACCAGTGCCTTTGCAGCAGGCCGGCGGCGAGCAGGTCGAGCTCCAGCGGGTCGCGGCAAGGCCAGCCGGCGCTGCGCCACAGCTCGCGCAGGCGGCGGCGGTGCGGCGCCGTCAGAGCCGGCGAGGGTGAAGTCGCCGTCTCGCTCACTCGGTGACTTTCACGCCCTTCCAGAAGGCCATGCGCCCCTTGATCTGCGCCGCCGCGTCCTTGGGCTCGGCGTAGTACCAGACGGCATCGGGGTTGGCGTCGCCGTCGACGAACAGCGAGTGGTACTGCGCCACGCCCTTCCAGGAGCAGGTGGTCTTGGTGTTGCTCGGCAGCAGGTACTGCGACTTCACCGCGCTGGCGGGGAAGTAGTGGTTGCCTTCGACGACCACCGTGTCGTCGCTCTCGGCGATGACGGTGCCGTTCCAGATGGCCTTCATCGGCGTCTCCTCGTTCAGATGGGCCGGCAGGCTAGCACCGGTGGCGAACGCCGTGTTCAAGTCCCTGCAACGCCGCGGCGCGGCGGGCTGGCTACAGTGCCGGGCATGGACACCCCCACCTCCACCGACGCCCCCGCCCTCGTCAACACCTCGCGCACGGTCGAGCGCCTCGTGCAGGGCCAGGCCACGTCCGACGGCGCCGGCGTCAAGCTCGTGCGCGTGCTCACGCAAGACCTGCAGCGCCGGCTCGACCCCTTCCTGATGCTCGACGCCTTCGGCACCCAGAACCCGGGCGACTACATCGGCGGTTTCCCCGACCACCCGCACCGCGGCTTCGAGACCATCACCTACATGCTCGAAGGCCGCATGCGCCACCGCGACAGCGCCGGCAACGAGGGCCTGCTGGTGCCCGGCAGCGTGCAGTGGATGACGGCCGGCCGCGGCGTGATCCACAGCGAGATGCCCGAGCAGCAGGAAGGCGCGATGGAGGGCTTCCAGCTCTGGCTGAACCTGCCCGGCAAGACGAAGATGCAGCCGCCCTGGTACCGCGACATCGCCTCCAGCGAGATCCCCGAGTGGCACGCCGAGGGCGTGACGGTGCGCGTGATCGCCGGCGCCACGCACGGCGTGGCCGGCGCGGTGCAGCGCGCCGACACCGAGCCGCTGTACCTCGATGTGCACCTGGCGCCCGGCGCGCGTTTCGAGCAGCCGCTGCCGGCCACGCACAACGCCTTTGCCTACGTCTACCGCGGCGGCCTGGCGGTGGCCGGCACGGCGGTGCGGCGCGGCCGCATGGCGATCTTCGCCAACCCGCGGCCTGACTTCAGCGTGGGCGCCACCGCCGGCGCCGGGCCCGATGGCGTGGTGCTGGAGGCCGGCGACGAAGGCGCCAAGGCCATCCTCATCGCCGGCCGGCCGCTGCGCGAGCCGATCGCGCAGCACGGGCCGTTCGTGATGAACACGCAACAGGAGCTCTACCAGGCGGTGGAAGACTTCCGCGCGGGGCGGCTGGCCTAGCGTCCCGCTCGCGGGCGCGAGCCGCTCAACGGTCGCGCCGCAAGATGCCCACGGCCGCGCTGGTGGCGCCCGCCACGAACACCGTGTGCACGGCCGCCGCCCGCAGCAGCTGCTCGGTGGCCACGAACAGCGGGGCTGGCGCGCCACGCGCCGTCACGGCCAAGCGGCCGGTGCTGGTGGCCTCTACCGTGGCGGCAGCCGAGGCCCGGTCGGGTGCGACCTCGCCGCTCACGGGCGAGAAGTCCAGCGTCAGCGCGGCGGCGGTGCTGCCGTCGGCCAGTGCGTTGACGAGCCGCAGCTTGCCGCGGGTGGCATCCACCGGCAGGCGGTTGTCGTCTTCGATGCGCAGCACGCGCGGCGCGGCGGGCGTGCCCGCGAGCAGCAGCGTGTAGTCGCGGCCGGCCTCAAAGTTCATCTGGGCGCTGCTGACGGCCCCGCCATTGAC
>JAIYDH010000166.1 GCA_027487585.1 Rubrivivax sp.
GGCCGGCACAGGTGCAGGTCGAGGCGGTGCACCTGCCAGCCGGCCTGCGCCAGCTGGCCGACGATCATCGAGCGCGTGGCCAGCCCTTGCAGGAACGGCTTCGGGTGGCCGAAGAGCCGTGCCGCCCAGGGCGTGGTGTGCACCGGGTTGGCGTCGCCGCTGAGCTGGCCATAGCGCTGGCCCAGGTCGGCAGCGATGTCGATGCGCGCCTGCCAGGGCGCCGTGCCCGGTGCCCAGCGCGGTGCCGGGCGCTGCAGGGCCTCGAACGGTGGCGCGGGGTGACGCGTCAGCGCGGCCAGCTGGCCCGAGCGGTAGCCCCGCACGATGAAGTCGTCTTGAACGTGCAGCAACACGAGGCCGTCCTCGCTGCTCACGGTGCAAGCGATGTGCACCAGGGCCTTGCGCGCGCCCAGCGAGTGCACGGCCGCGACACGCGCCGAGACGATCTGACTGCTCAGTTGAGCGGCTTGAGGCACCGGCCGGTGCGTAGCGCGGTGGCGCAGGTGCAGCAGGTGGCGGAAGTTCAGGCCCAGGTCGGCAAAAAGCCTCATGTACAGCAGCGTGCCGGTGGCCTGGCTGAAGAGGAACGGCGCGCCAGTGGCCGCGGCGGCGTCCAGCCCGAAGGCCTGGCACCAGCGCGCGTGTTCGTCCGGCCGCGGCTGAAAGCGCGCCGCGTACGACCAGCGGGCGGCGGAAGGGTCGAGCCCGTGCGGCGAGAGCAGGCTGCGCAGCGTGGCCGGCCAGTAGGCCAGCGCGTAGCGCCCGCGCTGCTGAGGCGAGGGCACCGACAGCAGCCTCGCCGAGGCGGGCTCTTGGGCCGGGCTCAGGCCCAGCGGTGGCAGGAAGATCGCTTCGCTCAAGTCGTTCACGGCAGCTCCTCGGTGGCGCGGCAGACCCATCGCTTGGCGTGCCGGCCGGGCTTGATTGCCCGATGCCGTGTTTATCGACTTTCGTGCCGTGCGAGTCCCGTGAAAGCGTCACCCCGGGGGTGTGATGGCGTCACGCGCCGGCAGCCGCCCTTCCTGCACCGCGTGGCAGGCCACCTGCACCTCGCCGGTCTGGATGAGTGCTGGCCGCTCGGCACTGCAGCGGGCGTTGGCCTGCGGGCAGCGTGGGTGGAAGGCGCAGCCGCTCGGCGGATGCAGCGGGTTGGGCACCTCGCCCTGCACGGGCGTGCGCGCGCGGCCGCTCATGTGCACGTCGGGGATCGCGTCGAGCAGCATGCGCGTGTACGGGTGGCGCGGTGCGGCGAAGAGCGCGAGTTTCGGCGCCACCTCCACCAGGCGGCCCAGGTACATCACGCCCACGGCATCGGCCACGTGGCGCACGACGGCCAGGTTGTGGCTGATGAACAGGTAGGTGAGGCCGCGCTGTCGTTGCAGCCGCTTCATGATGTTCAGCACCTGCGCCTGCACCGAGACATCGAGCGCCGAGGTCGGCTCGTCGCAGACCAGGAACTCCGGCTGCGTGGCCAGCGCGCGCGCGATGCTGATGCGCTGGCGCTGGCCGCCACTGAACTGGTGCGGGAACTTGGCCGCGTCGGCCGCCGCCAGCCCCACCTGCAGCAGCAGCTCGGCCACACGCGCGCGCTGCGCGTCGTGGCCGGCCACCAGCGCGTGCTCGCGCAAGGGCTCGGCGACGATGTCCTCCACCGTCCAGCGCGGGTTGAGGCTGGCGTAGGGGTCCTGGAAGATCATCTGCAGCCGGCGCTGCAGCACGCGCCGCTCGGCGCCCTGCAGCGAGGCGAGTTCCTGACCGTCGAAGTGAACGGATCCCGCCGAGGCTGCATGCAGCCCCACCAGCAGCCGCGCCACCGTGCTCTTGCCGCAGCCGCTTTCGCCCACCAGCGCCAGCGTGCTGCCGCGGGCGATGTCGAAGCTGACGTCGTCGACCGCGTACACGACCTGGCGCGGCAGCCGCTCAAGAACGCGGTTGAGCCAGGGCGCCGAGACGTCGAAGCGCTTCGTCAGGCCGCGCACCTGCAGCAGGGGCTGGGTGCTCATGCCGGCGCCTGGGTGTCGACGAGCCAGCAGGCGGCCCGCGTGGCGCCCGCCGCCAGCAGCTCGGGCCGTTCGCGGGTGCAGCGTTCGTTGGCCTGCGGGCAGCGCGGGTGGAAGGCGCAGCCGGTTGGCATGGCGTTCAGGCGCGGCATGGCGCCGTCGATCTGCAGCAGCTCGTCGCGGTAGATGCCCTCGGCGTCCATCGCCGGGATCGAGCCCATCAGGCCGCGTGTGTAGGGGTGCGACGGGCGGTGGATGACCTCGGCCACCGGCCCGATCTCGGCCACGCGGCCGGCGTACAGCACGGCCACGCGATCGCAGGTCTCGGCGATCACGCCCATGTCGTGCGTGACGAGCATGACGGCCGTGCCGTGCTCGCGCGCCAGGCGCCGGAGCAAGGCGATGATCTGCGCCTGGATCGACACGTCCAGTGCCGTCGTGGGCTCGTCGGCGACGATGAGCTCCGGCTCGGCCGCCAGCGCCAGCGCAATCACCACGCGCTGCCGCATGCCGCCGCTGAACTGGTGCGGGTACTGGCCGAAGCGCGCCTCGGGCGCCGGAATGCCGGTGTCGGCGAGCAGCCGGATCGCGCGTTCGCGCGCCTCGCGCTCCGACAGCGGCAGGTGTGCGCGGATCGTCTCCACCAGCTGCTGGCCCACGGTGAACAGAGGGTTCAGCGAGGTCAGCGGGTCCTGGAAGATGGCACCGATGCGCTTGCCGCGGATGCGGCGCATCGCATCCGCGCCCAGGCCGTCGATGCGCTGGCCCTGCAGGCGGATCTCGCCGCCGGCGATGCGCCCCGGCGGCTCCAGCAGGCCGATGATGGCCGCGCCGGTGAGGCTCTTGCCGGCGCCGGATTCGCCGACCACGCCCAGGATCTCGCCGGGTGCGATGGCAAAGCTCACGTGATCCAGCGCGCGCAGGGTTCCCCGCCGCGTGGGGAACTCCACGACGAGGTTCTTCACCTCCAGCAGCGGCGTGGTGCTCATTGCAGCTTGGGGTTGAGCGCGTCGCGCAGCCAGTCGCCGAGCAGGTTCACGGACAGCGCGATCAGCACCAGCATCACCCCCGGGAAGATGGTGATCCACCAGTCGCCCGAGAACAGCGTGTCGTTGCCGATGCGGATGAGGGTGCCCAGGCTGGGCGAGGTCGGCGGCACGCCCACGCCCAGGAAAGACAGGGTTGCCTCGGTCAGGATGGCCGCCGCCACCTGGATGGTGGCCAGCACCAGCACCGGCCCCATCACGTTGGGCAGCACGTGGCGCGCCATGATGCGCAGCGGCGCCACGCCGATCACGCGCGCGGCCTGCACGTACTCCTTCTGCCGCTCCACCAGCGTGCTGCCGCGCACCGTGCGCGCGTACTGCACCCAGCCGGTGAGTGCGATGGCGAAGATCAGCACGCCGAAGGCCAGCGTGTCGTGCGCGTTCGGAAACAGCGCGCGGCCGATGCCGTCGATCAGCAGCGCCATCAGGATGCTCGGAAACGACAGCATCACGTCGCACACGCGCATGATGAAGGCGTCGACCGCGCCCCCCACAAAGCCCGCCAGCAGGCCCAGCGCCACGCCCACCACCAGCGACAGCAGCACCGAGGCCAGGCCCACCAGCAGCGAGATGCGCGCGCCGTAGAAGAGGGCGCTCAGGATGTCGCGGCCCTGGTCGTCGGTGCCCAGCAGGTAGCTCGGGTTGCCGCCTTCCATCCAGGCCGGGGGCAGGCGCGAGTCCATCAGGTTCAGCGTCGCCAGGTCGAAGGGGTTGTGCGGCGCGACCCAGGGCGCGAAGAGGCTGCAGAACAGGCACACGGCCGCGATCACCGCCGCCACGATGGCGGTGGGCGAGCGCTTGAAGCTGTGCCAGACATCGCTGTCGCGCCAGCGGCCCCACATCGAGAGTGCCGCCATGTCAGTGGCCCCCCGCCGGCTTCTCGACACGCAGCCGCGGGTCGACGACGAAGTACAGCAGGTCGACCACCAGGTTCACGATCACGAACACCAGCGCGATCAGGCACAGGTAGGCGGCCATCACCGGGATGTCGGCGAACTGCACCGCCTGGATGAACAGAAACCCCATGCCCGGCCACTGGAACACCGTCTCGGTGATGATGGCAAAGGCGATGAGGCTGCCCAGTTGCAGGCCGGTGATGGTGATCACGGGCACCAGCGTGTTCTTCAGCGCGTGGCTGAAGTGGATGGCGCGGTCGCTCAGGCCGCGGGCGCGCGCGAACTTGATGTAGTCGGTGCGCAGCACCTCCAGCATCTCGGCGCGCACCAGCCGCAAGATCAGCGCGAGCTGGAACACGCTCAGCGTGATGGCCGGCAGCACCAGGTGCGACCAGCCGTCCAGCGTGAGCAGCCCCGTCGTCCAACTGCCGCCGAACAGCGCCACCGTATCGCCGCGGCCGAAGCTCGGCAACCACTGCAGCTGCACCGAGAACACCAGGATCAGCAGGATGCCGATCAAGAAGGTGGGCAGGCTCACGCCCAGCAGCGACAGCGTCATCACCGCCTGCGCGCCAAAGCGCCCGCGCCGCAGCGCCGCGTACACCCCGAGCGGAATGCCGGCCACGAGCGCGATCACGGCAGCGGCCATTGAGAGCTCCAGCGTGGCCGGGAACCGCTCCGCGATCAGCGTCGACACCTGCCGGCCCTGGCGCAGCGACAGGCCGAACTCACCCTGCACCGCGTTGCCGACGAAGCGCGCGAACTGCACCGGGAACGGCTGGTCGAGGCCGAGGTCGCGCTTCAGCGCCTCGCGCTGCTCTTGCGTGGCGTCCTGGCCCAGCATCTGCGCCACCGGGTCGCCGACGTACTGGAACAGCATGAAGGCGAGAAAGGCCACCGTGAGCATCACGATCACGGCCTGCAGCAAACGGCGGACGAGAAACGCAAACATGGCTGAGCGCCAGCAGGCCGCTGGCGGGCGGCCTGCACGGGGGCTAAGAGGGCATCAGAAGCGGTGGCGCAAGCCCAGTGCCAGGCTGGTGGCGTCGGTGCCGGCGCTGGCCGTGACGCCGCCGAGGTAGCCGCCGCCGCCCGGCGCCGCCTGCGCCAGCGCGGCGTTGGTGAAGCGGGCCACCGCGAGGTTGATGTCGGTGCGCTTGGACAGCGCATACGAATAGGCCGCGCCGACCGATCGCGTGTCGGCGTTCGCCGCGCGTTGGTCGTCGTACTGCGTCGTGCCGGCGTAGACGGTGTGCACGCCGAAGGTGGCGCGGTAGCCCAGGTGGATGAGCCGCGCGTCCTGCTTCAGCGCGTTGGTGAAGGCGTTCTGGATCAGTACCGCGTTGGTGGGGCCGACGCTAGGCGTGACGAGTGCCGCGATGCTGCCCACGCCGCTGGGGTTGTCGTCCTGGATGTCGGTCAGCATGGCGTAGACACGGCCGGGGCCGAGCGCCACTGAGGCGCCGGCCACAAGGCTCTGCAGCGAGGCCTGGCCACGTTCGTTGTCGCGTCGGTTCAGGGCCACGCCCACCGACCAGCTGGCTGCGCGGTACTGCGCCATCGCGCCGGTGAAGCGGCCCGCGGTGCTGCTGCCCTCGCCGGCACCCACCATGGCCGAGGCCACGAAGCCGCCGATCTCGGCGCGCCAGGCCAGCGTGTTGGACAGCCGGATGTCGATGGCCGCCGGCAGCGAGCCCACCTGGCCGGCCGAGGCCGCCGACTGCGTGCCGAAGGCGTCGAAGGTGGCGCTGACTTCGAAACCCGGCGTGTACTGCCGGCCGGCCAGGAAGGCGCCCACCGGCGTGACCAGGCCGACGAAGGCCTGGCGGTCCCAGAACGCGCCGCCGAGGTTGACGCCCACGCCGCTGCCGATGTTGTTGGCCAC
>JAIYDH010000064.1 GCA_027487585.1 Rubrivivax sp.
AGGCAAAGGACGCAACGACACCATGAACAAGAAGCCCTTCCTCTTTTCGCTGGCGGCCGTGTCTGCTGCCGTGCTGCTGGCCCCGTGCGCCAGCGTTCCCGCCGGCCCCACGGCCGCCGAACTCGACGCCGAGGCGCTGAAGCTCGTGCAGGCCGCGTTCCGCGACCAGGGCATCGCCAAGGTCGACCGCATCAAGCAAGACCTCGGGCAGAGCGCCTGCTCGTCCGACAAGGAGCCCGCCGAAGCCGTGGCCGATGCCGTCACGGCGCAGGCCAAGAACACCGTCAAGTGGCCCACCGGCGGCCAGTACATCGGCGACTGGCGCGAGGGCGAGCGCATCGCCCAGAGCGGCCGCGGCCTCACCTGGACCGACAGCTCCGCCGCCACCAGCGCCAACGGCGGCAGTTGCTACAACTGCCACCAGGTCAGCAAGGAAGAGATCAGCTTCGGCACCATCGGCCCGAGCCTCTACAACTACGGCAAGAACCGCGGCGTGAAGGACATCCTGGCGCCGACCTCGCAGCCGATCATCGAGTACACCTGGATGAAGATCTGGAACAGCAAGAGCTACAACGCCTGTTCCAACATGCCGCGCTTCGGCCACCTGGGCATCCTCGACGAGAAGCAGATTGCGCACGTGATGGCGCTGCTGCTCGACCCGGACTCGCCGGTCAACAAGTAACGCGCTCCGCCCAGCCCGGCAATGCCGGGCTTTTTCTGCCCGAAAACATCAGCAGACACTGATACACCATGAGCCTGAGCAAGCGCGAATTCCTGCAGGTGCTGGCCTGTGCCTCGGTGGCCGGCATGAACCTCGCCGCCCACGAAGACGCCGACGCGGCGCAAGCCGAAAACGCGCTCTACGACCTGCCGCCGCTGGGCGCCGGCCCGGGCTTCGTGAGCCTGCTGCACATGACCGACTGCCATGCGCAGCTGAAGCCGATCCGCTTTCGCGAACCGAGCGTGAACCTGGGGCTGGGCAGCATGCAAGGCAAGGTGCCGCACCTGGTGGGTGATCACCTGCTCAAGGCCGCCGGCGTGCGCCCGGGCACGGCGCTGGCGCATGCCTACACCTATCTCGACTTCGAGCGCGCCTCGCGCCGCTACGGCCGTGTCGGCGGTTTTGCGCACCTGGCCACGCTCGTGAAGCGCATGAAGGCCAGCCGCCCGGGCGCGCTGCTGCTCGACGGGGGCGACACCTGGCAGGGCAGCGCCACCTGCCTGTGGACCGACGGCCAGGACATGGTCGACGCCTGCAAGGCGCTGACGGTGGACGTGATGACGGGCCACTGGGAGTTCACGCTCGGCATGAAGCGCGTGAAGGAGATCGTCGAGCGGGACTTCGCGGGAGGAACCGGCAGCGGTGCAGCTTCGCACCGCGTCGACTTCGTCGCCCAGAACATCAAGACCACCGACTTCGGCGACCCGGTGTTCAAGCCCTACGTGATGAAGCAGATGAACGGCGTGCCGGTGGCCATCGTTGGCCAGGCCTTCCCGTACACGCCGATCGCCAACCCGCGCTACATGGTCGCCGACTGGGAGTTCGGCATCCAGGACGAGAACATGCAGAAGGTGGTCGACGAGGCACGCGCCGCGGGTGCGAAGCTCGTGGTCGTCATCAGCCACAACGGCATGGACGTCGACCTGAAGATGGCCAGCCGCGTGCGCGGCATCGACGCCATATTCGGCGGCCACACGCACGACGGCGTGCCGGTGGCGGTGCCCGTCAAGAACGCCGGCGGCACGACGCTCGTCACCAACGCCGGCAGCAACGGCAAGTTCCTGGGCGTGATGGACTTCGAGGTGAAGGACGGCAAGGTCGCGAACTTCCGCTACCGGCTGCTGCCGGTGTTCGCCAACATGCTGAAGGCCGATGCCGAGATGGACGCGCTGATCACGAAGATCCGCGCGCCCTATGAAGCCAAGCTGGCCGAGAAGCTGGCCGTCACCGACGGGCTGCTTTACCGCCGCGGCAACTTCAACGGCAGCTGGGACCAACTGGTCTGCGACGCCTTGATGGACGTGCAGGGCGCCGACATCGCCTTCAGCCCCGGCTTCCGCTGGGGCACGAGCTTGTTGCCCGGCGAGACCATCACGCGCGAGCTGATGATGGACCAGCTGGCCATCACCTACCCCTACGCCACCGTCACGCCGATGAGCGGCGAGATGATCAAGACCGTGCTCGAGGACGTGGCCGACAACCTGTTCAACCCCGATCCGTACTACCAGCAGGGTGGCGACATGGTGCGCGTGGGCGGCCTGCAGTACACGATGACGCCGGGCGAGAAGATGGGCTCGCGCATCACCGACATGCGCCTGGCCGGCAAGCCCATCGAAGCCGGCAAGACCTACAAGGTGGCCGGCTGGGCCCCGGTGGCCGAAGAGGCCGCACGCGCCGGCAACCAGCCCGTGTGGGACGTGGTCGAGACCTGGCTGAAGGACAAGAACCGCCACCCGGGCGGCCGCGTGAAGCCGCGCCGCATCAACACGCCCAAGCTCGTGGGCGTGGCTGGCAACCCCGGGCTGGCATGATCCCCGGCCTTCAAAAGGAGAGCCCCATGTCGATCCGTACCCTCGTTGCAGCTTTCGCCGTCGCCGTGGCCTGCGTGGCACCCGCCCCGGCGCTGGCCCAGGACCCCGTCGTCTATCACATCGACGACGCCGCGGCGCAGGGCCTGAAGGGCCTGCGCAACATCCGCAACCACCTCGATGTCGACCCGACGGCCAAGATCACCGTGGTTACGCATGCCAACGGCGTGGACTTCCTGATGGAAGGCGCCAAAGACGCCAATGGCAGCCCGTTCGCCGGCCCGGTGGCAGCCTTGGTGGCGCGTGGCGTGAAGTTCGAGATCTGCGAGATCACGCTGCGCAACCGCAACTTGAAGCGCGAGCAGTTCATCCAGGAAGCCGAGTTCACGCCCAGCGGCGTGGTGCGCCTGGCGAAGATGCAGAAGGCCGGCGCGGCCTACATCAAGCCGTGAATGGGCCCACCCCCGGAG
>JAIYDH010000107.1 GCA_027487585.1 Rubrivivax sp.
GGCAGGTCGCCGAACAACTCGCCGATATCGTTCCCGTCACTTGGCATGGGTCGAGCACTCATGCCCTGACAACGCACCTCGTCGTCGTCCGTCGTCGGGGTTTGCCCAAATGTTCACAAGCTCTCAGCCCAAACGGGCGGGGTGAGCGTGGGCTTCGACAGGCTCAGCCCGAACGGATCGGGTGGCGCCGTCAGGCGACCGCGTCGGCGGACTGCCGCTGCAGCAGCGCCAGGAGCCGGGCGATCGTGGGGCGCAGCTGGCGCCGGTCGCAGATGGTGTCGAGCGCGCCGGTGCCAATGAGGAACTCGCTGCGCTGGAAGCCTTCGGGCAGCTTCTCGCGCACGGTGTTCTCGATCACGCGCGGGCCGGCAAAGCCGATCAGCGCCTTGGGCTCGGCAATCACCACGTCGCCCATGAAGGCGAAGCTGGCCGAGACCCCGCCCATCGTGGGGTCGGTGAGCACGCTGATGTAGGGCAGCTTCGCCTTGGCCAGCCGCGTGAGCGCGGCGTTGGTCTTGGCCATCTGCAAGAGGCTCAGCAAGCCCTCCTGCATGCGGGCGCCGCCGGTGGCCGTGAAGCTGACGAAGGGCACCTTCTGCTCCACCGCCGCCTCGACGCCGCGCGTGAAGCGCTCGCCGACGACGCTGCCCATGCTGCCGCCCATGAACTCGAACTCGAAGCAGGCCGCCACCACCGGCACGCTCATCACCGCGCCACCCAGCACCACGAGGGCGTCGGTCTCGCCAGTGAGCTCGAGCGCCGCCTTCAGGCGCTGCGGGTACTTCTTGCTGTCCTTGAACTTCAGCGCGTCGACGGGCATCACCTCCTGCCCGATCTCCCAGCGGCCTTCGGGATCGAGGAACGCATCCAGCCGCCTGCGCGCGCCGATGCGGTGGTGGTGGTCGCACTTGGGGCAGACGTTGAGGTTGCCCTCGAGGTCGGTCTTGTAGAGCACCGTCTCACACGACGGGCACTTGATCCACAGCCCCTCGGGCACCGCGCGGCGTTCGGCCGGGTCGGTGGGCTGGATCTTCGGCGGCAGCAGTTTTTCGAGCCAGCTCATGGGGACAACTCCTGTTCAGGCATCGAGGGCAGCGCGGATCTCGGCCATGAAGGCCTTCGCCACGAGGGGCGCATTCTCGCGGGTTTCGGATTCGATCAGCTGGATCAGCCGCGAGCCGATCACCACCGCATCGGACACCGCCGCCACCGTGCGCGCCGTGGCCGCGTCGCGGATGCCGAAGCCCACGCCCACCGGCACGCTCACGTGGGCGCGGATGCGCGGCACCATCTCCGCCACCGCGGCGGTGTCCAGGTGGCCGGCGCCCGTCACGCCCTTCAGCGACACGTAGTACACGTAGCCGCTGGCCACGCGGCCGACCTGCGCCATGCGCGCGTCGGTGCTGGTGGGGGCGAGCAGGAAGATCAGGTCGAGGCCGGCTTCCCTCAGGCGCGCCGAGAAGGCCTCGCACTCCTCGGGCGGGTAGTCGACGATCAAGAGGCCGTCGACACCCGCCTCGGCCGCCGCGCGCACGAAGGCATCGGCCCCGTGCTTCTGGTCGTAGCGCTCCACCGGGTTGGCGTAGCCCATCAGCACCACCGGCGTGGCCTGGTTGTGGCGGCGGAACTCGCGCACCATCGCCAGCACCTGCGGCACGCCGATGCCCCGCGCCAGCGCGCGTTCACTGGCCTTCTGGATGACGGGGCCGTCGGCCATCGGGTCGGAGAACGGCACGCCCAGCTCGATGATGTCGGCGCCGCCCTCGGCCAGCGCCTGCATGATCTGCGGCGTGGCGTCGGCAAACGGGTCGCCGGCCGTCACGTACGGAATCAGCGCCTTGCGGCCCTGGGCCTTGAGCGCGGCCAGCGTGGCTTGGATGCGGCTCATTGCTTCACCGTCTGGCCACGGCACGAGGGCCGGCAGTAGAACTCGGCGCCCGTCAGGTCGGCGACGGTGCCGATGTCCTTGTCGCCACGGCCGCTGAGGTTGACGAGCAGGTGCTGGTCGGGTCGCATCGTGGGCGCCATCTTCATCGCGTGGGCCACCGCGTGCGCGCTTTCGAGCGCCGGGATGATGCCCTCGGTGCGGCACAGGCGGTGGAAGGCCTCGAGCGCCTCGGCATCCGTCACGCCGACGTACTCGGCGCGGCCGATGTCCTTGAGGTAGGCATGCTCGGGGCCGACGCCGGGATAGTCCAGGCCGGCCGAGATGCTGTGCGTCTCGGTGATCTGGCCGTTGTCGTCTTGCAGCAGGTAGGTGCGATTGCCGTGCAGCACGCCCGGCGTGCCGGCCGAGAGAGACGCAGCGTGCTTGCCGCTGGCGATGCCCTGGCCGGCGGCCTCCACGCCGATGAGCCGCGTGCCCTCGAACGGGATGTAGGGGTAGAAGATGCCCATGGCGTTGCTGCCGCCGCCCACGCAGGCCAGCACGGCATCAGGCTGGCGGCCGGCCAGTCCGCCGAGGGATTCGATCTGGCGCGGCATCTGCACTAGGCACTCGTCGCCGATGACGCGCTGGAAGTCGCGCACCATCATCGGATACGGGTGCGGGCCGGCCACGGTGCCGATGATGTAGAAGGTGTCCTCGACGTTCGTGACCCAGTCGCGCAGGGCCTCGTTCAGCGCGTCCTTCAGCGTCTTGCTGCCGCTTTCCACCGGCACCACGCGGGCGCCGAGCAGGTGCATGCGGTAGACGTTGGGGCTTTGGCGCTTCACGTCCTCGCTGCCCATGTAGACCACGCACTCCATGCCGTAGCGGGCGCAGATGGTGGCCGTGGCCACGCCGTGCTGGCCGGCGCCGGTTTCGGCAATCACGCGCGGCTTGCCCATGCGGCGGGCCAGCAGGGCCTGGCCGATGGTGTTGTTCACCTTGTGCGCGCCGGTGTGGTTGAGGTCTTCGCGCTTGAGGTGGATCTGCGCGCCGCCGAGCTCGCGGCTCAGGCGCGCGGCGTGGTAGATCGGGCTCGGCCGGCCGACGAAGTGCGCGAGCTCGTGCTTGAACTCGGCCACGAACTCGGGGTCGTGGCGGTACTTCGCGTAGGCCGCCTCGAGTTCGGCCAGGGCGTGGATCAGGGTTTCGGCGACGAAGGTGCCGCCATAGAAACTGCGCCCTTGCGGGCCCTCGACAGGGCCGAAGTGCCCGCGGGCATCGGGCTGGTGGTACTCGAACATGGTGCGATCAATCCTTCAGGAAGCGGCTTCGGCGACGCGCTGGTCTGCATCGCGCACCGCCTGGCAGAACCGGCGCATCAGGCCGGCATCCTTGATGCCCTTGGCCTGCTCCACGCCGGAGCTCACGTCAACGGCCCAGGGCCGGACGGTGAGCACGCCATCGGTCACATTGGCAGGATTCAACCCACCAGACAAAACGACCGGAACGCGCACGCTGCGTGGAATGAGTGACCAATCGAAGACCTTCCCACCACCGCCGAAACCCTCGACGAAGGCGTCGAGCAGCAGGGCCTGGGCGCTGGCATAGCGCGCGGCGCAGTCTAGCAAATCGACCCCGGGTGCCCCCATGCGCACGGCGCGCAGGTAAGGCCTTGCAGCGGCTTCGCAGTCAGCCGGGCTCTCGTCGCCATGGAACTGCAGCACCGCCTGCGGCACGGCCGCGATGCCGGCAGCCACCTCGGCCGGCGTGGCGTTGACGAACAGCAGCACCGGCGTCACGAAGGGCGGCATGCAGGCGGCCAGTTCGCGGGCGCGGGCCGGCGTCACCGCCCGCGCGCTCTTCGGGTAGAGGTTGAGGCCGATCGCGTCGGCGCCCGCCGCGCAGGCGGCGTCGACATCGGCTTCGCGCGTGAAGCCGCAGATCTTGATGCGGGTGCGGTGCATGGGTTCGGGGGCGTCAGGGCGGCAGCCAGGGTGCGCCGGCCACCGGCTCGGGCAGGCCCAGCTCGGCATCGTAGTACGGCCCCAGGAACGTGAGTCCGTCGGGGCTGAAGGTGGGCGCGGCGGCGTTGCGGCTGCGGGCCGCCAGCACCTCGGTCATCCACGCGGGTGACTGGCGCCCGCTGCCCACGGCCACCAGGCAGCCCATCAGGTTGCGCACCATGTGGTGCAGAAAGGCGTTGGCATCGAAGTCGAAGGCCCAGTAGCCAGCCATCGGCACACCGCTGAAGCCAATCTGGATGGCGCGCAGCGTCTTCACCGGCGTCGGCGACTGGCAATCGGCCGAGCGGAACGAGCTGAAGTCGTGCGTGCCGATGAGATGGGCCGCCGCGGCGCGCATGGCGTCGCCATCCAGCGGCCGGAAGCTCCAGCCCACCAGGCCCTGGTCGAGCGCCGGGCGCGCCGCTGATTCGCGCAGCAGGTAGCGGTAGCGCCGGCCCCACGCGCTGTTGCGCGCATGGAAGTGCTCACTCACCGGCCGGCACCACTGCACGGCCACGTCCAGCGGCAAGTAGCGGTTGGTGCCGCGCACCCATGAGAAGGGCTCGCGCTCGACCGGCGCGTCCAGGTGCACGACCTGGTTCACCGCGTGCACGCCGGTGTCGGTGCGGCCGGCGCACACCGTGCGCACCGGGGTCGCGGCGAACGAGGTGAGTGCCTGCTCCAGTGCGTCTTGCACCGTGCGGCCGCCCGGCTGGCTCTGCCAGCCGAGGTAGGCGCCGCCGCGGTAGCTGACGCCCAGCGCCAATCGGGCCAGGCGCGGCGGCATCTGCGAGGTTAGCCGAGCTTCTCGAGCATGCCCTGGGCCTTGGCCTTCAAGGCGCCTTCGGCCTTGGACACGACCTCTTCGAGCAGGTCGCGCGCGCCTTCCATGTCGCCGATCTGGCGGAACTCCTCGGCCAGTTCGAGCTTGCGCGCGAGCGGGCTGTCGGCCGACGTGCCGGCAGCGGCGGCTGGCGGCTCGATGCCGAAGTCGCCGAAGTCCAGCAGGCTGGTGTTCCCCGACGGCTCTGCGGGCGCTGCAGTCGGCAGCCCCTCGGGCAACGAGGCAAGGTCAAAGTCCAAGCCATCATTGGCCGGTGCCGGGGCCGGCGAGGGGATGCGCGTGTCCGGCGACAAGGTCTGCGGAAACGCCTCGATGTCGGCCGACGAAGGCCGCTTCACCGGCACCGTCCTGGGTTCGGGCTCAAGCGAATTCGTTCGATCGTCGCTGAACGGGTCGTCGAAGGTGGGTTGCAGGGCGATCGGCTGCGTGACTTCGGGCGCGCGCGTCGCGTCGTCGTTGCCGATGCTGACGTCGAGGTCCAGGTCGACGCCGTCCAAGGTGGCGTCGGGTGCCGGCTCGAAGGCCGGAGGCTGCGCCGGGGCCGTGTGCGGCTGCGTGGGCGGGCCCAGTGGCTCGGCGTACTGACTGGCGTTGCCACTTGTGTCGACAGGCCTGCCGCCCGGCTGGTACAGCGGGTTATCGGGATCGATCGAACGGCCGAGCTCCTGCGCCTTGACCCAGTCCTCGCCTTCGCCGCGCGTCAGGTTGAACATCTGCGTGGCCAGCAACTCGAAGCCCTTGACGTCACGCCGCTTCGCATACACCTCGAGCAGTTTGCTGCGGATGGCCATGCGCTCGGGCGTGGAGCGCATGGCCTCCTTCAGGATTTCTTCGGCCTGCAGGTCGCGGCCGTAGGCCAGGTAGACATCGGCCTCGGCCACCGGGTCGACATCGCCGATGGCGTCAAGCTGGCTGAGCGAATAGCTCATCGACGACGACTGCCCCGCGGCGCTGTTGCCGGCATCGCGGGTGTCGATGCGCTGGCCGCCGCTGGCGCCGAAGAAGCTGTCGGGCTGCAGGCGGCTCTCGAGGAACGAGGTCTCGCCCGCCGACTTGCGGAACTTGCTACGCAGGCGGTACACGCCCAGGCCGACGAGGAGCAGCAAGAAGAAGCCGGTTGCGGGCACCAGCAGCGCGTTGTCGGTGAGCGAGTCCAGCAAGCCACCACTGTCAGCCTGCGGGGCAGAGGCGGGTGCTGCGGGGGCTGCGGCGCGGGCCGGCGCCGGGGCCGGCGCCTGAGCCGGGGCGGGCGCAGACGCCGGAGGGGCCACAGACGGGGACGGTGCAGCGGCCACGATGGTGGGCGCTGGCGTGGCTGTGTCAGGTGCTGGTGCCGGCGCGGCGGCCGGCGGAGGCGCCGGTGCGGCGGGTGCAGTCGGCGACGCAGTACCTTGCTGCAGCTTCTTCAGGTCATCGACGTTGCGCGACAACTCGGCGATGCGGGTGCCGGCGTCCTTGCGCTCGGCATCCTGCGAAATCTTGGCTTCAGGCGCACCGGGCTTCACACCGCCCTGCGACAGGATCAGTCGCTCGGGGGCTGCGGCTGCAGCTTGCTTGCGGTCCTCGACCTGGGCCTGCACCTTGCCGGCGGCCTGCCGGGCCGGGGCCTCGGCGGGCGCCGCGCCGACGCCTTGCGCCAGACGCTGGCGGTAGGCGCCGAAGTCGGCGCTCTGGGCCACGATGACGTCGCGCGCTTCCTGCGGCGTGATCTTGCCGGCCTCGTCGGCCGAGGGCACCGTCAACAACGAACCGGCCTTCAGCCGGTTCATGTTGTCGCCGACGAAGGCATCGGGGTTGGTGCGGAACAGCGAGACCAGCATCTGGTCGAGGGACACGCCCGAAGGCGCCGTGCGGCCGGCGATGCGTGACAGCGAATCGCCACGGGCCACGCGCACTGTGTCTCCGCCGGCCGATGCCGGTGGGGCGCCCGCCGCCGGCCGCGCCGGTTGGGGTGCCGGTGCAGTTGTGGCCCGCGGGGCGGCTGCACTGGGCGCTGGCGTGGCCGCTGGCGCAGCCGGCGCTGGTGCCAGCGGCACGGCGCTGCTCGGGGCCGGCGTGAGCACCGGCGCTGTTTCGGCCGGCGGCGGGGCCACGGGCCGCGACTGCGGCGGGTCGAACAGCATCGTGTACTCGCGCACCAGGCGGCCGCTGGCCCAGGTGGCCTCGACGATCAGGTCGACGAAGGGCTCAAGCACCGCGCGCTCGGTCGTCACGCGCAGCACCTGGCGGCCATTGCGCTGCACGAGCTGCACGCTCGCCGTCGGCAGTGAGGCGTTGTACTCAACCCCCGAGCTGCGGTACACGTCGGGTGGCGCCACGCGCACGCGCAACGACGCCGCTTCCTCGGGCGTGATGCTGGTCACCTCGATCTCGGCACGCAGCGTCTCGCCGAGCGAGGACTGCACCGAGAGGCGTCCGAGTCCCAGGGCCCATGCCTGGCTGCCCCACAGGCACGCCACAGCAAGTGCCACTCCCCGGAGCGCAAATTGCGCCGTCTTCTTCGAGCGTTGATTCAAAGCGGATCCCCCAGGCCAACGGGCCGCTCATCCCTGCTCGGGCAGCCCTGCGTCGTGATGCGTCGACTCATGCGCCACGCCGCCGGATGCTCTGCTCCGGGCGGCTCAAATGGCAAAAACGCAACAGTATCAAGCATATAGGAGCCGAAGCTCACACAGTGCCTGACATTTACGGGGCTGCAAGCCTTTGTTTCAGAGGATGGGCCACACGTTGCCAGACGGCAACGCGTGGCGCCTCGGCAGGCCTCAGGCCTGCAGAAGGATGCGCAGCATGCGGCGCAGCGGCTCGGCAGCGCCCCACAGCAGCTGGTCGCCGATGGTGAAGGCGCCCAGGTAGTGATCGCCCAGCGCGAGCTTGCGCACGCGGCCCACGGCGATGTTCATCGTGCCCGTCACCGCCACCGGCGTGAGGCCGCGCACCGTCGCCTCGCGGGTGTTGGGCACGTAGCTGACCCACGCGTTGTCGGCGCGGATCATCTGCTCCACGTCGGCCAGCGGCACGTTCTGCTTCATCTTGATGGTCAGGCTCTGGCTGTGGCAGCGCATGGCGCCCACGCGCACGCAGGTGCTGTCGATGGGGATGGCCGCCGTGCCGGCGAAGCCCGGGCCCCGGCCGAGGATCTTGTTGGTCTCGGCGCCGCCCTTCCACTCCTCCAGGCTGGTGCCGTCGCCGCGGTCGACGTCGATCCAGGGGATCAGGCTGCCGCCCAGCGGCACCATGAAGTTCTTCGTCTCCTCGGCGCTCAGGCCACGCTGCGTAGCCGCCACCTGGCGGTCGATCTCGAGGATGGCGCTGGCCGGGTCGTCGAGCAGCGGCCGCACGGCCGCGTTCAGCGTGCCGTACTGCGTGAGCAGCTCGCGCATGTGCTGCGCGCCGCCGCCGCTGGCGGCCTGGTAGGTGGTGGCCGTCATCCACTCCACGAGGTCGGCCTTGAAGAGCGCGCCCAGGCCCATCAGCATGCAGCTGACGGTGCAGTTGCCGCCGACGTAGTCCTTCACGCCCTTGGCCATCGCGTTCTGGATCACGGGCAAGTTGACGGGGTCGAGGATGATGACCGCGTCATCGTTCATGCGCAGCGTCTTGGCGGCGTCGATCCAGTAGCCCTTCCAGCCCGCGGCGCGCAGCTGCGGGTAGACGGCCTTGGTGTACTCGCCGCCCTGCGCGGTGATGACCACGTCGCAGCGCTTCAGCGCGCCAATGTCGTTGGCGTCGAACAGCTTCTTCTCGTTCTTCGCCTGGGCGGGGGCTGCGCCACCGGCGTTGCTGGTGCTGAAGAAGAGCGGCTCGATCAGCGCGAAGTCGCCTTCGGCCTGCATGCGGTCCATCAGGACCGAGCCGACCATGCCGCGCCAGCCGACGAGGCCGACCACGGGATTGGAAGAGAGTGCCATCTTGATTGCCTTTTCCGAGAGTTCCGGACCCCTGGTGTTCCCGGCTCGAATCGCCGGGGTCCTGGGGTGGAGGCGAAACGATCCGAGACCTAAGTGGTCTTGGTAATGGTTTTGCCCGTGATCGCGGCAACCACCGCATCACCCATCTCGCGCGTGCCCACCTTGGTGGTGCCTTCACTCCAGATGTCGGCCGTGCGCAGGCCGGCCGCGAGCACGGCCTTGACGGCGGTGTCGATGCGGTCGGCGGCAGCCGGCTGGTTGAGCGTGAAGCGGAGCATCATGGCAACAGACAGGATTGTAGCCAGCGGGTTTGCAACACCCTTACCGGCAATGTCGGGCGCGCTGCCGTGGCTGGGCTCGTACAGGCCCTTGCCGTTCTTGTCGAGGCTGGCGCTGGGCAGCATGCCAATCGAGCCCGTCAGCATGGCGGCTTCGTCCGACAGGATGTCACCGAACATGTTGCCGGTGACGACCACGTCGAAGGCCTTCGGCGCCTTCACCAACTGCATCGCGGCGTTGTCGACGTACATGTGCTGCAGCTCCACGTCGGGGTACTGCGCGTGCACCTCGGTGACGACGTCCTTCCAGAACTGGAAGGTCTCCAGCACGTTGGCCTTGTCGACGCTCGTCACCTTCTTGTTGCGCTTGCGCGCCGCCTGGAACGCCACGTGCGCAATGCGCTCGATCTCCGGCCGGCTGTAGCGCATGGTGTCGAAGGCTTCTTCGGCGCCCGGGAAGTGCCCGTCCACCGCCGTGCGGCGGCCGCGCGGCTGGCCGAAGTAGATGTCGCCGGTGAGCTCGCGGATGATCAGGATGTCCAGGCCCGCCACCAGCTCGGGCTTCAGCGAGGACGCGTGCGTCAGCTGCTCGTAGCACAGCGCCGGGCGGAAGTTGGCGAACAGCCCCAGGTGCTTGCGCAGGCCGAGGATGGCCTGCTCGGGGCGGAACTGGCGCTCGAGCTTGTCGTACTTCCAGTCGCCCACGGCACCGAACAGCACCGCGTCGGCGTCCTTGGCCAGCTGCAGCGTGCTGTCGGGCAGCGGGTGGCCGTGGGCCTCGTAGGCAGCGCCGCCGACGAGGGCGGTTTCGCTCTCGTAGCGCAGCTCCAGCGCGTCGAGCACACGCACGGCCTCGCGCACGATCTCGGTGCCGATACCGTCGCCCGGCAGGATGGCGATCTTCATGGTCTTGTGTCTCCTCAACCCAGTTGTGTCTTGGCCAGCCACGGCATCTTCGCCAGGCGCTCGGCCTCGAAGGCGCGGATCTTGTCGGCGTGCCGCAGCGTCAGGCCGATGTCGTCGAAGCCGTTGACGAGGCAGTACTTGCGGAAGGCCTGCACCTCGAACGGAATCTCCTCGCCGTCGGGTTTGACCACCACCTGGCGCGGCAGGTCGATGGTGAGCCGGTAGCCCGGGAAGGCCGCGACCTCGTCGAACAGCCGGCTCACCTGCCCTTCAGGCAACACGATCGGCAGGATGCCGTTCTTGAAGCAGTTGTTGAAGAAGATGTCGGCGTAGCTTGGCGCGATCAGCGCACGGAAGCCGAACTGCTCCAGCGCCCAGGGCGCGTGCTCGCGGCTGGAGCCGCAGCCGAAGTTCTGGCGGCACAGCAGCACGCTGGCGCCTTTGTAGCGAGCTTGGTTGAGCACGAAGTCGGGGTTGGGCTTGCGCAGCGCAGCGTCCTGGCCGGGCTCGCCCTTGTCGAGGTAGCGCCACTCGTCGAACAGGTTGGGGCCGAAGCCGCTGCGCGCGATGCTCTTGAGGAACTGCTTCGGGATGATGGCGTCGGTGTCGACGTTGGCGCGGTCCATCGGGGCCACGAGGCCGGTGTGCAGGGTGAAGGCTTGCATGCTCGGGACTCCTGATCAGCTGAACCGGCGCACGTCGACGAAGTGGCCGTGCACCGCGGCGGCGGCGGCCATCGCCGGGCTCACCAGGTGCGTGCGGCCGCCGGCGCCCTGGCGGCCTTCGAAGTTGCGGTTGCTGGTGCTGGCGCAGCGCTCGCCGGGCTCCAGCCGGTCGGCGTTCATGGCCAGGCACATGCTGCAGCCGGGCTCGCGCCACTGGAAGCCTGCTGCCTTGAACACCTCGTGCAGGCCCTCGGCCTCGGCCTGCGCCTTCACCTGGCCGGAGCCGGGCACCACCATCGCCACCTTCACGTTGGCCGCCACCTTCTGGCCCAGGCGCTTGACCACCGCAGCCGCCTCGCGCAGGTCTTCGATGCGGCTGTTGGTGCAGCTGCCGATGAACACCTTGTCGATGGCGATGTCGGTGATGGCCTTGTTCGGCTGCAGACCCATGTAGACCAGCGCGCGCTCGATGGCGCCGCGCTTCACGGCATCGGTTTCCTTGTCGGGGTCGGGCACGCGGCCGTCCACCGGCAGCACCATCTCCGGGCTCGTGCCCCAAGTCACCTGCGGCTGAATCTGCGCGGCATCGAGCTGCACCACCGCGTCGAAATGCGCGCCGGGGTCGGACTGCAGCGTGCGCCAGAAGCTCGCCGCCATCTCGAAGGCGGCGCCGGTGGGTGCAAAGGGCCGGCCGCGCACGTAGTCGATGGTCTTCTCGTCCACCGCCACCAGCCCGGCGCGCGCGCCGGCCTCGATGGCCATGTTGCACACCGTCATGCGGCCTTCCATGCTGAGCGCGCGGATGGCGCTGCCGCCGAACTCGATGGTGTAGCCGGTGCCGCCCGCGGTGCCGATGCGGCCGATGATGGCCAGCACCACGTCCTTGGCCGTGACGCCCAGGCCGAGCGCGCCCTCGACCTTGACGAGCATGTTCTTCGCCTTCTTGGCCAGCAGCGTCTGCGTGGCCATGACGTGCTCGACCTCGCTGGTGCCGATGCCGTGCGCCAGCGCGCCGAATGCGCCGTGCGTGCTGGTGTGGCTGTCGCCGCAGACCACCGTCATGCCTGGCAGCGTGGCGCCGTTCTCGGGCCCGATCACGTGCACGATGCCCTGCCGCTTGTCGAGGAACGGGAAATACGCTGCCGCCCCGAAGGCGCGGATGTTGGCATCGAGCGCCTGCACCTGCGCCTTGCTGGTGGGGTCTTCGATGCCGTCGTAGCCGCGCTCCCAGCCCTGCGTGGGCGTGTTGTGGTCGGCGGTGGCGACGATGGAACTCGTGCGCCACACCGGCCGGCCGGCCAGGCGCAGGCCCTCGAAGGCCTGCGGGCTGGTGACCTCGTGCACGAGGTGACGGTCGATGTAGAGCACCGTGGTGCCGTCCATTTCGGTGTGCACGACGTGCTCGTCCCAGAGCTTGTCGTACAGGGTGCGGGCGGGGGCGTTCATGGGGCGTCTCCGGGGGTCGTGTTCGGGGGGAATGCGGTGAGCGCCTCAACGAAGCGCTGCACCACCGTGGGCAGCACCTCTTGCCGGCGCACGGCCAGGCGGTACTCGCGCTGCGCCCAGGGCTCGGCCAAGGTCAGCACCTTCACGGCATGCAGCCGCGCCAGCCGCGCGGCCGTGGTGGCGGGCATCACGGCCACGCCCAGGCCGGCCTCGACCAGCTGGGCGATGGCATCGAAGCCGCGCACCGACAGCCGCGCCTTCAGCGGCCGGCCCGCGCCTTCGGCCTCGGCGCGCATCAGCTCTTGTGCGGCAGCGCCGTGGTGCAGGCCGACGATGTCGTGGTCGAGCAGCTGCTCGAAGCGGACGCTGCGGCGGCCTGCCAGCGCGTGGCCGGCCGGCACCATGACGGCCAGTTCGCCGGAGCGCCAGGCGTGCGTGGCCAGGCGGGTGTCGAGCAGCGGCGGCACGAACACGCCCACGTCGGCGCGCCCTTCGGCCACGGCCGCCTGCACCTCGGCGCTGGACTCTTCTTCCAGGCTGATGCGGATCTGCGGGTGGGCATTCGAAAACGCCGCCAGCGCCGGTGGCAGGCATTCACTGATGGCACTGGCGTTGGCCACGATGCGCAGGTGGCCCTTGATGCCGTGGCTGAATTCCACGACCTCGCTCTCGAGCGCGTGCAAGTTGGCGTGCAGCGACCGCACGTGCCGCACCAGCGCGCGGCCTGCCTCGGTGGGCTCCACGCCGCGGGCACGGCGCTCGAACAGCTGCACACCGAAGCGCGCCTCCAGGTCAGACACACGCTTGCTCGCAGCCGCCAGCGCGAGATGCTCACGCTCGGCGCCGCGGGTGATGCTGCGGGTGTCGGCAATGGCCAGCACGAGGTTCAGGGTGGTGAGGTCCAGACGCAAGGCGCGCACCTTAGCCTTCGCCGGGAGCGGCGGGTTGCTTGGATTGTCAATCAAGCCTTCGCGCTGCGCGAAGCCTGGCGGCCGAAAGTTCCCACCAAAGCCTGCAGGCCCCGAAGCCCTCTACGTCTTGGGCCCTCAAGGCCGTCCCGTGCGCCAGTTGCGCCTGCCGCGGCTCGCCGCCGTGGCCATCGCACTCACCGTGCTGGGCACCGGTGAGGCGCCGTCACGCCAAGAGTCAGAGCCTGTGAAGCATTCGATCGGCACTGATGGCTGATTGAATGCGGTTGATGGCAAGCGCTGCGGGCGGTAGGCGCATCGACAGGCGGCTGTTGAGCGATCCTGAGGCCGCACAATGGCCACGAGTCAGGGTTTTGCCCAGGTGTTCGCTTTTCATA
>JAIYDH010000145.1 GCA_027487585.1 Rubrivivax sp.
CGTGGCGCACGAGACGACGACGCCGTTGCGCGTGACCTCGCAGGGCCGCCAGGCCACGAGCACGCGGTCGCTGCCGTCCCACAGCGGGTAGGGCGTGGTGGCGCGGCCGAAGAGGCTCAAGCCGCGGCCGTCGGACAGCACGCGTTCCGTGGCGCTGGCCTGGCCACCGCTGGCCAGCACGCCGCTGCGTGCCGGGGTGTTGTCCTCGCTGTAGTTGGCGGCATCGATCATCTGCAGCGAGCCGCCTTCCTTGGTGCCCGACAGGGGCATCAGCGTGCTCACGAGCTTGCCGGGGTACTTGCCGCGCGGATCCATGTCGCGCGGGTGCAGGTAGCTGTTGCCACGGCTCTGGGCCCCGTACAGCACGAACATGTCGGTGCCGTCGGGCTTGCTGCGGAAGATGGCGAAGCGGTTGCGGTCGGCCACGTGTTCCCAGCGCGAGAACATGATGTCGCCGTCGGGGCGGATCACCGGGTTGCGCTCGTGGCTCATGTTGAAGCTGATCTGCGTGATGCCGCTGCCGTCGGCGGCCATCGTGTGCAGGTTCATCACGCGCTCGCGCTCGTACTCGTCGGCCGCGAAGTAGGCGCGGCCCAGCGCCTGGTTCAGGCTGCTCTTGGCCTGGCGGTTGCTGCTGAACACGATGCCGCGCTTGCCCGGCAGGTACACCGGGTCGACGTCGTCGGCGCTGGTGCTGGCGGTCAGGCGCTTGAAGCTGCCGTTCTGCAGGCCGTTGCTGCCCAGCGTGTATTCCCAGATGTTCCAGCGCCCGGTGCAGGCGGCCACGCCGTCGATGGTGCTGGTGTTGCTGCTGGGGCAGCGCATCGAGAAGACGAGCTTCTTGCCGTCGTAGCTGACCTCGGGGTCGGAGGCGTCGCCCAGGCCCTGCGTGAAGCGCGCCGTGAGGTTGTGCTCGGTGGCGCTGGGGCTGCTCTTCTCGCGCAGCATCAGGTCGCCGCCGGCGGCGAAGTTGGCGCCGTCGGTGGGGTTCAGGCCCACCGAGGTGGCGCGCTTGACGTAAGCGATGGGCACGTCGCCGTTGACGGTGACGGTGTCCTCGCTGCCGCTGTTGCCGGAGCAGGCGGCGAGCAAGGCCGCCAGCAAGGCCGTGCTGGCCAGGACGAACGGCGTGGAAATGGGGGTCGATCGGTTCATGCGAATCTCCTCGGCTCTCAATTCGACAGGTTCTGCAGCCCGGGCGACACGTGCAGGGCGCCCTCGGCATCGACGATCACGGCGTCCACCCCCGGCACGCGGGCCAGCAGCGCCAGGCCGGCGGCCGGACCCCGCACGAACAGCGCCTTCGACAGCGCCTCGCAGCTGAGGCCGTCGGGCCCGAGCACGGTGACGCTGCGCGCGGCCGCGGCGCTGGCGCCGGTGGCAGGGTCGATCAGGTGGTGCACACGCTCGCCGGCGTCGATGAAGCAGCGCTCGTAGTCGCCGCTGGTGGACACGGCGGTGTCTTCCAGCGGCAGCACGGCCACATGGCCGGCACCACGCGGGTCGCGGATGGCCAGGCCCCAGGGGCGGCCGCGGCGGTCGCCGATGACGCGGCTGTCGCCGCCGGCGGCAACAAACGCATGGCGCACGCCGCGGCGCTGCAGCAGCGCCGCGGCCTTGTCCACGGCGTGCCCCTTGGCGAAGCCGCCGAGGTCGATGCACATGCCTTCGCGGGCAAAGCGCAGGGTCTTGGCCCGCCGGTCGAGGTCGAGGCCGCGCCAGCCGACCAGGGCCTTCGCGGCGGCGAGCGTGGCGGGGTCGGGGCGGCGGCCCTCGCGGTAGTTGTACAGGCGGCCGACGGCGGCGTAGCTGATGTCGAAGGCGCCGTCGGTCAGCGCCGAGAACGCCAGTGCGCGCTCGATCAGCGCAAAGCCCTCTTCCGACAGCGGCACGGCGCGCCGCGCGGCGTCGCGGTTGATGCGGCTCAGCTCGGAGGCCGGCTGGTGCGGGCTCCAGGCGCGGTCGATGCGGTGCATCTCGTCGAACACCGCCTGCGCGGCGGCTTCGCCGGCGCGGGCGTCGTCGGCCCACAGCTCGACGTGGATGGCGGTGCCCATGGCGACGTCGTCGCGCCGGATCCACCCGGCGGGAGCAGCCGCCCGCGGCGTGCGGGTGGCAAAGTCGAATCGGCGCTGCATCGGGTGGGCGAAGGCGTGCAACATGGGCGGCAGTCAGTTCATGACGGCCGCACCTTAGCGGGCAGTTCGCGAGGATGCGGAAACGTGCCGTGCGCGGATGTGAGCGAAGGCTTCAGCGCGCCGACTTGCGGCTGCGCTCCGTGACAGATGTCACGCTTGGCGCCCCGGCAGCTGGAGCTGTGCGCCGGACTACATGCCCTTGAACAGGCCGCCGTAGCTGCGGCTGACCTCGAGCTTCTGCCCGTGGCCCTTGACGCTGACGATCTGGCGGCCGCGGAAGTCGCGCGTCACGCCCGCGATCGCCTTCACCGCCACCAGCGTGCTGCGGTGGATCTGCCAGAACAGGCGCGGATCGAGCTCGTCGACCAGCTCCTTGATCGGCTTGCGGATCAGCGCCTCGACCTGCGCCGTCTGCACGCGCGTGTACTTCTCGTCGGAGATGAAGAACAGCACCTCCTCCACCGGGATCATCTGGATGCTCTGGCCCACGGTGGCCTGGATCCACTGCAGGTACTGCGGCGCCTGGCTGGGGTTCAGGCGCGCCGACAGCTGGTGCAGCAGGGCCTGCAGGTGGGGGCCGGCGGGGGCGTCGATGCTGTCGTCGCGGCGCGCGGCCAGGCGCTGCTGGATGCGCTGCACCGTCAGCGTGAGCCGCTCGCGCTCGGCCGGCTTCAGCACGTAGTCGGCCACGCCCTGCTCGAAGGCCTCGACGGCGTACTGGTCGTAGGCGGTGATGAACACGATCTCGGGCAGGAGGCTGTCGTCGTCGCTGTCGCTGCCGTCCTCGCGGGCCGGTGGCAGCAGCTGCGCGATCTGGCGCGCCGCCTCCACGCCTGTGGCGCCGGGCATGCGGATGTCGAGGAACACCACGTCGGGCCGGTGCTCGCGCACCATCTCTACTGCCTCCAGGCCGTTTTTGGCCTCGGCCACGATCTGCAACTCGGGCCAGGCCTCGGCCAGGCGCGCGCGCAGCTGCTCGCGCATCAGACGTTCGTCGTCGGCGATCACGGCGCGGGGGGCGGGGTTGTTCATGGCAGCGGGGAAGGGCGCGTTCAGGACGAGGCCGATGCTACGGCCGGCTTGCGGGGCTTCAGGGCCCACCAGAGCACGAGGCCGATGAGCCACAGCGGCGAGCTCGCCACCAACAGCACCAGCACCACCGAGCCCAGCGTCAGCAGCAGGGCCGTCGCCACGGCCAGCGCGGCCAGCAGCAGTGCCAGGCCCACCGCCAGGCCGGTGCCCAGCAGCACCAGCGGCAGCACCACGAGCAGCACGAACAGCGCCACCAGCACCACGACGATGATGCCGAGCAGTCCGCCGATGCCGACGTCGCCGTGCCAGCCCTGCTCGTCGATGCCGATGCGCCAGTCGCCGGCTCCGGCGAGGCCGGTGATGCCGTCGGGGCCGTGCGTCGCTTGCCACGCGCCCGAGGCCAGCGCCAGCAGCAGCACGAGGCCCAGCACCGCGGCGCCCAGCAGCAGCCAGGGCCAGCGCCGACGTGCCACGGGCGGGCGCAGGGAATCGAAGGTTGCGGTCGTGCTCACAGGACGCCCTCCACGGGTTTGTAGGGCACGGTGATCGTGACCACCGTGCCGCTGGGCTGGTTCTCGGCCACCGTCAGCGTGGCCCGGTTGCCGTACAGCAGCTGCAGCCGCTCGCGGATGTTGGCCAGGCCCACGCCCGTGCCCGCGGTGGCGGCCTTGCCGAAGCCCAGGCCGGTGTCTGCCACGGTCATCTGCAACTTGCCGTGCACGATCTCGGCTGCCACGCGCAAGTGGCCGCCCTCGGCCTTGGGCTCCAGGCCGTGCTTGATGGCGTTTTCGACCAGCGTCTGCAGCATCATCGGCGGGAACTCGGCCGACATCAGGCCTTCGGGCACGGCGAGCTCGGTCGTCAGCCGTTCTTCCATGCGCACCTTCAGGATCTCGAGGTAGGGCCGGATGACGGCGATCTCGCGCCCGAGGTCGCGCACGCCGTGGCTGCCCTTGCCGTCGCTGCCGCCGGCGGCCTCGCGCATGGTGGGCATGCTGGCGCGCAGCAGTGCGATCAGGTTGCGCTGCATCTGGCTGGCCCGTTTGGGGTCGGTCTCGATCAGGTGGTCGATCGAGGCCAGCGTGTTGAACAGGAAGTGCGGCTCCACCTGGGCCTGCATGGCGGCCATGCGCGCCTCCACGACCTGGCGCTTCAGGCTCTCGGCCTCGGCGGTTTCGGTGGCGCGCGCGGCCTGCTTCTGCGCCTGCTGCGTGCCCTTGTAGGTGAACTTCAGCAGCGCCGAGGCCACGATCCAGGCGATCGTGAACTGCATCAGGAAGTCGCCCAGGCCGAAGCGGATGGTGTGCGTGCCCACGCGCACCACCTGGCCTTCGAGTTGGTCGATCTCGCGCTGGAACTGAGCCGCTTCGCGGCGGGCCGCCTCGGCGTCGCGGCGGGCGTCTTCGGCGTCGCGCGTGGCTTCCTCCATCGCGCGCTGGGCTTCCCGCACCGACTCGCGCACCGATTCGCGCACCTGGTTGCGGATCTCGTCGCGCGCTGCCTGCAGCGCCTCTTGAACGGCCTTTTCCGTAGCGCCGTCGGGCACGACCACTCGCACGCCCCGTGCGGCCGCAGAGGCCGCCGCCGCGATGGCCTTCTCGGCCTCCTGCACGGCGGCTTCGGCGTGGGCTTCGGCGCTGGCCGCTGCCGAGGCGGCCGCTTCCGGCCCGGTTGCCTTCGAGGTGATGCGGATGCCGTCCTTGCCGATGGAGATGTCGACACCTTCGCCGGGCTTGGCGCCCTCGATGCGGATCGGCACCTGCGGCGGCACCGGTTCGGCCGGGGGTTCGATGCGGCCCATGCGCCGCGGTGGCTCGGCAACCTCGGTCGTCGTGCGCCAGCTGAAGTTGAAGAAGTCGTGCACGATGCCCATGAAGATGATCAGCAGCAGCGACAGCACGATGAAGCGCCGCCAGCTGATGCCCACCAGCCACGTGGCATAGGCGTGGAAGCTGCGCACGGCACCCACGCGCAGCGCGTGCCAGCGTTCGCGCCAGACGGCTTGGGGGTTCGGGGTGGCTTGCGGGTTCATGGGTCTCGGGATCGAATACCGTGCACTGTACGCAGCCAGGGTGGCGCCGCCAGCCGCCCGCGACGCGCCACAGACTTGTAGCGACAGGCTGCAGGCAGCCCGGACAGGCGGTGCCGCCCACGCTCCTAGGGTCTTGCGGCGCCGGGAACTTTTTGCCGCCGCCACCGCAATAGCAGCAGACAGACGCCTGCCGACACCTCCCGACACCTCATCCGCCCGACGATGATGCCCTTCCTGCCCTGGCGCGCCGCGCGCCGTCACCGCCCGGCCTCGGCTGCCGCCGTGGCGGGCGATTCGGCCGCGCGGGCCCGCGCCGAGGCGGCCGCGCAGGCCGAGGCGCTGGCCGCGCTGCGCGCCGGCAACCGACAGGCCATCGCGGTGCTGTACGAGGCCGAGGCGCCGCGGGTCTATCGCTATGCGCTGGCGCTGGCGGGCAACGCGGCCTGGGCGGCTGACGCCACGCAAGAGGCCTTCGTGGCGCTGGCGCTGCGGCCGCACACCTACGACGCGCACCGTGCGCCGCTGGGCGCCTGGCTGGCCGGCGTGGCCCGGCACGCGCTGGCGGCGCAGTGGCGCCAGGCGCTGGGCCACGAGCCGCTGCCCGATGACGACGCCGCCGCCGACGAGAACATGGCCGACGCCGCGGCGCCCTCGCCCGAGGAACTGCTGGTGCGCGCGCAGGACGGTGATGCCGTCTGGGCGGCGCTGCGCCAGCTGGCACCGACCTTTCGTGAAGCGGTGGTGCTCGTGGACGTGCAGGAGCGGCCCTACGCCGAGGCGGCGGCCATCGCCGGCGTGGAGCTCAACACCTTGCGCACGCGCTTGCACCGCGGCCGTCAGAAGCTGGCGCTGCTGCTGGCGCCCGATGGAGGACTGCCATGACGAACCCCGCCCCGAGCGACCGGGACACCGAGTCGCTGGCCCAGGCGCTGCGTCGCGCGGCCCGGGTGCTCGACACCCAGCGGCCTTCGCCGGCCCTGCGCGAGGCATTGCTGCAGCGGCTGCAGCAGGCGCCAGGGGTCGCGCAGCCGCCGCTGCCGATCCACGCCGCTCGCCCTGCACCCCGTCGCTGGCTGCGCTGGACGGCGTGGTCCGGCGGTGCCGCGGTGGCGGCGATGCTGCTGCTGGGCTCGGTGCTGCTGGTGCTGGCGCCCCCGCCCTTGCAGAGCACGGCCGCCGCCAGCGTGGGCGGCGAGTTCATGCCGCTGGTGCCGCGCGAGGACTGGCCCGAAGACACCTCGCCGGCCTGGCTGGTGGCCAGCGATCTGCCGCAGGAACGCCTGGCCGCGCTCGGCCTGCCC
>JAIYDH010000165.1 GCA_027487585.1 Rubrivivax sp.
CGGAGTTCGCGCCAGCGAACGCAGCGAGTTTTGCGGTGCCCCCTCAAGTCGAGCAGCGGAAGGCAGTCGGCCCAACGGGCCGACCGCCACACCTAGCGCCCGCACCGTGCACCGCCTGCCGCGACGCGCGCTGCATCCGAGAGCCCTGATCAGCCGTGCGGCGCCTGCAGTCCTTCGGCCGCAATGGCCGCCTGCACCGCGGGCCGCGCCAGCATGCGCTGCTGATACGCCGCGATGTGCGCGAAATCGCGCGCCGGGCGTTCGGTGAAGTTGCGCGTCCAGCGCGTCAGCATCCAGGCCAGCGGGTCGACGGCCGTGAAGTTGGCGCCCAGCAGCCAGGGCTGGCCATGGGAGGCCAGTTGCGCGTCCACCTGCTCGAGCAGCAGGCCCACGCGCGCCATCGCGCGCTGCTTCACTTCGGCGGCGCCAGCGGCATTGTGATCGGCCACCATGCGCTCGGGGTAGAAGTAATGAATGAGCGTGGCCTGCAATGTATTCGTCAGCCACACCATCCATTTGTAGTAATGCGCGCGTTCAGCACCGCCCAATGCCGGGCAGAGCCGGGCGGCTGAGTGCGTGTCAGCCAGGTGCATCAGGATGGCCGCGGTTTCGTAAAGCACGAGTTCGGAGCCGCCGCGCGTGTCCACCAACACCGGAATGAGCCCATTGGGATTGAGCTTCAGGTAAGCCGGCGCCTTCTGGGCCTCAGCCTGGCGATCGACCAGAGCCAATTCGAAAGGTGTGCCCAATTCGTGCAGCAGCACGTGTACAGCAAGGTTTGCAGAACCGGGGTTGTAGTGCAGGGTAATCATCGACGCATGATGACACGTGCCCTGGGCGCCATCCCGGGATTGCAGGGGCTTGAAGCCAGCCCCGGCGCGCCCCACCTCGCTCGATGCCCGCCGACGCCGAAGCGCCCATGCGCCTGATGCTGCCGCTGATCCTGCTGTTCGTGCTGGCCAGCGCGGGGCTGTGGCTGGCCGGCCCGGCGCTGATGCAGCGCTGGCGGCGCGCCCGCGTGCGGCGCCAGCCGTTTCCGCCGGGCTGGCGCGCTGTCCTGCGCGAGCGCATGCCCGCATTCGCGCGGCTGCCGGCCGACGTGCAGGTGCGGCTGAAGAAGCACGCGCAGGTGCTGCTGGCCGAGGTGCCGTTTATCGGTTGCGGTGGCCTCGTGGTGGATGACGAGGTGCGCGTGCTGGTGGCCGTGCAGGCCTCGCTGCTGCTGCTGGGCCGCGGCGACGGCGGCTTCGATGGGCTCAGCCAGGTGCTGGTCTACCCCGGCGCCTTTGTCGTCGAGCGCACGCACACGCAGGCCGATGGCACGCTGCGCGATGAACGCCAGGTGCTGTCGGGCGAATCGTGGCAGCAAGGGCAGGTGGTGCTGTCCTGGGACGACGTGCTCGCCGGCGCCGCCGACCCTGAAGATGGCCGCAATGTCGTGATCCATGAGTTCGCGCACCGGCTCGATCAGGCCACCGGCGCGGCCAATGGCGCCCCGGGTTTTGCACCGGGCTCCGGCAGTGCTGCAGAACGCAAGCAATGGGCGCGGGTGTTGAGTGCCGAATTCGAGGCCCTGCAGCAGCGCCTGGCCCGTGGCGAAAGCGGATTGATCGATCCCTATGCCGCCACCAACGCCGCTGAATTCTTTGCCGTGACGACCGAACTGTTCTTCGAACGCCCCGAGGCATTGGCCGCGGCCCACCCGGCGCTGCACGAGCAACTGCGCGGCTTCCACGGGGTCGACCCACGCCACTGGCGTGCCGTGACACCCGATCTGAGGCCGCATGGCGACAGCTGAACCCGAATGCCAACGAACGCCGCGCATTACGAATCGCAATTGCCGGAAAAGTGCCTCTTGTGTTATGGTCCGCGCCGCGTCGAGGTGTCACCTGGAAGAATAAGGAACCGAACGCCAAGTTCGAACTCCCGAACGCATCCTGCTAAAGCCACCCGCCGTTGCCATGTTCATTCGTGGCATTCAGGGAATTTCATTGCCACGAGTACCCATGACCAAGACATACGCCCAAATCGTCAAGCAGATCAAGGCCCTGGAAGCCGAAGCCGACAAGGCCCGCCGCGCCGAAATCGACGGCGTGGTGACGCGCATTCGCGAAGCCATCCAGTTCTACAACCTCTCGGCAGCCGATCTTGGCCTGTCGATGAAGGCACAGCCGGCCGCCGACAAGGAAGCCGTGCCGTTCAAGCGCAAGAAGCGCAAGGCCGCCGCCGCCCCCAAGGCGCCGGCCGCCGCCAAGTACACCGATGGCCAGGGCAACACCTGGGTCGGCCGCGGCAAGCGCCCGCAATGGCTGCGTGACGCGCTGAGTGCCGGCAAGCAGTTGTCGGACTTCCTGATCAAGTAAGCCGGTTGGGCGGGCTCACGCCGTGGCCTGCGCCACGGCGTGGTTCCACGCCTGCATGCGCTCGGCTGCCCAGGTGGGCGGCTGCTGCGGATCGAATCGCCGCTCAGGCTGCCACAGCGCCGCCAGTTCGGCCGTGCCGCCCCACACGCCCGTGGCCAGGCCGGCCAGGAACGCGGCGCCCAGTGCCGTGGTCTCGGTGACCTGCGGCCGCAACACCGGCAGGCCCAGCAGATCGGCCTGGAACTGCATCAGCGCATCGTTGCGGCACGCGCCGCCGTCCACGCGCAATTGCCGCACCGGCCAGGCCTGGCCGCCGTCGGCCTGCATGGCCTGCAGCAGGGCAGCGCTCTGGAACGCGATGCTTTCCACCGCCGCACGCGCGATATGCGCCACCGAACTGCCCCGTGTCAGGCCGGTGATGGTGCCGCGGGCCTGCGCGTTCCAGTAGGGCGCGCCCAGGCCGGTGAAGGCCGGAACGAAGACCACGCCGCCGCTGTCGGGCACGCTGGCCGCCAGCGCCTCGACCTGCGAGCTGCTGTCGATGGCTTTGAGGCCGTCGCGCAGCCACTGCACCACCGCGCCGCCCACAAACACGCTGCCTTCCAAGGCATAGGCCCGTTCGGCCGCCGGTTGTGCCGCGGCGGTGGTGATCAACCCGTGTGTCGACTGGCGCGCCTGCGCGCCGGTGTGCATGAGCATGAAGCAACCAGTGCCATAGGTGTTCTTGGCCAGGCCCGCTTCAAAACAACCCTGGCCAAACAGCGCCGCCTGCTGGTCGCCCGCCATGCCGGCAATGGGCAGGGGCGCCCCCAGCAAAGCCGCATCGCAGTCGCCATAGCGATGGCTGCTCGCGTGCACCGCCGGCAGCAAGGCGCGCGGAATGCGCAGCATCGCCAGCAGTTCGCTGCTCCATTCGCCGCGGTGAATGTCGAACAGCATCGTGCGCGAGGCATTGCTCACGTCGGTGGCATGCACGCGCCCACCCGTCAGGTGCCACAGCAGCCAGCTGTCGATGGTGCCGAAGGCCAGATCGCCGGCCTCGGCACGGGCGCGCGCGCCGGGCACGTGGTCGAGCAGCCAGGCCAGCTTCGTGGCCGAGAAGTAGGCATCCACCACCAGGCCTGTGAGCGCGCGGATGCGCTCGGCGTGGCCGGCCTCGCGCAGCTGTGCGCACAGCGGCTCGCTGCGCCGGCATTGCCACACGATGGCACGGTGCAGCGGCCGGCCGGTGGCGCGATCCCACAGCACGGTGGTCTCGCGCTGGTTGGTGATGCCGATGGCGGCCACCTCGTGCGCGGCCAGGCCCGCGCGGGCCAGCGCCTCCTGCGCGGTAGCGAGCTGCGTGCGCCAGATCTCGTCGGCGTCGTGCTCCACCCAGCCGGGCTGCGGGAAGTGCTGTGTGAACTCGCGCTGCGCCACCGCCACCGGGTGGCCACGCTCGTCGAACACGATGCTGCGCGAGCTGCTGGTGCCCTGGTCGAGCGCAAGGACGTGTTTCACTTCGGGCCTCTCCCTTCATGCCGAATACTAGGCCGATGCGATGATCGCGGCCCTCCGTGAGGGCCCGCATCCGCGGCGCGCCCGCGGAGCTGGATTGCTCATGCACCCCTCTCGCCATTCGCTCGTCACGGGCACCTTGTTCGCGCTCGCTGCCGGCCTGATGTGGGGACTGGTGTTCATTGCCCCCACGCTGCTGGCCGAGTACCCGGCGGCGCTGCTGGTGGTGGGCCGCTACCTCGCCTTCGGGCTGATTGCGCTGCCGCTGGCCTGGCTGGCCCGCGAGCAGCTGCGCGAGTTCGAACGCAGCGACTGGGTCGAGGCCCTCAAGCTCTCGGCCGTGGGCAATCTGCTGTACTACCTGTGCCTGGCGGCGTCCATCCAGATGGCCAGCGGGCCTTTGCCGACCATGTTGATCGGCACGCTGCCGGTGGTGATTGCCATCGTCTCGAACCTGCGCACCGGTGCCGCGGTACGGGCACGCGATGGCCGCTTGCCGTGGGCGCGGCTGGCGCCTTCACTGGCGCTCATTGCCGCCGGCATCGGCTTCGTCAACCAGGCCGAAATCGCGCGGCTGCAGGCCCTGGGCGAGCTCGACCTGCTGAGCTACGGCCTGGGCGCCTTGCTGGCGCTGGGCGCCGTGGCCTGCTGGACCTGGTACCCCATCCGCAACGCCGACTGGCTGCGCGCGCATGCCGACCGTTCGCCCAGCGCCTGGGCCACGGCGCAGGGCCTGGCCACGCTGCCGATGGCCGCCGTGGGTTATGCGCTGCTGTGGGCCTTTGATGCGGCGTTCGGCAACGGCGCGCTGCAAATGCCCTTCGGCCCGCGCGCCTGGGAATTCATCGGCCTGATGCTGGCCATCGGCCTGTTCGCCAGCTGGCTGGGCACGCTGTGTTGGAACGAGGCCAGCCAGCGCCTGCCGCCGGCGCTGGCGGGGCAGCTGATCGTGTTCGAGAC
>JAIYDH010000254.1 GCA_027487585.1 Rubrivivax sp.
ACATGCGCAAGACCACCATCTACGGCGGCAGCAACGAGGTCCAGCGCAACATCGTCGCGCAGACCGTGCTGGGCAGCTGAGCCGGCACACAGGAGCACACATGGACTTCGATTTCACCGACGACCAGGAATCCCTGCGCGACGCCGTGCGGCGCTGGGTCGACAAGGGCTTTCCCTTCGAGCGCCGGCATGCGCTGGCCAAGGCCGGTGGCGCCACGCGCGCGGTGTGGGGCGAGCTGTCCGAGCTGGGCCTCTCGGGCCTGGTGGTGCCCGAGGCGCACGGCGGCATGGCCTTCGGCGCCATCGAGGCCATGGTCGTGCAAGAGGAACTCGGCCGCGGCATCGTCAACGCACCCTATGCCGCCGCGGCGCTGATGGCCCCTGCCCTGCTGGCCGGCGCGCCGGCCGCCGTGCAGGCCGAGTGGCTGCCGGCAATGGCCAGCGGCGAGGCCCTGGTCGTGCCCGCGCTGCACGAGCGCACCAGCCGGCACCGCTGGCAACGCGTGGCGGTTCGCGCCACCGCGGCCGGCGGCGGCCACCGGCTCACCGGCATCAAGTGCCTGGTGCCGGCGGGTGACGAGGCCGATGCCTTCGTCGTCTCGGCGCGCCTGGCGGGTGTGGACCACGATGCCGCCGGCATCGGCCTGTTCCTGGTGAAGCGCGCCGACGCGCGCGTCGTGGGCTACCCCACGCAGGACGGCGCCCGCGCGGCCGACCTGCACCTGGCCGACACCCCGGCCACGCTGCTGCAGGCCGAGGGCGCCGAGGCCCTGGCGCGCGCCGTCGACATCGGCAGCGCCGCCGTCTGCGCCGAGGCCGTGGGTCTGATGGACCGGTTGGTGGCGATCACGGTCGATTACATGAATACCCGCAAGCAGTTTGGTGTCACTCTGGCCAGTTTTCAGGCGCTGCGACACCGCATGGCGGACGTGAAAATGCACTTGGAGCTGGGTCGGTCCATGAGCTACTACGCCAGCCTCAAGCTTGGCGAGCCCGCGCCGCAGCGCCAGCGAGCAGTCGCGCAGGCGCGTGTGCAACTCGGACAGAGCATGCGTCACGTCGGACAGCAGTGCATCCAGCTGCACGGTGGCATCGCCTGCACCGACGAGTACATCGCCAGCCACTGTTTCAAACGTCTGACCATGCTCGAGCTGACGCATGGCGACACCCTGCACCACCTGGGCGAAGTGTCGGCGCGCATGCAAGACACGGCTGGCGTGTTCGCCTGAGCGGAAAGAGGGGGCCCCATTCGGGGGGGTTGCCCGTCGCGCCGGCCCTTCACTGCCGGGGTTTAAGGGTTTACCCGCATCTGCTCGCCGTGAGCTGACCGTGACGATGTCGGCCCAGAGTCAGCCCAAACCGCAGGGCGGGCCTGCTCCGAATGATCACCGCGCCCCACACCCAAGGATCCAACTGGTCGACGCCGGCGCGCAGCGACTCGGTCATCCGCGAGCGCATCGCATACGAGCGCGTGGAGACGATGATCCGCACCACGCCGTTTCCCCTGCTGGTCGGCCTGGCCTTCGCGGCGACCTGTGCGTTGGTGCTGATCCGCGAGACCGGCGCCGGGGCCGTGGTTCTGTGGTTTGCCGTACTGACGGTGTTGACCGGCCTGCGCGTGCTGCACGCCCGACGGTTCGAAGCCGACGCGCAGCGCAGGGCCCGCGCCGTGTACTGGGAACGCAGCTACCTGTTGCTGCTGTTGCTGCATGGTCTGGCCTGGACGGCCATGCTGGCCCTGGCCGGCCCGCACATCGGCGGCTTCACGTTCAGCTACGTCGTCGTCGGGTTGCTGGGGGTGGCCAGCGTCGGCGTGTACACCACGCACAGCGTGTTCCGCGCCAGCGCCGCCTGGTTGCTGTCGATCACCCTGCCGGTAGCCGGCTGGTGTCTCTGGCGTGGCGGCAGCGACGGCTTGGTTCTCGCCCTGGGCACGCTGCTCTTTGCGGGCGTGATGGTTCACGAGAGCCTCCGCAACAGCCGCCTGCTCACCGAGATGCTGCGCCTGCGCCAGGAAAACGCCACCATCGCCGACGACCGTGCCCGTGCCCAGGCGCAGGCCGAGCAGAGCAGCCGCGCCAAGACGCGCTTCCTGGCGACGATCAGCCACGAGATGCGCACGCCGCTGAACGGCATCATGGGCATCAGCGAACTGATGCGCAACGAAGCCGGCGACGCCCAACTGCGCCAGCGCGCCGAGATCGTGCTGCGTTCCTCCCAGCTGCTGCACCGCGTCATTGGCGACCTGCTCGACCTGTCGCGGCTGGAGTTCGGCCGCCTCTCGCTCGAGGTGGCGCCCTTCGATCCCGCGCAGGCGCTGCGCGACGTGCTCGCGCTCGCGGCGCCCGTCGCGGTCGAGCGGGGCCTGGTGCTCGATCTCCAGGTGTCGCCGGCGGTGCCCCGCTACGTGTCAGGCGACGTCGCCCGCGTGAAGCAGGTGCTGCACAACCTGCTGTCCAACGCGCTTCGCTTCAGCCGTGCCGGCCGCATCAACGCGACGCTGGCGCCCTCGTCTCAGGGGCTCATGTACACGGTCAGCGACACCGGCCCGGGGATCGAGCCTGCACGCCTGGCCGACATCTTCGAGCCCTTCGACCAAGGTGGCGTCGAGCTCGAACGCCAGCCCCAGGGCGTCGGGCTGGGTTTGAGCATCTCGCGCCGACTGGCGCGCGCGATGAATGGCGATCTCACCTGCGAGTCCGAACCCGGGCGCGGCAGCCGCTTCTTCTTCACGCTGCAGGCGCCGGTGGTCGGCGATCCCGCGGCTCGCAACGACGTCGAGCCGCCCACACCGCTGTTCGCGGGCCGCGTGCTGGTGGTCGACGACAACGATGTCAACGCGCTGGTTGCCCAGGCCATGCTGGCGCGCCTGGGCCTGCCCAGCGACATCGCCGTCGACGGTGAGCAAGCCCTCGAGAAGATGTCCCTGGCCGAGCACGACGTGGTACTGATGGACTGCCGCATGCCCAGGCTCGACGGCTGGTCGGCCACCTCGCTCTGGCGCGACCGCGAGTTGCGGCAGGGTGGCACCCAGCGCCTGCCGATCATCGGTGTCACAGCCAACGTCAGCGACGCCGACCGTCTGCATTGCCTGCAAAGCGGCATGGATGGCTTCCTGCCCAAGCCCTTTCGCATCCACGAACTCGCCGACGCGGTGGCGCCCCACCTGAAGGCAACAAGCGCGCGCGGCTCAACGGCGCCAGCGGCGAACGGTCAGTCCGCCGCATGAGGGCCCCCGGGCCCTACGCGGGCTGCGTGACGCAGGTCGCAGGCATCGCCGTCGGCCATGCCGCGATGGCCGGCAGGCCGACCGGCTGCACGGTGCTTTTGTGCCCGGAGGGCGCCACGGCAGGCGTGGCTCAGCGCGGTGGTGCCCCCGGCACGCGCGAGACCGATCTGCTGCGCCCCGAGAACGCCGTGCCCGTGGTGCACGCGCTGCTGCTCACGGGCGGCAGCGCCTTCGGCCTGGCGGCGGCCGACGGCGTGATGCGCTGGTTGGCCGCGAGGGGCCACGGCTTGCGAGTGGGGCCGGCGCGGGTGCCCATCGTGCCTGCGGCGGTGTTGTTCGACCTGTGGCTCGGCGACCCGGCCATTCACCCCGATGCTGCCTGTGGCGAAGCCGCCTGCCAGGCTGCCATCGGGGCTGGCGCCGGCGTGCCGCTGGCCCAAGGCAGCCACGGCGCCGGGCGCGGCGCCAGTGTCGGCAAGCTCTTCGGCATCGGCCGCGCCATGAAGGGTGGCATTGGCTGCGCCTCGCTGCAGGTCGGCGGCATCACGGTGGCCGCACTGATGGCCGTCAACGCCATTGGCGACGTCATCGGCGCCGACGGCACGGTGCTTGCCGGCGCCCGCACGCCCGATGGCCACCAGCGCGTGGGCACGGCAGCCGCGCTGCGCGCCGGTGCCCGGGCCGGTTCGCCGGTGCTGCCGCCGGCAGGGTCGGCCACGACCATCGGCGTCGTCGTCACCGATGCCGCGCTCGACAAGCTGCAGGCGCACCAACTGGCCGCGCTGGCCTACCACGGCCTGCCGCGAGCCATCGATCCACTGGGCCTGCACGACGGCGACACCTTGTTCGCGCTGGCCACCGGCCACGCCGGGGCTCAGGCTGTGGACTTGTCGACGCTGGGCGCGCTCGGCGCCGAGGTGGTGGCGCGCGCGATCCGCAATGCGGTGTGGCACGCCGAGGCCCTGCCGGGGCACGATCTGCCCACGATGCGCGGCCTGCCGGGATGAGCACCCCGCGGCGCGCCACTCGGCGCTGGGGCGACATCCTCTTCGAGCAGGGCTTCGGCACGCGCCACGAGTGTCTGGGCCTCATCGCCGCCGGCCAGTTGCGCCACGCGGGTGCGGTGGTCGACGACCCCGCCGCCGAAGTGGCCACCGAAGGCCTGGTCTTCGACGTGAGTGGCACGCCCTGGCCCTGGCGCGAGCAGGCGCTGATCCTGCTCCACAAGCCCGCCGGCTACGAATGCTCACGCAAGCCGCGAGATCACCCCGGCGTACTCTCGCTGCTGCCGGCGCCGCTGCAGCGCCGCGGTGTGCAGCCGGTGGGGCGGCTCGATGCCGACACCACGGGCCTGCTGATGCTCACCGACGACGGCTCGCTGATCCACCGGCTCACGCACCCGAAGCGGCATGTGGCCAAGGTCTACGTGGCCACCACGCGCCACACCGTGAACGCCGACGCGGCCGCGGCCCTGTGCGCCGGGGTGGTGCTGCACGACGACCCGGCGCCGGTGCGCGCCGCGGCCTGCGAGGTGCTCGATGCGCACACGCTGCGGCTGACGCTCACCGACGGCCGTTACCACCAGGTCAAGCGCATGGTGGCCGCCGTGGCCAACCGCTGCGAGGCGCTGCACCGCGAGTCCTTCGGGCCCTGGATGCTGCCGGCCGATCTGCCGCCGGGGCATTGGCGCTGGGCTGATCCGGCTGGCTAAGCCGGCCGGGCTGATCAGCCCACCGAAGCGGCCCGCCACTCGAACCAGCGCTTGAGCAGGCTGCGCCGCAGCTTCGCCGCGCGGCAGATGCGCGGCGGGCGCACGCGCGCGGCGTGGCCCTGCTGCCGCTGCCAATGCAGCGCCTGCAGACTCTCCATCAGCGCGGCATCGCTGCCGTGACGCGCCACCAGATCGGTGAGGAAGCTGCCCAGGTCGGCCGTGCTGCGCTCGGCAAACGGCGCCAGGTGCGGCTCGTGCGGGTAGAAGGCGTGCAGCAGACCCCAAACCTCGTCGTCGGTGAGCGCCGGAAAGCGCCGTTGCACCAGCTGCGCGCACTCAGCGACGTGGCGCCGTGTGTCGCCCGACAGACCGCCCATCGAGTAGTTCACCGTGGGGTGCGGCACGGCGTCAAGGGCGACGCCGGCCTGCAGCGCGGTCAGCAGCCACAGCGAATCGGCCACGATGTGCAGTCCGCCGTCGTAGGGGCCGGTGGCGCGGTAGGCCGCGGGTGTGGCGTAGACGGCGTTGTGGCAGATGTCGGGGCAGCGCAGCCACGAGCCGGCGTCCAGCGCGCCGGGCAGCCAGAGGCGCCGCTGCCGACCGTCCAGCGCCCACGCGGCGGTGAGCAGCAGCCGCGGCGCCGGGTTCAGCACGTTGGGCTCCACGCGCAGCAGGGCACGGGACGCCGTGGCCGCCGCGTCGGCGGTGAGCCAGTCGTCGGCGTTGAGCACGCAGACCAGGCTGCCGCGCGCCACTGACACGGCCTTGTTCAGCGCGTCATAGAGGCCCGCGTCGGGCTCAGAAACGTAATAGTCGATCTGCCTGGCATGCGCCTCGATGACGGCCAGCGTGCCGTCGTCGGAGAGGCCGTCGACGACGAGGTGCTCCACCGCCGCACCGCGCTGTGCCTTCACGCTGGCCAGGGTGCGCGGCAGCGTGGCGGCGGCGTTGCGCACCACGGTCACGTAGCTCACCAGCGGCCGGCCCGGCTCGGGGCTCTGCAGCCGACCCTGCAGGCGCAGGCCGCCTTCGGCGCGGCGCCGGCCGTCAGGTCGCTCGGGCAGGCGGTCCACCTCAGAGCTTGTGAAGCATTTCGGCGCGTCCGAGCGGGTGTCCGAAACGGTATCGATCCAGGCGCAAAGCGCAGCCGTAGCCCGGGCTATGGCGAGCATTTGCAACGACGAGCGGCGCCGGTTCGGGCGCGCGAGCGGGCGTGGCGGACTGCTTCACAAGCTCTCAGGCCCCGGCACCGAGCAGGCCGTGGTACAGCGCCACATGCTCGTCGATGCAGCGGGGCCAGCCGTAGCGCGCCGCCCATGCGCGGGTGCGCGCGGCGTCGCCGACGGGATCGGCATCGGCCCGGGCCAGGCGCTCGTCGAGCACGCGCGACATGGCCGCGGGCGCGAAATCGTGCCAGTAGCCGGCCACCGGGCCGCCAATCTCGGGCAGGCAGGTGCGGTCGGACAGCAGCACCGGGCGGCCGAACTGCATGGCCTCGATCGGCGGCAGACCAAAGCCCTCGGCCAGGCTCGGGAACAGGAAGGCGCGGCAGTGCGCCAGCAGCCAGGTCTTCTCGGCCTGGCTCACGTCGAACAGCACCTGCACGTTCGCCAGGCCGCGCTCGCGCACCTGTGCCGCCACGGCCTCGCTCTCACCGGCACGCGGGCCGGCCATCACCAGGGTGTCCTGTGGCCGCAGCGCCATCAGGTCGAGCAAGGCTTGCGGGTTCTTCAGTGCCGCCATGCGGCTCAGGTGGAACAGATAGCGGCCGGGCTGCACGGCCGCCGGCAGCGCGGCCGGGCGCTCGGGCGCCACCTGGGTGAGGTCGCGCACGCCGTTGAGCACCACCTCGATGGGCTTGGCGCTGCCGATGGCCGCGGCCAGGTCGGCCCGCGTGTGGCGGCTGATGGCGATGAAGGCGTCGGACTCCGCCGCCACGCGCGCCAGGCGCCGCGTGGCCTTCTGGCGGAAGCGCTCGTCACTGCCGTGCAAGTGGTTGAGGTCGTGCACCGTCGACAGCACCGTGCCCACGCGCCAGGGCGGCCGGTAGGGGTTGTGCTGGTGGAGCGAGTGCCACAGGTCGAAGCGGCCCGGGCCCAGCCAGGGGCGGCGCCAGTAACGGTCCAGCGGCTGCGCCTCAAGGTAGCGCACCTCGGGGCCGAAGGCGCCGTGCAGTCGCCGCGGCAGGCGGAACCACAGGTCGATGTGGTGCTCCCCACGCAGCGCTGCGGCACGCGGCGCCAGGTGCTCGCCAAAGAGCATGGCGTACTCGCCGAGCCCTTCGTTGAGCGTGCTCATCTTGCCGAAGCACACGCCGACGGATCGGCGCGGAAGACCGGTCACCACGCAGCGTCAGTCATCTGCCGGGCATCAGCCGGCTATGCGCCGAGGCCGCGGTGCCCAGCAGCGCGGGGCCGGGCTCGGGCACGCTCACGGCCTGCCGCCGCGCCAGCGCAGCGGGCGCGAAGCTGGCGCCGTGCACGGCTTGCAGGAACGCACGGTGTTGCGGGCCCATCACCACGATCCCCAGGTCGGCCAGGTGCTCGTCGGTGGACTGCAGCAGCGATTGCGCGGCCAGCGCCGGCGCCCTGCAGTCCCCGGCGCACGAGGTGACATTTCCGAGCGGCGGGCGCGTCATGCGGCGGGATTGTGCCAGCGCCATTCGGCCCTCACGCTCCGCACGCCTCGGGCCGCCTTCAGCGGGCGCTGGCTACACTGCGCGCCAATGGAAGAACGCCACGTCGGCATCAGCCTGGGCAACATCGGTGCACTGCACGACGGCCTGGGCGAGTTCTCGTGGCAGATCGGCCAGCGGCTGGCCGCCCGCGCGCCGGCATGGCGCCAGCGTCACGGCCTGGTGCTGCACTTTCACTGCAAGCCCCAACTCGGCGAACTGTTCGGTGCCGGCTTCAACTACATCGCCGTCGACCGCTGGCAACGCTGGCGCCACGTGCGCGAGCCACGATTTGCGCTCTGGCACAGCCTGCACCAGTTGAACAAGACGCTGCCGCCGGCCGGCACGGGCGTGCGGCTGGTGACGGTGCACGACCTCAACTACCTGTATGGCCGCGGCGCCTTCAGCACCTGGCGCCACCACCGCCGTACGCGGGCGTTGCTGGCGCGAACCGACGCCCTCAGCGCCATCAGCCACCACACCGCGGCCGACGTGCGCCGGCACCTGGGCTGGCCAGGCGACATCAGCGTCATCTGGAACGGGGCGCGCAGCTTCACGGCCGCGCCGCGCCGGCCGCTGGCGGGCTGGAGCGAGGTGCCCGGGCAGCCGTTCCTCTTCCACCTGAGCCGCATGTCGCCGTCGAAGAACCCCGAGGCCCTCCTGGCATTGGCCGCGGCCTGGCCGGAGATGCGTTTCGTGCTGTGCGGCCCACCGAGCGACGACGCCAAGGCGCTGCGCCAGCGGGTGACGCTGCCGAACGTGGAGTTCCACCTCGGCATCGACGACGCGCAGAAGGCCTGGGCCTACGGCGCCTGCAGCGGCTTCCTGTTCCCGAGCCTGACCGAAGGCTTCGGCCTGCCGCCGATCGAGGCCATGCACTTCGGCAAGCCGGTGTTCCTGAGCCGACTGACCTGCCTGCCCGAGATCGGCGGCGACGCGGCCGACTACTTCGACAGCTTCGATGGGCCGGCGATGCGCACGGTGGTCGAGGCCGGCCTGGCGCGCGCCGCAGCGCCGGGGCGCGCCGAAGCCATCCGTGCCCACGCGGCGCAATTCGACTGGGACCGCGCGGCCAACGGCTACAGCGCGCTGTACGAGCGGCTGCTGCGCATGCCCTCGGGCAGCCTCGCGGCCTGATACCCTCGTCCGCTCCCTCCATTCCCCCGCATCACGGCCCGCCCTTGAAAGTCCTGTTCGACGCGCAGATCTTTCGCCAGCAGCGCTATGGCGGCATCTCGCGTTACTGCTGCGAACTGACCACGCGGCTGGCCGACGAGCCCGGCGTGCAACCGCTGATCGTGGCGCCGCACCACCGCAACGAGTACCTGCCCACGCTGCCGCCGCAACTGGTGGTGGGCTGGCACATGAGGCACTGGAAGCGCTTTGGCAAGCTCTCGCGCTTCCTGGCGCGGCGCGTGGAGGCGCGCACGCTGGAACGCCAGCAGCCGGACCTGATCCACGCCACCTACTATTGGGCCTCGCCGCTGGCCCACCCCAGAGCCAAGCGCGTGCTGACGGTGTACGACATGATCCATGAGCGCTTCCCCGGGCACTTTCCGCCGGACGAGCCCACCGCAGCCGCCAAGAAGCGCGCCGTGGCCGAGGCCGACCACGTGATCTGCATCTCGCACAGCACGCGGCGCGACCTGGTGGCGATGCTCGGCGTGCCCGAGCACAAGGTGTCGGTCACGCATCTGGCCGCCCAGATGGTGCGGCCGGCGGGCGCGCCCGCGGGGCTTGCGGATCAGTCCCCCTATCTGCTCTACGTGGGCGACCGCGGCGGCTACAAGAACTTCATCGGCGTCGTGAAGGCCCTCGGCGCCTCGGCCGCGATGCGCGAGTTGCGCCTGGTGTGCTTTGGCGGCGGCGAGCTCCGGCCCGAGGAGTGGGCCGCCATCGACGCCGCCGGCTTGGCCCGCGGCCGTGTGCAGCAGCAGCACGGCGACGACACCGCGCTGGCGGGCCTGTACGCCGGCGCGCTGTGCTTCGTCTACCCGTCGCTGTACGAAGGTTTCGGCATTCCGCCGCTGGAGGCCATGCAATGCGATTGCCCGGTGGCCTGCAGCAACACCAGCAGCATCCCCGAGGTCGTGGGCGACGCCACCGAGCTGTTCGACCCGCACGACGTGGACGCCATCCGCACGGCGCTGGAGCGCGTGGCACTGTCGAGAACGCGCCGCGCCGAGCTTGTGGCGCTGGGGCACGTGCAGGCCGAGCGCTTCAGCTGGGCCCGCTGCGCGAGCGAGACGCTGTCCGTCTACCGCCGCGTGCTGTCCGGGGAAGCATGTGCCTAGGGCGCTGATCTGCGGCGTCTCGGGGCAAGACGGCGCCTACCTCGCCAAGTGGTTGCTCGAGCAGGGCTATGACGTATGGGGCACCTCGCGCGACGCGCAGGTGGCCTCGCTGGGTAACCTGCACGCCTTGGGCATTGCCGAGCGCGTGACCGTGCTGTCGATGGCCCCGCGCGACTTCCGCAGCGTGCTTGAGGCCATCGACCGGGCACGTCCCGACGAGCTCTACAACCTCGCCGGGCAGACTTCGGTCGGCCTGTCTTTCGAGCAGCCGGTGGAGGCTCTGGAAAGCATTGCCTCCAGCACGCTGAACCTGCTGGAGGCGCTGCGCTTCCTGAACCGGCCGATCCGCTTCTACAACGCCGGTTCCAGCGAGTGCTTCGGCGACACCGGCACCACGCCGGCCGACGAGGCCACGCCTTTCCACCCGCGCAGCCCTTATGCCGTGGCCAAGTCCACCGCGCACTGGCTGGTGGCCAACTACCGCACGGCCTACGGCCTGCAGGCCTGCACCGGCATCCTGTTCAACCACGAGTCGCCGCTGCGGCCCAAGCGCTTTGTCACGCGCAAGATCGTCGAGGCGGCTCTGGACATCGCCGAGGGCCGCGCCCAGACGCTGACGCTCGGCAACCTCGACGTCTGGCGCGACTGGGGCTGGAGCCCCGAGTACGTGCAGGCCATGTGGGCCATGCTGCAGCACGCGCCCTGCGACGACTTCGTCATCGCCACCGGTGAGAGCCATTCGCTGCGCGACTTCGTCGCGGCCGTGTTCGCCGAGCTCGGCCTGGACTGGCAGCGCCACGTCGTGCAGGACCCGGCGCTGATGCGCCGCTCCGAACTCTCGTACAGCGGCGGCAATCCCGACAAGGCGAGCCGGCTGCTGGGCTGGCAGGCCGAGCGGCGCATGCCGGCGGTGGCGCGCGAACTCGTCAGCGCGCTGCTTGCGCAGCGCCAGGCAGGCGAGCCTTCGCCGCCTCGTGGTCGGCCCACATGAGCGAAGGCCGCTGGCGGCGATCCCAGCACCAGTCCTCCAGCCAGGTGCGCAGGCGGCGGCTGCGCAGCCCACGCCGCAGCCACGCCGGCAACGGGCGCCCGAGCATGAGGTGCAGGCCATCGTGCACGCGCAGGTACTCGCAGCCCAGCTTCTGTGCCACCTGGGCCAGCGTGCGCGTCTGGTAGAAGCTGATGTGCTGGCCGGTTTCGGTGGCGTAGTACCACCAGCCGGGCGCCGGCAGGTCGGCGCCGTAGGTCAATGTGGACAGCACCATCGAGCGGCATCCGTAGCGCGTGAAGGCCTCTTCGATGAAGGCCACCGGGTCGACCACGTGCTCCAGCACCTCGAAGGCGAACACCGCCTCGGCCTGAAGGCCGTCGAAGGGCTCGTGGCCGTCGGCAAAGAGGTTGGCGCAGTACTTGTCGCTGCGGTAGGCGTCGAAGCCGCGGTCGCGCAGCAGCCGCGTCAGCACGCCGTAGCCGCCGGCCACGTCGACGAAGCGGCCATCGGGGTTGAGCGCGGTCTGCAGCAGCAGGTTCAGGAAGCGCACGTGCTCCAGATTGCGCTTCAGCAGGCCGGTGTCCGTGTCGGCGATGGCCCTCGAGTAAGCCTCGTCCAGCCAGTGCGGCGTGTCGGTCTGCAGCAGGCCGCAGTCTGTGCACAGGTGGTAGCCCACGTCGTGGCGGTCCAGCAGGCGCTGCGTGAACACGGGCTGTCGCGTGGCGTGGCCGCACACGGGGCAGGCGGGCATCGGCGTCGGCATGGGCGGGGCTCGGGGATGGAACGGGGGCGATTCTCACCTGCGGCCGCACCACAGCCCCGCCACATAATCGGCCGCCATGCGTGTCTTCCTTGGTTTCGAGCACCCGGCCCTGCCCGAACGCAGCGCCGTCACCATCGGCAACTTCGATGGCGTGCACCGGGGCCACCAGGCCATGCTGGCGCTGCTGGCCAGCGAGGCCCGGCACCGCGGCGTGCCGACCTGCGTGCTGACCTTTGAGCCGCACCCGCGCGACTTCTTCGCCGCCCGCGCCGGCAAGCCCGAGTCCGCGCCGGCGCGCATCTCCACGCTGCGCGACAAGCTCGCCGAGCTCGAGCGTTGCGGCGTCGACCACGTCGTGGTGGCGCGCTTCAACGAGCGACTGGCGGCGATGCCGGCCGAGCGCTTCATCGCCGAGGTGCTGCAGCAGGGCCTGCGCGCGCGCTATGTGCTCGTCGGCGACGACTTCAGCTTCGGCGCGCGCCGCCAGGGCAACTACGCGATGCTCGACGCCGCCGGTGCGGCCCACGGCTTCGATGTGGCGCGCATGATGAGCTACGAGGTCCACGGCCTGCGCGTCAGCAGCTCGGCCGTGCGCGAGGCGCTGGCCGCCGGCGACATGGCGCGCGCCGAGGCGCTGCTAGGTCGGCCTTATGCCATCAGCGGGCGTGTGCAGCACGGGCGCAAGCTCGGGCGCGAGCTGGGTTTTCGCACGCTGAACATCCGCTTCGGCCACGCTCAGGCGCAGTCGAGGCCGGCGGCGATGGGCATCTTCGTCGTGCGTGTGCACGGCCTGGCGGCCGCTCCGCTGGCCGGCGTGGCCAGCCTGGGCGTGCGGCCCACGGTGGAGGACGCCGGGCGCGTGCTGCTCGAGGTGCACTGCCTCGACTGGCCGGCCGAGCTCGGCCCCGAGGGTGGCTACGGCCGGCAGCTGCGCGTGGAACTGCTGCACAAGCTGCACGACGAGCTGAAGTACGGGTCGCTCGAGGCGCTGCGCGAAGGCATCGCGCGCGACACCGCGGCGGCCGAGGCCTGGGTCGATGGGCTCAGAAGCGCCGAGCCAGCCCGCCGTTGATGCCCCAACCAAAGCGCGAACTCGTGAGCGGGCTGGCCGCCGCCTCGCCCAGCAGGCGACTGGCACCGACGCCCCCGATCAGCAGCCAGTCGTGTGAGAGCTGGGTACGGAAGCCGACACTCGCCGCGGCGTCTCGCCAGCTGCTGTGGGGCTTGTAGGCCGGTCGTCCGCTTCGCGACGACTGTTCGGGCGTGATGCCGTACCAGGTCTGCAGGTAGCGATCGCCCGCGAAGCTCAGGCCGACCGAGGCCGACAGCACCGTCGTGGGCGACCACGGACGGCTCCAGCCCAGCGACACATCAGCGATGTAGCCGCCGCCGCGACCGAAGAGGTCGCTGCTCACGCCCAGGCCCAGGCGGAACGGCCCGCCGACGGCCGCTGCCAGCGAAAAGCGCAGGCGCGCGGTGGGTCTGATGTCGCCCAGGCCTCGCAGCTCTTCGCTGCTGCTTTCGCGGCGCCCGTTGTCCCATCGCAGGCCGGCACTGGCCTTGATGCGGGTGCTCTGCAACAGATCGATCCCGACGCCACGGGCCACGTCGTCGGCGCGGCGCGTGACAAAGCCGCTGGCGTTGGTGATCGACAGCCGCCCCCGGCGCAGAAAGAACCCGGGTGTCAGTTTCGTCACCGCCCCGTCGGAGCCGCTGAAGGCCGGTCGGTGTGCGACGAGCAGGCCGATGGCGCCTTCCCAGCCCACGTCGACGGGCTTCGGTACCGCGCCGGCCGCGTCGAGGTCGTCACCTTCGGCCGCCAGTGCGGCGCCCGCCAGCACAGCCAGTGCGACGGCGCAGACCTGCCTCGCTAGAATCGAACACGTGAACGGCATCTCAAAGTCTCCCCAGTTCCTTGGCGCGTCGACGCGACGCTGGCAGGCTGCCACGCGACGCCAGGCCACGCGCGATCGAATTTAGGTGGCGCCGCTGAAGCCGGACTGAAGCGCCGCTTCAGCGTTTGCAGACCGCAAGCCCGACGCTGGCTTCGGCCCCTCGATCCGGCCACCCCGCGACCCCGCACCCCAAGTCGCCATCGCCCCGCTGCCCGCCGGGCGGGCCTGCGACACGCACCTCACCACACCATGAGCAGCGACACCCTACCCGTCGACTACCGCGCCACGCTGAACCTGCCCGACACGCCCTTCCCGATGCGCGGCGATCTCGCCAAGCGCGAGCCGGGCTGGGTCAAGGCCTGGGACGACGAAGGCCTGTACCAGCGCCTGCGCATCGCCCGCCACGGCGCGCCGCTCTTCGTGCTGCACGACGGCCCGCCCTACGCCAACGGCGCCATCCACATGGGCCACGCCGTCAACAAGGTGCTGAAGGACATGATCGTCAAGGCGCGGCAGCTCGCCGGCTTCGACGCGCACTACGTGCCGGGCTGGGACTGCCACGGCCTGCCGATCGAAAACGCCATCGAGAAGAAACACGGCCGTAGCTTGAGCCGCGACGAGATGCAGGCCAAGAGCCGCGCCTACGCCACCGAGCAGATTGCGCAGCAGATGGTCGACTTCAAGCGCCTGGGCATCCTCGGCGACTGGGACCACCGCTACGCGACCATGGACCCGGCCAACGAGGCCGGCGAAATCAGGGCCTTCAAGCGCGTGATCGAGCGCGGCTTCGTCTACCGCGGCCTCAAGCCCGTGTACTGGTGCTTCGACTGCGGCTCCTCGCTGGCGGAGTTCGAAATCGAGTACGCCGACAAGAAGAGCCAGACGCTGGACGTCGGCTTCCTGTGCGCCGAGCCCGACAAGCTGGCTGCGGCGTTCGGCTTGCCCGAGATCGTCGGCGAAGCGTTTGCCGTGATCTGGACGACGACGGCCTGGACCATCCCCGCCAACCAGGCGCTGAACCTGAACCCCGCGCTCGAGTACGCGCTGGTGCACACCGAGCGCGGCCAGCTGGTGCTGGCGGCCAGCCTGGTGGAGAAGTGCCTCACGCGCTACGGCCTGCAAGGCCACGTCGTGGCCACGGCGCTGGGCGAAAAGCTCGGCGGCATCCAGTTCCGCCACCCGCTCGCCCACGTGGACGCCGGCTACGACCGCCTGAGCCCCGTGTACCTGGCCGACTACGCCACGGCGGATGACGGCACCGGCCTCGTGCACAGCAGCCCGGCCTACGGAGTGGACGACTTCAACTCGTGCGTCGCGCACGGCATGAAGACCGACGACATCCTGAACCCGGTGCAGGGCAACGGCAGCTACGCGGCTGAGTTCCCGCTCTTCGGCGGCCAGAACATCTGGAAGGCGGTGCCGGTGATCATCGAGGCGCTGCGCGACGCCGGCTGCCTGTTCGCCACCGAGACCATCACGCACAGCTACCCGCACTGCTGGCGCCACAAGACGCCGGTGATCTACCGCGCCGC
>JAIYDH010000184.1 GCA_027487585.1 Rubrivivax sp.
CTGGCGCGTGGCCAGCCACAGCCGGGTGGCCAGCGAGAACAGCAGGGCGGCGACAAAGGCCGCGGTCATCAGGTTCGTTTCCATGCAGGGCCGGCAGTGTAGGCCTGCGCCACAATCCTCGGCTTCCTTCCAGGCCTTACGCCATGAGCAACTCCGCCCCCCTGTTGAAGAGCAGCGAGCACAACCTGATCTGGATCGATCTCGAGATGACGGGGCTGCTGCCCGAGTCGGACCGCATCATCGAGGTCGCCGTGGTCGTGACCGACCCGATGCTCACGGTGCGCGTGGAGGGCCCGGTGTTCGCGGTGCACCAGAGCGACGCCGTGCTCGCAGGGATGGACGCCTGGAACAAGGGCACGCACGGCCGCAGCGGCCTGACCGAGCGCGTGCGCGCCAGCACGGTGACCGAGGCCGCCGCCGAAGCCGCGGTGATCGAGTTCCTGAAGGCCTACGTGCCCAAGGGCAAGAGCCCCATGTGCGGCAACAGCATCTGCCAGGACCGCCGCTTCCTCGCGCGCACGATGCCGGCGCTGGAGGCCTTCTTCCACTACCGCAACCTCGACGTCAGCACTTTGAAGGAACTGGCCCGGCGCTGGAAGCCGGCGGCACTGGAAGGCTTCAAGAAGGCGCAGGCGCACACCGCGCTGGCCGACATCCACGAGTCGATCGACGAGCTCATCCACTACCGCACGCACCTCTTGGCGGTGTGAGCCGGCGAGGGGGTGTCGGTGGTGCGACACGCAGTTGTCGCATCCGGACGCCGCGCTGCCCACCCTCTCGCGCCGGGCTGCGGCCAGCGGGTACAACGGCGTCCGTTCGTGACCACAAAGCCGCCCATGACCTCTCGCCGCCACCTGCTCGCCGCCTCCGCGGCCGCCCTGCTGACCCCTGCCGCCAGCCGCGCGCAGGCACCCGACTGGAAGCGCATCCGCGTCGGCGTGGAGGGCAACTACCCACCGTTTTCGCGCCTGGGCCCCGACGGCAAGCTCGCTGGCTTCGACATCGACATCGCGATGGCGCTGTGCCAGAAGATGGGCGCCGAATGCGTGCTGGTGCAGCAAGAGTGGGACGGCATGATGCCGGCGCTGGCGGCGCGCAAGTTCGACATGATCGTCGCCTCTATGACGATCAGCGAAGAGCGCAGAAAGGCCGCCGACTTCAGCGACCCCTACTACGACGTGCCCTCGCGCTGGGTGGCCAAAGCGGGCCGCTTCAGGAACCACGACCCGGCCTCGCTGAAGGGCGCACGCATCATCGTGCTGCGCAACAGCCCGCGCGCCAAGCACGTGGCCGAGCAGTACAAGGAGTCGTCCGTGCTGCTGGTGAACAAGGAAACCGACGTCTACCTCGAGCTGGCCGCCGGCCGCGGCGACATCGGCTTCGGCTCCTCGGTGGTGTCGTCGGAGGCCTTCCTGAAAAAGCCCGAGGGCCAGGGCTTCGCGCAGGTCGGCGCGCCGGTGCGGCTGGACGGTGGTGGTGGCGGCGTCGGCATCGCCTTCCGCAAGGGTGAGACCGTGCTGCGCGAGAAGGTGAACGCGGCGCTGAAGGCCATCAAGGCCGACGGCACCTACAAGCGCCTGGCCGACCGCTACTTCGACTTCGACGTCTCCGGCGGGACCTGATGTTCCACGGCTACCTCGGCGCCATCCTGGGTGGCCTGGGCATCACGCTGGCCACGGCGGCGCTGTCGCTGGCAGTGGCCTGCGGCTTCGGGCTCGTGGGCGCGGTAGCCAAGCTGTCGCGCTCGCGCGTGGCACGGGGCCTGGCCGAGACCTACACGACGCTGATCCGCGGCATCCCGGAACTGGTGCTGATGCTGGCCATCTTCTACGGCGGCCAGATCCTCGTGAACCGGCTGGCCGAGTCGCAGGGCTGGGACTACATCGACGTGCCGCCCTTCACGGCCGGCGTGCTGACCATCGGCTTCATCTTCGGCGCCTACCTCACCGAAACCTTTCGAGGTGCCATCCTGGCCGTGCCGCGCGGGCAGATGGAAGCTGCCACGGCCTTCGGCCTGACTCGCGGGCAGGCGCTGCGGCGCATCCTGCTGCCGCAGATGGTGCGGCATGCCATTCCGGGCTTTGCCAACAACTGGCTCGTCATGGTCAAGGCCACGGCGCTGGTGTCGATCATCGGCCTCGATGACATGCTGCACCGCGCCAACATGGCGGCCTCGGCCACGCGCGAGCCCTTCACCTTCTACATGCTGATCGCGCTGGTGTACCTGGCCATCACCACGGTGTCGATCGGCCTGCTGATGCTGCTGGAGCGGCGCTTCAGCCTCGGCGTGAAGGGCATCCGCTTCTAGCGGCCCGCGCGCACCATCGACATGATCGACTGGGACGTCATCACCCAAAGCCTGCCCGAGTTCTGGGGCGGCCTGCAGGTCTGCCTGCTGCTGCTGGCCATCAGCGTGGGCACGGGTTTCGTGGTGTCGGTGCCGCTGGCCATGGCGCGGGTGTCGGCGCGGCGCTGGCTGGCTTGGCCGGTGTGGACCTACACCTACGTGTTCCGCGGCACGCCGCTGCTGGTGCAGCTGTTCATCATCTACTACGGCTTCGCGCAGTTCGAGGCCGTGCGCGAAAGCCTGCTGTGGCCGCTGCTGCGCGAGGCCTGGTTCTGTGCCTGGCTGGCATTCGCGCTGAACACCACCGCCTACACCACCGAGATCTTCGCCGGCGCGCTGCGCGCCACGCCGGCCGGCGAGGTGGAAGCGGCGCGTGCCTACGGCCTGGCCGGCTGGCGCCTGTACCGCCGCATCCTGCTGCCGGGCGCGCTGCGCCGCGCCTTGCCGCAGTACAGCAACGAGGTCGTGGGCATGATGCACGCCACGGCCATCGCCAGCACCGTCACGCTCGTCGACATCACCCGCGTGGCGCGCGACGTGTACGCCAACCACCTGCTGCCGGTGGAGGCCTTCGGCACCGCCGCCGTCATCTACTTCGTGCTCACCTTCGCGATGGTGGGCGTGTTCAAGCTGCTCGAGAAGCGCTTCCTGCGCCATCTGCGCACGCGCTGACGCCGCAGGCGCGCTCTGGACCCACCATGCACACCGACACCATCGATCTGATCAGCCCCGCCCCGGGCCAGCGCCTGGCGCTCACCGTCCACCGCTTCGGCACCGCGGGCCGCGGCCCCAAGGCCTACATCCAGGCGGCACTGCATGCCGACGAGGTGCCGGCGCTGCTGGTGGCGCAGAAGCTGCGCGCGCTGCTGCAGGCCCTTGACGAGGCCGGCCAGCTGCTCGGCGAAGTGGTGCTGGTGCCGTATGCCAACCCGATCGGCCTCGGGCAGAGCCTGCTCGGCCACCAGGAGGGCCGTTTCGCGCTCGACGACGGCGTCAACTTCAACCGCTTCGTGCCCGACCTCACCGAGGCCGTGGCGCCGCAGCTCGACGCGCTGCTCGGCGACGACGGAGAGGTCAATGCACGCGCTGTGCGCCGCGCGCTGGCCAAAGCCGCCGCGGCGCTGACGGCGCAGGAGCCGGCGGCCGACCTGAAGCGCCGGCTGCTGCAACTGGCCATCGACGCCGACATCGTGCTCGACCTGCACTGCGACAGCGAGGCCGTGATGCACCTGTACGCGCTCACGCCGCAGGCCGAGCTGGCCACCGAGCTGGGCGCGCTGCTGGGCGCCGAGGCCGTGCTGCTGGCCACCGAATCGGGCGACTCGCCCTTCGACGAGGCCTGCAGCACGCCCTGGCTGAAGCTGGCCGAGCGCGTGGCGCCGAAGCCGCTGCCGCTGGGCTGCTTTGCCACCACGGTGGAGCTGCGCGGCCAGGCCGACACCGTGCATGCACTGGCCGACGCCGACGCCGCGGCGCTGGTGGAGTTCCTGCGCCGCCGCGGCGTGGTGGGCGGTGCCGTGGCGCCGCTGCCGGCCGCGCGCTGCGCGCCCACGCCGCTGGCCGGCAGCGAGCCGCTGAAGGCGCCGCACGCCGGCGTCGTGGTCTACCACCACGCGCCGGGCGATCGCATCGAAGCCGGCCAGTGCGTGGCCGATGTCGTGTGCCCCGACAGCGGCCGCACGAGCCCGGTGCGGGCCACCACCAGCGGCGTGCTCTACGCCCGCATCGCCACGCGCTGGGCCACGCCGGGCGCGCGCCTGGGCAAGATCGCTGGCGCCACGCCAGTGCGCACCGGCAAGCTGCTGAGCCCCTGAATCATGAGCCTGTCATCCAACCCGGCCTGGCTGCTGGAGGCCACCGACATCGTCAAGCGCTTCGGGCAGAACGAGGTGCTGCGCGGCGTGAGCGTGCGCGCCCGCCAGGGCGACGTGATCGCGATGATCGGCGCCTCGGGCTCCGGCAAGAGCACCTTCCTGCGCTGCCTGAACCTGCTCGAGGCGCCGCACGCCGGGCGCATTGCGCTGGGCGGCGAGACGCTGGCGCTGGTGCCCGACACCGCGCGTGATGCCGGCGGCGCGCTGAAGGCGGCCGATGTCGCGCAGCTGCAGCGTTTTCGCTCGCGCATGGCGATGGTGTTCCAGCACTTCAACCTGTGGGCCCACTTGACGGCGCTCGAGAACGTGATCGAGGCGCCGATGCAGGTGCTGGGCTTGAGTCGCGCCGAGGCCGTGGCGCGCGCTGAAGCGCATCTGCAGCGCGTGGGTGTGTACCACCGCAAGGACGCCTACCCGGCGCACCTGTCGGGCGGCGAGCAGCAGCGCGTGGCGATCGCCCGCGCGCTGGCGATGGACCCGCAGGTGATGCTGTTCGACGAGCCAACCTCGGCGCTCGACCCCGAGCTCGTGGGCGAGGTGCTGCGCGTGATGCGCGGCGTGGCCGAGGAAGGCCGCACGATGATCGTGGTGACACACGAGATGAGCTTTGCGCGCGAGGTCAGCAACCACCTGGTCTTTCTGCACCAGGGCAGGCTCGAGGAAGAAGGCAACCCGCACGAGGTGCTGTCGCGGCCGCGGTCGGAAAGGCTGCAGGCCTTTCTGGCCAATGCCCTCAAGTAGCGGAGCGATGTCACCGCGGTGTCGCGGAAGCTTCATAAACTCGGGCGCATGAGTGATCGCACGCCCCTGGCAGCCAAGCCGACCCCTGGCGTCGCCCCGCCGCGCAGCGCTTCGCGGCTGCCTCGCGACGATGACCGCACCCGCGCCCTGCGCGAAAAGGCCACGCAGACAGCCCGGCTGAACCTGCTCGACCGCGAACGTTCGCTCATCCAGTTCAACCGCCGCGTGCTGGCGCAGGCGCGCCGCGCCGACGTGCCGCTGCTGGAGCGGCTGCGCTACGTGACCATTGTCTCGAGCAACCTCGACGAGTTCTTCGAGGTGCGCGTGGCCGACTACATCGAGGCTGTGCGCCAACCCGGCAGCGGCATCACGCAGGCCGACCTCGAGGCCGTGGCGCGCGCCGCGCACGAGCTCATCGACGAGCAGTACCAGGTCTTCAACGACGAGGTCATGCCCGCGCTCGAGGCCGAGGGCATCGTCGTGCTCAACCACGCCCAGCGCAGCGACGTGCAACGCGCCTGGGTGGAGCGGTTCTTCGAATCGCAGGTGCAGCCGCTGCTGGTGCCGCTGAGCCTGGACCCGAGCCACCCGTTCCCGCTGGTGGCAAACAAGAGCCTGAACTTCATCGCCCGGCTCGACGGCCGCGACGCCTTCGGCCGCGAGAACTCCATCGCCATCGTCAAGGTGCCGCGCGTGCTGCCGCGCGTGATCCGCCTGCCCGACGACATCTGCGACGGCCGCCAGGGCTTCGTGCTGCTGACCAGCGTGATCCGTGCCCACCTGCACGCCTTGTTCCCGGGCCGGCGCGTCGTGGCGTTTTCGCAGTTCCGCGTCACGCGTGACAGCGATCTCGAGGTCGACGAAGACGACGTCACCAACCTGCGCCAGGCGCTGCGCTCGGGGCTCACCTTGCGCCACTTCGGCCAGGCCATCCGGCTCGAGGTGGTGAGCACCTGCCCCGAGGACCTGCAGCGCTTCCTGCTCGAGCAGTTCGGCCTGCCCGAGGTGGCGCTGTACCTGGTGAACGGCCCTGTCAACCTGGTGCGGCTGAACCAGCTGATCGACCAGGCCAGCGCCGACCGCCTGCGCTTCGCGGCCGTCGAGCCGCGCTGGCCCGAGGGCCGGCTGCCGCGCGGGCAGAGCATCTTCACGCGGCTGCGCGAAGACGGCGACGTGCTGCTGCACCACCCGTTCGAGAGCTTCGAGCCGGTGGTGCAGTTCCTGCGCGAGGCCGTGCAGGACCCCGACGTGCTGGCCATCAAGCAGACCATCTACCGCACCGGCGCGCAGAGCGTGCTGATGGACCTGTTGATCGAGGCGGCGCGCCGCGGCAAGGAAGTGCTGGCCGTGGTGGAGCTGAAGGCGCGCTTCGACGAAGAGGCCAACATCAACTGGGCCGAGCGGCTCGAAGCCGTGGGTGCGCAGGTGGTGTACGGCGTTGTCGGCCTCAAGACCCACGCCAAGCTGCTGCTCGTGACGCGGCGCGAGGCGGTGTCAGGCAAGGGTGCGGCGGCTCAGGGCCAGCCCGTGCAGACGCGCCTTCGGCGCTACGTGCACCTGTCCACCGGCAACTACAACCCGAAAACGGCGCGCCTGTACACCGACCTGGGCTATCTCACCGCCGACCCGGGCCTGACAGCCGACGCCGACGCCGTGTTTCTGCAACTCGCCAGCCAGGGCATGTCCAAGCCCTCGCGTCACCTCGTGACCGCGCCGTTCCAGATGCACAAGCGCATGCTGCGCCACATCCGCCAGGTCGGTGAGGCGGCAGCGGCCGGCAAGCCGGCGCGCATTGTGGCCAAGCTCAATTCACTCACCGACCCGGGGCTGATCCACGCCCTCATCGAGGCCGGGCGCGCCGGGGCCTCGATCGACCTCGTCGTGCGCGGCGCCTGCATGCTGCCGCCGGGTGTGCCGGGCTTCACCGAGAACATCCGCGTGCGCTCGATCGTCGGGCGCTTCCTCGAGCACTCGCGCATCCTGTACTTCCGCTGGGGCGAAGGGGCCGAGGACGAGCAGCTGTACCTGTCGAGCGCCGACTGGATGAGCCGCAACATGTTCCGCCGCGTCGAGATCGCCTGGCCGGTGCGCGACCCGGCGCTGCGCCAGCGTGTCATCGACGAGGCGCTGGTGCCCTACCTGCACGACACCGCCGACGCCTGGGAGCTTGAGGGCAGCGGCCGCTACCGGCGCGTGGGCGAGGGCGGGCCCAGTGCCCAGCAGGCGCTGATGCAGCGCTACGCCTGAACGTCTGAGAGACGGCCATGGACCTGATCCTGTGGCGCCACGCCGAGGCCCTGGACATGCGCGAGGTGCAGGACGACCTCGACCGCGCGCTCACGCCCAAGGGCGAGCGCCAGGCGCTGCGCATGGCCGAGTGGCTGAACCGCCACCTGCCGGCGAGCACGCGCGTGCTGGTGAGCCCGGCGCGGCGCGCGCAGCAGACCGCCACCACGCTCGATCGCCGCTTCAAGACCGTGCCGGCGCTGGCCCCCGACGGCAGCGTCGAGGCGCTGCTGCACGCCGCGCGCTGGCCCGATTCGCGCGAGCCGGTGCTGGTGGTGGGCCACCAGCCGACGTTGGGTTTGGCGGCAGCCTATCTGCTGGCCGGCCAGCCGCTGGCGTGGGCGGTGCGCAAGGGCGCGGTGTGGTGGTTGCGCGTGCGCGAGCGTGAAGGCGAGCGCCAGGTCGTGCTGCACGCCGTGATCGCACCCGAACTGGCCTGATCGGCTCGGTGCCTGCTCAAGGCAGCAGCAGGTCCATCGGCCCCTGCCGCAGCCAGGTCGCGGCTTCTTCCTGCAGCAGGTACAGCGTGCGCGGGTGGGTCTCGGCCCAGGCCGGCGTGAACATCAGCTGGGCATCGGTGCCGCGCACCGCCAGCCGCAGCGCGTGCGGGTCGACGGGGCCCCGCGCATGGCACTTGATGGCGGCCAGCCGCAGGCACAGCACCTGCCAGGCGAACAGCGGCTGCGCCATCTGCAGCTCCAGCTTGCGCAGGCCACCGCGCTGGCCCAGCACCAAGTCGCCCAGACGCCGCTGCTGGCTTTGCGAGAAGCCGGCGGCGTCCACGTAACTCAGCAGGTAGGCGCTGTGGCGGTGGTGGTCGTGGTGCGACACCATCTGGCCGATCTCGTGCAGCGCGCAGGCCCAGGCCAGCTCTCGCCGGCTGTCGTCGTCGGCCCGTTCGCCAAGCGCCGGGCGCACGGCATCGAACAAGGCCAGCGCCACGGAGCGCACGCGCTCGGCCTGCGGCACGTCGACGCCGAAGCGCTGCTGCAGCGCGGCCACGCTCTCGTCGCGCATGTCGCCGGGGCGGCGGCGCTGCTGCGCCTGACGGCGTTCGTGCAGGTCGATGATGACGCCCTGGCGCAGCGCGCCCTTGGCCGGCCACAGCGCGGCGATCTCGAAGTGCGTGGCCAGCGTGTACAGGATGGCCAGCCCTCCCGGCAGCACCGCGCGGCGCTCGGGCTTCAGGCCCGGCAGCGCGATTCGCTCCGTGGTGCCGGCGGCCAGGCACTGCTCGATGCACCAGCGCAGGCCGGCCGGCGTGATGCGGCCGTCGGTCACGCCGTTGGCCGCCAGCACCTGCGACACCGCGCCGGCCGAGCCCGACGAGCCCAAGGCCTCGCTCCAGCGCTCGCGTGCGAAGGGCACCAGCGCCTCTTCGATCTCGGCACCCGCGGCCACCTGCGCGGCACGGAAGCCCTCTTGCGTGATGCGGCCCTCGGGAAAGAAACGCATCGACAGGCTGACGCAGCCCACCGCAAAGCTCTCGGTGAGGCGCGGCGTGCGGCCATGGCCGAGGATGATCTCGGTCGAGCGGCCGCCGATGTCGATGACCAGACGCCCGGCGTTGGCGTCGTGGATCGGCGCGGTCGGTGGCTGCAAGTGATGGACCCCGGCGTAGATGAGCCGGGCCTCCTCGCGGCCCGTGATCACCTCGATCGGGAAGCCCAGCGCGTCTTGCGCGCGCAGCAGGAAGGCGTTGCGGTTCTTGGCCTCGCGCAGGGTCTGTGTGGCCACCGCGCGAACCTGCCCCGGCTCGAAGCCGGCGAGCCGTTGCGCAAAGCGCCGCAGGCAAGCCAGGCCGCGCTGCGCGGCGTCTTCGGTCAGCTGGCCGGCGGCGTCGAGCCCTGCGCCCAGGCGCACGGTTTCCTTCAGGTAATCGACACGCCGGTAACGATCATGCGGCAGGGCGCCGATCTCCAGCCGGAAGCTGTTGGAGCCCATGTCGATGGCGGCCAGCAGGCCCTGCGGGTGGGGGGTCGGCGCCTCTCGTTTTTCCATTCGTCAATGCTACCCGTGGGCCCTTTCTAGAATGCCCGCGCGCGTCGTTCGGACAACACCCACTGGAGACACCCCTCATGCTGAAGGAAGAGTTCGCTACCCTGGTGCCAGCCACCGGCCCGCTGAGCGAAGACAGCACGCGCCGCGGCTTCGTGCAGCGCGCCGTCGGCACCGGCTTTGCAGCCGCGGTGATGCCGGTGATGGCCCAGACCGTGGTCAAGACCGACAGCACCGGCCTCATTGCCGGCGAGGTGAGCATCCCGGTCGGTGACTTCAAGATGCCGGCCTACCGCGCCGCCCCCGCCGGCAAGGCCAACGCGCCGGTGGTGCTGGTGGTCAGTGAGATCTTCGGCGTGCACGAGTACATCGCCGATGTCGCGCGCCGCTTTGCCAAGGCGGGTTACTTCGCCATTGCGCCCGAGCTGTTCGTCCGCCAGGGCGACCCCACCGAGTACGGTGAGGTCGCCAAGCTCATCGCCGAGGTCATCAGCAAGGTGCCCGACGCGCAGGTGATGGCCGATCTCGATGCCTCGCTGGCCTGGGCCCGCGGCCAGGGTGCCGACGCCGGCAAGGCCGCCGTCACCGGCTACTGCTGGGGCGGCCGCATCACCTGGCTGTACGCCGCGCACAACCCGGGCCTCAAGGCCGGCGTGGCCTGGTATGGCCGTCTGGTCGGCCAGCCGAACACCCTGCAACCGACGCATCCGGTCGATGTGGCCGGCCGCCTGAACGGCCCCGTGCTGGGCCTCTATGGCGGGCAGGACACCGGCATTCCGCTCGACACCGTCGAGCGCATGAAGGCGGCCTTGGCCGCCGGCAGCGCGGCGGCCAAGAAGAGCGAGTTCGTGATCTACCCCGATGCGCCGCACGCCTTCCACGCCGACTATCGGCCCAGCTTCCGCAAGGAAGCGGCTGAAGACGGCTGGAAGCGTTGCGTGGCCTGGTTCAAGGCCAACGGTGTAGCCTGATCACCTGATCACCTGATCACCTGACCACCAGCACCGGCAAGGTGCTGTGCGTCAGCACCTTCTGCGTCTCGCTGCCCAGCAGCAGCGCGCTCACGCCGCGGCGGCCGTGCGAGGCCATGACGACGAGGTCGCTGCCCTGGGCCTTGCCGTGCTCGAGGATGGCTTCCCACGGGTGCAGGGCCTCGACGGTGTAGCCCTGGCAGCGCACGCCGGCCGCGGCGGCAGCGTCCGTCACGGCCTTCACACGGGCCGAGGCCACGCGCTGCTGGGCGTCGAAGAACTCCTGCGGCGGCACCGGCTGCATCTCGGAGATGGCGCTGTACGGAAACGGCTCCATCACCGCCAGCACGTGCAACTCGGCGCCGCACAGCTTGGCCAGCGACAGGGCTGACTGCAGCGCCTTCATCGTGATGTCGGAGCCGTCGGTCGGGAACAGGATTCGTTGGTACATGGTGCCTCCGGGGCGGCCTGGAGCGGCCGGGTGTGATGGTGGCATGTTCGCGGCGCTGGCCCTTCAGGGGCTTGACGGGGATCAAGCGCGCCGACGGCGCCGTCAGGCCCCGCGCGCCACGGGCCGCGAGGCGTCGCTGCACCAGGCGCTCCACGAGCCCGGGTACAGCAGGCCGGCATCGAGCCCGGCCACCTCCATGGCCAGCAGGTTGTGGCAGGCCGTGACGCCCGAGCCGCACTGGTGCACCACCGGCAGGCCGCCTGCCGCGGCCTCGAACTCGGCGCGCAGCTCGGCCGCCGGCCGGAAGCAGCCGTCGGCACCCAGGTTCAGCTTGAAGAAGCGGTTGCGCGCGCCGGGTATGCGGCCGGCCACGGGGTCAAGCCGCTCGACTTCGCCGCGGTAGCGTTCCGGCGCGCGGGCATCGAGCAGCGCGACGCGGTCGAGCCCGGCGGCGAGCGTGTCGGTGTCCACCGTGGCCATCGCCGCCGATGCCGACACCGGATACGGGCCTTGCGCGGGCTGGCGCGGCGTGTCGCCCACCACCAGCGCACCGCCCGCCGCGCGCCAGGCGCCGCGGCCGCCGTCGAGCAGCATCACCTCGGTGTGGCCGGCCCAACGCAGCATCCACCAGGCGCGCGAGGCGTAGACACCGCCGTGGTCGTCGTACACGACGACGGCGACACCCGGCGCGATGCCCAGCCGCCCCATCGTGGCCGCCCAGACGCTGCGCGCGGGCAGCGGATGGCGGCCGTCGTGGCCGGTCTTTGGGCCCGACAGATCGCGGTCCAGGTGCACATAGGCCGCACCGGGCAGGTGCCCGGCGGCAAAGGCGCGTTCGCCTGCCGTGGGGTCGGTGAGGTCGAAGCCGCAGTCCAGCAGCGCCACCGGGGCGGGGCCGGCGAGCAGGGTCTGCAGCGATAGGGCGTCGATCAGCGGGGTGGCGGCTGTTGCGGTCATCGGGGTCTCCTGAGCAAGTGAGCGGGGCAGTCGGTCGGGGCGAGGCTCGGTCTCTTTCAGCTGTCGCCCAGTGTCGAGTCGGCCGCGCGCGGCCGGCCACGCAACAGCGTGGCCGCCACGCCGGCCGCCAGGATCAGCACGATGCCGGCGCTGGCCGTGGCGGGCAAGGTCTCGTCGAACAGCAGCAGCCCGAGCAGCGACGAGAACACGATGCCCAGGTACTGCAGCGCCGCGATGCCCATCGTGGCGCCGGTGGCGTAGGCGCGCGTCATCATCCACTGCGCGGCCGTGGCCAGCGTGCCGATGGCCAGCAGCAGCATCACGCCTTCGGTGTCATGGTGCCCGAAGCCGCCGGCCCAGACCGCGTACAGGCCGCCGAACAGCACGCCGGTGGCCGAGAAGTAGAAGACCACGCGCTCGCCCGGCTCCCCCAGCCGGCCGAGCGCCGTGACCTGCAGGTAGGCCACGGCGGCCAGCAGCCCCGAGCCCAGGCCGATGACGCCGTACACCAGCTGTTCCTGCTCGATGGTGGGCCGCAGCACCAGCACCACGCCGGCAAAGCCGGCCAGCACGGCGGCCACCAGGCGCAGGTCGATCGCCGGCGGGCTGCCGCGCTCGGGCGCCAGCAGCACCGCACCGCCCATCAGGAACAGGGCGATCCACACCGAGCTCATGTAGTTCAGCGTCATCGCCGTGGCCAGCGGCAGGCCGCCGATGGCGGTGAACCACAGGCACAGCGCCACCGTGCCGCTGACGCTGCGAGAGAGGTGCAGCCGGGGCACGCGGCTGGCAAAGGCCACGCCGCGCCAGCGCATCACCGCCGCCATCAGCGCCAGGCCGATCAGCGAGCGGTACATGACGATCTCGCCGGGGCCGTATCGGACCGAGGCGGCCTTCACGCCAGCCCCCATCAGCGCAAACAGCAACGAGGCCCCGACCATCAGCGCCGGCGCGGCCCAGGCCGGCCGTGGTGCGAGGCGCACCGCCGCGCTCAAGCCCAGGCGCCGGTCTCCGGCAGCCCCATCTCGCGCCGGTACCACTCGTGGAAGTGCTGCATGCCGTCTTCCATCGGGCTCTGGTAGGGCCCGGCTTCGTCGTCGCCGCGTTCCAGCAGCGCGCGGCGGCCGGCGTCCATGCGCAGCGCGATCTCGTCGTCTTCAGCGCAGGTCTCCATGTAGGCGGCCTGCTGGGCGTGCACGAACTCGGGTTCGAAGGCGAGGATCTCTTCCGGGTAGAAGAATTCCACCAGGTTCATCGTCTTCTGCGGCCCCTGCGGGAACAGCGTGCTCACCACCAGCACCTCGGGGTACCACTCCACCATCACGGCGGGGTAGTACGTCAGCCAGATCGCGCCATGGGCCGGCGGCCGGCCGTTGCGCACCTTCAGCACCTGCTCGTGCCAGCGCTGGTAAACCGGCGAGCCCGGGCGCGCCAGGGCGGCGTTGACGCCGACGGTCTGCACCGAGTGGTGGCGGCCGAACTCCCAGGCCAGGTCGCCACAGGCCACGAACTGGCCAAGCCCGGGGTGGAAGGGGCCGACGTGGTAGTCCTCGAGGTAGACCTCGATGAAGGTCTTCCAGTTGTAGTCGCAGGCGTGCAGGTGTGCCTTGCCGAACTGGTAGCCCGAAAAATCGAGCTGTGCCGCCGCGCCCAGTGCTTGCAGGTCGGTGGCGACATCGCGGCCCTGGGCGCCGGATGCGCGCTCGAACACCAGGCCCTGCCACTGCTGCACGGGGTAGTTGCGCAGGTTCAGGCAGGGGTCCTGCTCAAAGTGAGGGGCGCCGACCAGGCGGCCGTGCAGGTCGTAGGTCCAGCGGTGCAGCGGGCAGACGACGTGGCCGCTCGTGCTGCGGCCACGGCCCTTGAGCATGATGGCCTGGCGGTGCCGGCAGACGTTGCTGATGAGCTCGATGCCGTCCCTTGTGTGCACCAGCGCCCGGCCTTCGGATTCCTGTGGCAGCGCCAGGTGGTCGCCTACCTCGGGCACGGCCAGCTGGTGCCCCAGGTAGCGCGGGGCGAGCTGAAAGATCAGCTCCTGCTCGCGCCGGTACAGCGCCTCGTCGAAATAGCTGCCCACCGGCAATTGCGTGCGGGAGCGCTCCAGTGAATCGAGAGCGATGCTCAGGTCCGACATGATCCGACCGGATCCTCCATGCAGGGTAAAGGACTGCGACCGAACGGGGGCCGGCGGCGACGCGGTGCGGACTGCGCTGCAGCAAAGTCCGCCGGCGATGACGTAGCCCGAACCCCGGGGGGGGTGAGGCGGGGGCGGATTCTAGCCGGGGGGTTTCGGCCTTCCTGGGGCGGACTCTCAGGGTGTTGCGGCCGTGCCGACCGGGGCGCGGGGCGGGGCGGCAACGGCCGGGAGCGCTTGTCTAGAATGCCCGTCATATTTCATACCCCGGAATACAGGATCCAGCTCCGATGGCCCGCAGCGCCGCCAAACCCTTGCCCGAGCCGGCCAGCTACGAACAGGCGCTGGCCGAACTCGACCGGCTGGTGGCGCAAATGGAAGACGGCCAGATGCCGCTGGACCAGTTGCTCGACGCCTACCGGCGCGCTTCCGAGCTGCTGCAGTTCTGCCGCCACCGACTGCAGGCAGTGGAAGAGCAGGTGAAGGTGCTTGACGACGGCGTGCTGAAGCCCTGGGTGGCGCCATGACGACCGTCGACATGGTGGCGTTCGACACTTGGGCGCGCGACGAACTCGCCGCCGTCGAGGCTGCACTTGACGCCTGGGTGCCTGCCGATGCCCCGGCCGGGCTCGGCGAGGCCATGCGCTACGGCGTGCTCGACGGGGGCAAACGGCTGCGGCCGCTGCTGGTGCTGGCTGCCTGCCGCGCCGTGGGTGGCGAGCGCAGTGCCGCGATGCGTGCCGCCGTGGCCGTGGAACTGATCCACGCCTACAGCCTGGTGCACGACGACATGCCCTGCATGGACAACGACGTGCTGCGCCGCGGCAAGCCCACGGTGCACGTGCAGTACGGCGAGGCCCAGGCCATGCTGGCTGGCGACGCCATGCAGGCGCTGGCGTTCGAGGTGCTGACGCCCGACATCGGCATGCCGCCCGCCCAGCAGGCCCGTCTGGTGTCGCTGCTGGCGCGCTCGGCCGGCCACGCCGGCATGGCCGGCGGCCAGGCCATCGACCTGGCGAGCATCGGCCAGGGCCTGGGCGAAGCCGAACTGCGTGACATGCACCGTCGCAAGACCGGTGCACTGCTGCAGGCCAGCGTGATGATGGGTGCAGCCTGCGGCGACACCACGCCCGCCGTGCGCGCGGCGCTGTCCGATTACGGCTGGGCCACGGGCGTGGCCTTCCAGGTCGTCGACGACATCCTCGACGTCACGCAATCCGCCGCCAAGCTGGGCAAGACCGCCGGCAAGGACCAGAACGACAACAAACCCACCTATGTGTCGGTGCTCGGCCTGGTCGCCGCGCGCACGCATGCCCAGACGCTGCGGCGCCAGGCGCACGAGGCGCTGGGCGCCAGCGGCCTAGGCGCAGCGGCGACTTGGCTCGCCGTGCTGGCCGACAAGGTGGTGGAGCGCGAGAATTGACGCCATGACCGGATTGCTGCACCAGATCGACAGCCCCGCCGACCTGCGCCGCCTGCCGCGCACGGATCTGCCTGCGCTGGCCAAGGAACTGCGCGAGTTCGTGCTGCAGACCGTGAGCCAGACGGGCGGCCACCTCGGCAGCAACTTGGGCACGGTGGAACTCACCATCGCATTGCACTACGTGTTCGAGACGCCGCACGACCGCATCGTCTGGGACGTCGGCCACCAGACCTACCCGCACAAGGTGCTCACCGGTCGGCGCGACCGCATGCACACGCTGCGGCAGCTCGGCGGCATCGGCGGCTTCCCGCGCCGTGACGAGAGCGAGTACGACACCTTCGGCACGGCGCACAGCTCCACCAGCATCAGCGCCGCCCTGGGCATGGCGATGGCGGCGCAGCTCAAGGGCGAGGCCCGCAAGGCCGTGGCCGTCATCGGCGACGGCGCCATGAGCGCCGGCATGGCCTTCGAGGCCATGAACAACGCCGGCGTGCCGCACGAGGGCCAGGTGCCCGACCTGCTGGTGGTGCTCAACGACAATGACATGTCGATCAGCCCGCCGGTGGGCGCGCTGAACAAGTACCTCGCGCGCCTGATGAGCGGCAACTTCTACGGGGCCGCGCGCGAAGGCGCCAAGGCGGTGCTGAAGAATGCGCCGCCCCTCTTTGAGCTGGCGCGGCGCTTCGAGGAGCACGCCAAAGGCATGGTCGTGCCTGGCACCATCTTCGAGGAGTTCGGCTTCAACTACGTCGGCCCCATCGACGGCCACGACCTCGATGCGCTGATCCCGACGCTCGAAAACCTGCGCGGCAAGCGCGGCGCGCAGTTCCTGCACGTCGTCACCAAGAAGGGCTACGGCTACAAGCTGGCCGAGGCCGACCCGGTGAAGTACCACGCCGCCTCGGTCAAGTTCAACCCGTCGGAAGGCTTCCCGCCCAGCAAGCCCAGCAAGCCGAGCTTCATGCATGTCTTCGGCCAGTGGCTGTGCGACATGGCCGAAGTCGACGAGAAGCTCGTCGCCATCACGCCGGCCATGCGCGAGGGCTCGGGCATGGTGGAGTTCCACAAGCGCTTTCCGAAGCGCTACCACGACGTCGGCATCGCCGAGCAGCACGCCGTCACCTTTGCCGCCGGCCTGGCCTGCGAGGGTCTGAAGCCCGTGGTCGCGATCTACAGCACCTTCCTGCAGCGCGGCTACGACCAGCTGATCCACGACGTGGCGCTGCAGAACCTGCCCGTGGTGTTTGCGCTCGACCGCGCCGGCCTCGTGGGTGCCGACGGCCCCACTCATGCGGGTGCCTACGACATCGCCTACGTGCGCTGCATCCCGAACTGCTCGATGCTGACGCCGTCGGACGAAAACGAGTGCCGCATGGCGCTGACCACGGCCTTCCGCGCCGACCACGCGGTGGCCGTGCGCTACCCGCGCGGCACCGGCACGGGCGTGGTCATCGAGAAGGAACTGGTCGCCTGGCCCTGGGGCAAGGGCGTGGTGCGCCGGCAGGGCAGCCGCATCGCCATCCTGGCCTTCGGCACGCTGTTGCAGCCGGCGCTGGCCGCGGCCGAGAAGCTGGGCGCCACGGTGGCCGACATGCGCTTCGTGAAGCCGCTCGACGAAGAGCTGGTGTTGCAGCTGGCACGCAGCCACGAGGCCATCGTCACGGTCGAGGAAGGCAGCCTGATGGGCGGCGCGGGCAGTGCGGTGCTCGAGTGCCTGGCGGCCCACGGCGTGGCCACGCCCGTCCTGACGCTGGGCCTGCCCGACCGCTTTGTCGAACATGGCGACCCTGCCAAGCTGCTCGCGCTGTGCGGGCTCGACGCCGCCGGCATCGAAGCCAGCATCTTGCAACGCTTTCGCGACGCCTCGGGCGGCCGGCCTTCGCTGGCGGCCGTGAATGCCTGAGCACGGCGACCCACTCACCAGGATTCGACGTGCCGCCCCGCGGCGGTTCACCCGGGTGACATCCCGGCGATCGTGGAAGTGGCATGCTCCGCCCCGACGATGAACAAGCTCACCGACGTTTTGCACATCCCCGACACGCAGAGTGCGCCCGATGTGCGCCACCTGGCCATCCAGCGCGTGGGCGTGAAGGACGTGCGCTACCCGCTGGCGCTGCGCGTCTCGGGTGCCGTGCAGACCACCGCCGCGCTGTGGACGCTGGACGTGGCGCTGCCGGCCGAGAAGAAGGGCACGCACATGTCGCGCTTCGTTGCCTGGCTCGACGAGCTGGCGATGTCGGGCGCGGCGCTCGACGCCACCGGCCTGCGCACCCGCCACGCGGCCATGCTCGACAAGCTCGGCGCCACCGAAGGCCGCATCGAGGCCGCGTTCAGCTTCTTCGTGCGCAAGCGCGCGCCGGTGTCGGGGCTGCAGAGCCTGCTCGATTACCAGGGCCGCTGGATCAGCGAAACCCGCGCCGGCGCCACCCGCGTGTGGGCCGAGGTGGCGGTGCCGGTGAAGAGCCTGTGCCCCTGCAGCAAGGAGATCAGCGACTACGGCGCGCACAACCAGCGCTCGCTGGTGACGATCCGCGTCGAGCTGCGTGAGGGCACTGCGGGTGAGTTGCCCTGGGAGCAGCTGGTGCGCTTTGCCGAAGACGCCGCGCCGAGCGAGATCTGGCCGATGCTCAAGCGGCCCGACGAGAAGTGGGTGACCGAGCGCGCCTACGAGAATCCGAAGTTCGTCGAGGACCTGGTGCGCGACGTGGCGCTGGCGCTCAACGCCGATGCGCGAGTGGGCGCGTATGCGGTGGATGTCGAGAACTTCGAGTCCATCCACAACCACTCGGCCTACGCGCGCATCGAGCGCGCGTAACGAGGCGCTTCTTCAGCCGAACGCCGCCTTGCGGTAATCGCTCGGCGCCATCCCGCCATGCGCGCGGAACACGCGGCTGAAGTGGGCCATGTTCTGGAAGCCCAGGCCGAGCGCGATGTCGGTGAGGCTGCGGTGCGCCTGCGCGCGGTCGGCCAGCAGGCGCCGGCAGGCGGCCAGACGCTGCGCCAGGATGTAGCCGGCCACGCCGTCGGGCTCTTCGGCAAAGGCGTTGTACAGCTGGCGCCGGCTGCAGTTGAGCGCCCGCGCCAGCGCGTCCACGCTCAGCCCCGGGTCGGCCAGGTGCTGCGCCACGTGCTGCTTGATGCGCTCGCGCAGCGCCTCGCGCTGCGTCTGTGCCGTGGCCTGGCCGGCCAGATCGAGCAGGCTCAGGTGCACGAGCTGCGCAATCGCCTCGCCCACGCCGCGCGCCGCCGCCTCGGGCATGCTGGGCAATTCGGCGAAGGCGTTGCGCATGGTTTGCAGCGCCAGCGTGGAGATGCCGCCGCTGCCGCCCAGGCGCCGCGCCATCAGCGTGTCGAGCTGCGCTGAGCTGACGCCGCGCTCGGCCAGCAGCGGCTTGGGCAGCATCACGATCAGGTGCTCCACGCGCTCGGGGTTGGCCACGGCGTAGCTGTCGGTGGTGTCGTAGATGCTCCACTGGCCCGGTGTCACCCAGGTCTCGCGGCCCTTCTGCTCGACGCCGGCGCAGCCCTTCCACGGCGCGACGATCTTCAGGTAGGGCAGCTCGGTGGCGCGCGCCGCCGAAGTGGAGCGGGTGACGCGGTGGCGCGTGGCCTCCAGCCGCGTGAGCACCACTTCGCCGGCGCGCAGCGTGCGCGCACGGCCGTCGAAATCGGTGTCGCCGTACTGGTCGGACTTCAGGCCCTGGAAGAGGCGGCCGAGCCAGTCGGTCCACAGGCCCAGGCGCTCGGGCGCGGGCACGGCGTCGGTGTCCATCAGCTCGGGGGGTGTCGCCATGGCTTGTCTCCGGTGGCCCTGGTTCGGGCCCTGGATCGGGCCTCTGGGGCGGGGTCGCGCGGCGCGAGCGTAGCGCCGGATGGGCTGGCCCGCGCGCGGGTGGGCCCATCGGCCGGGAAAGTCCCGAGCCGCCGTGCACACGCCGTCAAGCGCCGTGCACGCGCGGTCAAGACAGCCCCGGGGTGGCCGCGAACAATCGGCCGCCACACCCCAACGAGGAGACAAGCCATGACCTTGAACCGCCGCACCGTCGTGCAAGCCCTGGCCTCCACGGCCGCCACCACGGCCATCCCCGCCTTCGCGCAAGGCACGGCGCCCGTGCGCATCGGCTACGCGATGGCCCGCACCGGCCCGTGGAGCGTGGGCGCGCAGACGAGCCAGGAGCCGAACTACCTGCTCTGGGCCGAGCAGGTCAACGCCGCCGGCGGGCTGAACGTGAAGGGCACCAAGCGCCCGATCGAGCTGATCAGCAGCGACGACCAGAGCAACATCGAAACCTGCGTGCGCACCTACGAAAAGCTGATGGGCAGCGACAAGGTCGATCTCGTCCTGCCGCCCTGGGGCAGCAACGCCAACTTCGCCGTGGCGCCGCTGGCGAATCGCTTCCAGTACCCGTTCCTGGCGCCCACGGCGCTGAGCCGCCGGCTGGTGGAGATGAAGCTGCCGTACTTCTTCTTGTTGCTGCAGCAGCCCAAGCCGATGATGGACGCGCTGGTCGACATGCTCAAGGCCAACGGCGCGAAGACGGCCGCCGTCATCTACGTCGACGACCTCTTCGGCCTGGAGAACTACGCGGCGCTGAGGGTGGCGCTGGCCGGCAGCGGCATCAGCATCGTCGAGGACAAGAGCTACCCGCTGGGCGTGAAGGACCTGAGCCCTGTGCTGCGCGGCTTCAAGGACAAGAACCCCGACGCCTTCATCGGCCTCACGTACCCGCCCGACACCATCCTGGCCAGCCGCCAGAGCAAGGAGATCGGCTTCAACCCGAAGTTCTTCTACGCCAGCGTGGGCACGGCCTTCCAGCTGTACCGCAACGTCATGCAGGCGGGTGCCGAAGGCGTGCTGGGCATGGGCAGCTGGAACGGCAAGACGAGCCCGGCGGCCAAGGCCTACTTCGATGCGCACGTCAAGAAGTTCGGCGCCGCCAAGGAACCCGACCGCTGGGCCAGCGGCGCCACCTGGGCGGGCCTGGAGATCCTCACGGCCGCGGTGGCCAAGGTGGGCCTGGACAAGAAGGCCATCCGCGACTTCGTGGCCGGCGGCACGCACAAGACGATCCTCGGCGACATCCGCTTCAACGGCAGCGAAAACGTCGGCGTGCCCGGCACCGTGAGCCAGTGGCAAAAGGGCGAGTTCGAAGTTGTGTGGCCCCGCAACCGCGCCACGGCGCCGTTGAATCCGGCCAAGCCCGCGTGGGTGTGAGCTGATGAGCCCGAGCCCCTACACCGTTCGCGCTGAGCTTGTCGAAGCGCGTGGGATGGGCGCCACTCCCGTTCGCGCTGAGCTTGTCGAAGCGCTGGTGGCGCGCATGGGGCTTCGACAGGCTCAGCCCGGCCCTTCGACAGGCTCAGGGCGAACGGGCGGGGTTCGACAGGTTCAGCTCGACAGGTGGGGCGCATGAGCCTCGGCGCCTGGTTCGAGTTGATCGCCTCCGGCCTGATCACCGGCGCGGTGTACGCGCTGGTGGGGCTGGGCCTGAACCTGCAGTACGGGCTCATGCGCATCTTGAACATCGCGCATGGCGAGTTCCTGATGGTGGGCGCCTTCCTCACCTGGATGGCGCACAGCGCGCTCGGCCTGAGCCCGCTGCTGATGGTGCCCATCAGCTTTGCGGTGCTGATGGCCGTGGGCGTGGTGGTGCACCGGCTCACCTTCCGCCGCCTGGCCAAGACGAGCCCGAGCGTCGACATCTTCGAGGCCCGCGGCCTGATGGTGGCCTTCGGGCTGATGTTCCTGGTACAGAACTTCGCGCAGGCCGTGTGGGGCGCCGATCTGCGAGGCTACGACTACATGACCGACCCCGTGCGCCTGGGCGGTGAGGGCGGCGCGCAGTTCGCTGGCAACAAGCTGCTGCTGCTGGGCTTGAGTCTGCTGTTCAGCGTCGGCCTCATCGTGCTGCTGAAGCAGACGCTGCTCGGCAAGGGCGTGCGCGCGCTGATGCAAAGCCCCACCGGCGCGCAGCTGGTGGGCATCGACACCGAACGGCTGCACCCGCTGATGTTCGGCGTCGGCCTGGGCCTGAGCGGCGTGGCGGGCTGTCTGCTGAGCATGGCCTACACCATCACGCCGTCGATGGGCGAGCCCTACACGGTGACGGCGCTGATCGTCATCACGCTCGGCGGCTTCGGCAGCATGGGCGGCGCGCTGGCCGGTGGGCTGGCACTGGGCGTGATCGAGGCCGTGGGCATGCACTTCACCAACCCCTCGCTGAAGAGCCTGCTGAGCTACGCCGTGTTCATCGGCGTGCTGCTCTGGAAGCCCAACGGCCTGTTCAACAAGAGAACATGAGCACGCTCGACAAGACCTGGAACGAGCGCCTCACGGGGTGGCTGCTCGACAAGACGCTGCTCGGCCGCGACGTGCTGGTGCTGTTCGCCCTGGCCGGCTGGGCGATGGCCGTGCCGCATTGGGGCAGTGAGTTTGCGGTGTCGATGGCGCTCACCTGCCTGATGTACGTGGCCCTGGCCACCAGCTGGACGCTGTTCTGCGGCACCACGCGCTACCTGTCGCTGGCCACGGCGGCCTTCTTCGGCATCGGCGCCTACTTCAGCGCCATCTTCATCGAGGACCTCGGCTGGGCCGGTGTCATCGCGGCCGGCGCCGGCGTGGCGGCTCTGGTGGCGCTCGTGATGGGCGCGGCCGTGCTGCACCTGCGCGGCACCTACTTCGCGGTGCTCACCTTCGGCATGACGGAGCTGATCCGCCACGCCATCACCTACTGGGAAAAGCAGGTCACCGGCACCGTAGGCCGCGTGCTCACCGTGGTGCCCGAGCGTGACACCATCTACCTCACGGTGCTGCTGCTGGCCGTGCTGGCCGTGGCCACCAGCATCGTGATCCGGCGCACGCGCTTCGGCCTGGCGCTGGCCGGCATCGGGGCCGACGAGCAGCGCGCGCAGACGCTGGGCGTGAACACCAGGCTCGTCAAGATAGGCGGCTTCATGCTCACGGCGGCCTTCGCCGGTGCCGTGGGCGCGGCGATGAGCGTGCGCTGGACCTATATCGACCCGAGCACCGTCTTCAACCCCTTCATTGGCTTCCAGACCGTGCTCATCGCGCTGATCGGTGGCGTGGCCACGCTGTGGGGCCCGCTGATTGCAGCGATCGTCTTCAGCCTGCTGGCCGAGACGCTGCGGCTGCAGGCGCCGCAGCTGTACCTGATGACGCTGGGTCTGCTGCTGATCCTGAGCGTGCTGTACCTGCCCGGCGGCCTGGCCTCGCTGCGCTGGGCCACCTTCCGCGGCTGGCGCGACGACACGCGGGCTTGGTGGGCCGACCTGCGCCGCGGCAAGGCGGCGCGCGACAAGGAGGCCCTGTCGTGAACGGCCATGCCTTGCTGGAGGCCCGCAGCGTGAGCGTGCGTTTCGGCGGCCTGGTGGCCGTGGACAGCGTGAGCGCCGCCTTCGCCGCCGGTGAACTGGTGGGCATCATCGGCCCCAACGGCGCCGGCAAGACCACCTTCTTCAACGCGCTCTCCGGCGTGCAGCTGCCCACCGGCGGCGAGTTGTTCGCCGACGGCCGGCGCCTCACCGGCGCGGCGCCGCACCGCTTTGCTGCCTTGGGCGTGGCGCGCACCTTCCAGACGCCGCGTGTCTTTGGCGGCCTCAGCGTCGCCGCCAATATCGACTTCGGCCTGCAGTTCGCCGGCCGCGGCCGCAAGGCCAGCTGGTTGCTCAAGGACGAGGCCAGCATCCTCAACCTCATCGGCCTGTCCCAGCAGGCCGCCTTGCCGGCCGCGGCCATCACACCCAGCCAGCAGCGGCTGCTGGAGATCGGCATGGCGCTGGCCACGCGGCCACGCCTCTTGCTGCTGGACGAAGTGGCCGCGGGCCTGACCGAGGCTGAGGTCGACAGCATGGCGCAGCTGATCCGCCGCCTGCGTGACGAGCTCGACCTCACCGTGATCTGGATCGAACACGCCGTGACCACGCTGCTGCGCTACGTGGAGCGCGTGATCGTGCTGCACCAGGGCAAGAAGATCGCCGATGGCACACCGGCCGAGGTGGTGCGCAACGCCGAGGTCATCGAGGCCTACCTGGGCGACGAGATGGTCGAGGTGGCCGCTTGAAGAACGACATCGAAGCCGCGCTCGAGACCCAGCTCGCGCACCTGAAGCTCGAGAAGCTGAGCGCCGGTTACGGGCCGTTCCTGGTGCTGCGCGAACTGTCGCTCGAGGCACGCCCGGGCCTGACGGTGATCCTCGGCCCCAACGGCGCCGGCAAGACCACGCTGCTGAAGGCCGTGAACGGCCTCATCCCGCGCGGCGGCAAGATGGTGCTCGACGGCGAGACGCTGCCGCGCGACGCCAAGACGAGTGAACTGGTGCAGCGCGGCCTCGTGCTGGTGCCCGAGGGCCGGCAGCTGTTTCCGCAGATGACGGTGCGCGAGAACCTCGAGCTCGGCGGCTGGCTGGTGAATAAGGCCGAACGCGAGCAGCGCATCGTGCAGGCCTTCAAGGACTTTCCCAAGCTCGCACAGCGCGAGCAGCAGCTGGCCGGCACCATGAGCGGCGGCGAGCAGCAGATGGTGGCCGTGGCGCGCGCCATGATGAGCGCGCCGCGTCTCTTGATGCTCGACGAGCCCTCGCTGGGCCTGGCGCCCAAGATGGTGGACGAGTTGCTGGCCATGGTGCGCCGCATCGCCGACCAGGGCGTGACGGTGCTGATGGTGGAGCAGAACGTGAAGAAGGCGCTGGCCGTGGCCGACCGCGGCTACGTGCTGGAGCGTGGCCGCCTCGTGGCCCACGGCCCGGCCAGCCTGCTGGCGCGCAGCAGCGTGGTGCGCGAGGCCTACCTCGGCAAGCCGGCCGACAAGGCCACCGCCAGCGCATCCAAGGAACCCAAGGAGAAGACCGTGTCCGAACTCAGCATGTTGATCAACGGCCTGGCCGTCAGCGCCGAAAAGGGCGCCACCTTCGAGCGCCGCAACCCGCTGGACGGCAGCGTGGCCACACGCGCACCCGCGGCCAGCACGGGCGACGCCGTGGCCGCCGCCGATGCGGCTGCAGAAGCCTTCAAGACCTGGAAGTCCACCGGCCCCAGCGAGCGCCGCGCGCTGCTGCTGAAGGCCGCTGATGCGCTGGAGGCGCTGACGCCGAAGTTCGTCGAAGCCGTGCCCGCCGAGACCGGCGCCACCGGCATGTGGGCCGGCTTCAACGTGATGCTGGCCGCCGGCATGATCCGCGAGGCCGCGGCGCTCACCACCCAGATCGGCGGCGAGCTGATCCCGTCCGACGTGCCCGGCAGCCTGGCCATGGGTGTGCGCCAGCCGGCGGGCGTGGTGCTGGGCATCGCGCCGTGGAACGCGCCCATCATCCTGGGCGTGCGCGCCATCGCCACGCCGCTGGCCTGCGGCAACACCGTCATCCTGAAGGGCAGCGAGAACTGCCCGCGCACGCACCAACTCATCGTGCAGGCCTTCCAGGACGCCGGGTTCCCGGCCGGCGTGGTGAACTACATCACCAACGCCCCGGCCGATGCCGGCGCGGTGGTGGAGGCGATGGTCGCGCACCCGGCGGTGCGGCGCGTCAACTTCACCGGCAGCACCCGTGTGGGCAAGCTGATCGCGCTGACCTGCGCGAAGTACCTGAAGCCCAGCGTGCTGGAGCTCGGCGGCAAGGCGCCGATGGTGGTGCTGGACGATGCCGACCTGGAGGCCGCCGTCAACGGCGCGGCCTTCGGCGCCTTTGCCAACAGCGGCCAGATCTGCATGAGCACCGAGCGCTTCATCGTCGACCGCAAGATCGCCGACGACTTTGTGGCCATGTTCGCCAAGAAAGCCAAGGGCCTGCCGCTCGGCGACCCGCGCAAGCCCGAGCCGGTGGTGCTGGGCAGCGTCATCGGCATGGGCACGGTGGAGCACTGCAACGCGCTGATCGACGACGCGCTGGCCAAGGGCGCCAAGCTGGTATGCGGCGGCAAGGCCGACAGCACGCTGATGCCGGCCACGCTGCTGGACCACGTGACGCCGAAGATGCGCATCTACTCGGAGGAGACCTTCGGCCCGGTGAAGTGCATCGTGCGCGTGGACGGCGTCGAGGCCGCCATCGCCTGCGCCAACGACAACGAGTACGGCCTGTCGGCCAGCGTCTTCGGCCGCGACACCGCGCGTGCGCTCACGGTTGCGCAGCGTATCGAAAGCGGCATCTGCCACGTCAACGGGCCCACGGTGCACGACGAAGCGCAGATGCCGTTCGGGGGCGTGAAGGGCAGCGGCTGGGGCCGCTTCGGTGGTCGGGCCGGGATTGCGGAGTTCACCGAGCTGCGCTGGATCACCGTGCAGACGGGCGAGCGGCACTATCCGTTCTGATCAGCCCTTCTGAGCTTGCTGCGCGGCCCGCTGCCGCGCCAGCACGTAGGCCCCTTGCGGCACGTGCAGCAGATCCGCCACGCGCCACAGCACGTGGCGCTCGTGGTCGGCCAGGTGGCCGTCGGCGTAGGCCACGGCCCACATCAGCTCCACCATGCGCAGTTTCTGCGCGTCTGAGAAGCGCTCGTTCAGGCGCGTCGTGAAGCCGAACAGATCGGTGGCTTCCGTCGCGGTGGAGGTGGCCAGCTCCACCAGGCGCTCGGCCTCATCAGAAGCCAGTTCGAACTTCTCGACCAGCGCGGCGCGCACGGTGGCCTGCTCAGCGGCGCCGAAGTGGCCGTCGGCCCGCATCACCTCCACCAGCAGCACGGCCGTGGCCAGGCGCAGGCGGTGTTCATCGTCGGTGGCCACGGCAGCGCCGGGCGGGGGCAGCAGGGTGTCGAAAAGCTCGCGCAGCGTCTTCAGCATGGCGCCATCTTGTCACGCCACCGCCACCTCCAGCAGCACCGGGCCTTCTGCTGCCAGGGCCCGGCGCAGGGCGTCGGCCAGTTCGGCCCCTACGCTCACGCGCGAGGCCGGCAGGCCGTGCCCGGCGGCCAGCGCCACGAAGTCCAGTGCAGGCAGATCGGTGCCCACCAGGGGCGCGCCGGGCTCGAAGCCGAAGTGCGGTGCGAAGTTCTGCAGCGCGCCATAGCGGCGGTTGTTGAGGATCAGCACCGTCACCGGCAGCTTCAGCTGCGCCGCGTTCCACAGCGCCTGGATCGAGTACATCGCCGAGCCGTCGCCGATCATCGCGATCACGCGCTGCGTGCCACCGCGTTGCTGCTGCGC
>JAIYDH010000202.1 GCA_027487585.1 Rubrivivax sp.
CCGGCCTACGCGCGCCTGTTCGGATCCATCCTCACCGCCAGCTTCGGCAACCAGGTGATGATGCTGGCGCTGCCGCTGACGGCGGCCGTGCTGCTGAAGGCCACGCCGCTGCAGATGGGGCTGCTCACAGCCATCGAGCTGCTGCCCTTTCTGCTGTTCAGCCTGCCCTCGGGCGTGTGGCTCGACCGCGTGCGCAAGCTGCCCGTCTACGTGGTGGGCGAGCTCACCGTGGCGGCCTGCGCCATCAGCGTGCCGGTGGCCTGGTGGATGGGCTGGCTGGCGATGCCGTGGCTGTATGTCATCGGCTTCATCGTCGGCACCGTGCACACGGTGTCGGGCACGGCGGCGCAGATCGTGCTCACGCAGGTGGTGGCGCGCGAGCGGCTGGTGGAGGCGCACGCCAAGAACGCGCTCGCCACCTCGGGATCGGAGGTGCTGGGCCCGGGCCTGGCGGGGGCGCTGATCAAGGCCTTCGGCGCGCCCGTGGCGATGATCGTCAACGCCGTGCTGCTGATCGGCTCGGCGCTCATCCTCAAGGGCATCCGCGTTCACGAGCGGCGCGAGCCGCGGCCGCAGGGCGACTCGCTGGCCCTGTTCTGGCGCGACCTGATGCTCGGCGTGCGCTTCTGCGCCCACACGAAGCTGCTGGTGGTGCTGGCGGTGCTGATGGGCGTGTGGCAGATGGCGCACTACGCGGCGCTGGTGGTGCAGATCCTGTTCGCCACGCGCACGCTGGGCCTGAGCGAACAGGCGGTGGGCCTTTGCTACATGGGCATGGGCGTGGGCACGATCCTGGGCAGCGTCTACGGCCGGCGCGTCAGCCAACGCATCGGCCCCGGGCCCTGTCTGGTGGTGGGCTATGCCATCACCGGCAGCGGCTGGCTCATCCTGGCGCTGGCACCGGCCAATGCCTGGGGCGTGGCGGCGTTTGCGCTGATGCTGATGCTGTTCACCACCGGCGCGGTGTTCATCTTCATCAACTTCCTGGCGCTGCGCCAGGCCGTCACGCCCGAGCCGCTGCTCGGCCGCATGACGGCCACGATGCGCTGGCTCACGCTGCTGGCCGCCGGCCCGGGCGCGCTGCTGGGCGGCTGGCTCGGCGAGCACGTGGGCCTGCGTGCTGCGCTGGGCTTTGCCGGCGTGACGACGCTGCTGCTGGTGATCGTGGCCTGGCGGCTGCCGATCATCCGCGAGCTGAAGACCCTGCCGGAGGCCGAGCGCGAAAGCGAGTGGCTGGGTCTGGAGGCCGACGTGCGGCCGGCGGGCTGAACGCGGCTCAGTCGAACACCACGCCGCCGTCGGGCGCGGGCGAGTAGCGGTCCACCGCGTCGGTGATGAGCCCGTCGATGCCCAGTGCCATCAGCCGGCGGGCATCGGCAGGCTCGTTCACCGTGTAGCACAGCGCACGCAGACCCAGGCCATCGAGCTGCTGCTTCAACGCCGCGTCCATCAGCTTGTGGTTGGTGACCACGGCCACGCAGGCCAGCGACTGCGCCACGGCTTGCCAGCCGCTCCAGAGCTCATCGAGCAGCAGGGCCCGCGGGATGGCCGGCGCGGCAGCCATCGCGCCCTGCAAAGCCTCGGGCCGGAACGAGCTGAACAGCAGCGGGCTGCCATCGCCAGCCCAGTGCTCGCGGCACCAGGCGCCGACGGCGCGGCCGGTGTCGAGTTCCGCGCCCGGCGTGGGCTTGATCTCGATGTTCAGCGCAAAGCCGTTGCGCTGCACGTAGGCCGCGATGGCTTCCAGGCTCGGCATCGGCTCGCCCGCGTAGGCGCGCGAATGCCAGCCACCAGCGTCGAGCCGCGAGAGCTCGGCCCAGGTGCGTTCACCGGCCGTGCCGTGCGCACGCGTGGTGCGCTCGAGCGTGGCGTCGTGCAGCAGGAAGAGCTGCCCGTCGGCGCTGAGCTTCACGTCGCACTCGAAGGCGCGAAAGCCGTGCGCCGCGCCCACGCGGAACGCTGCCAGCGTGTTTTCGGGCGCCAGCTTGCCGGCGCCCCGATGGGCGATCCAGCGCGGGAAGGGCCAGGCCGACTGCACCATAGCCATCAGCCCGCGCGCCGGGCCACACGCGCGCCGCTGGCGGGATCGAACCAGTGCACCTGGTCGGTGGCGACCTTCAGCGACAGCGTGGCGCCGGCCTTGGGCGGCACCAGCATGCCGTCGATGCGCAGCGTGAAGGCGCTGCCACCGATGCGGCCGTACACCAGGCGCTCGGCGCCCAGCATCTCGAGCATCTCCACTTGCATCGGCCAGCCTTCGGCGCCCTGCGCGGCCACCACGGCCGCGTGCTCCGGCCGCACGCCCAGCAGCAGCGCGCCGTCGATCGGGGCCGGCTCGGGCAGCGTGAGCACGGTGTCGCCGATGGTGTAGCGCGAGCCCGCGGCCTGGCCGGCCAGCAGGTTCATCGGCGGGCTGCCGATGAAGCCGGCCACGAAGGTGGTGGCGGGCGCGAGGTACACCTGCTCGGGCGTGCCGATCTGCTCGATGCGGCCGGCGTTCATGACGATCATGCGCTCGGCCAGCGTCATGGCCTCGACCTGGTCGTGGGTGACGAAGAGGCTGGTCACGCCGAGCTCGGCGTGCAGCTTCTTGATCTCGAGCCGCGTCTGCGCGCGCAGCTTGGCGTCGAGGTTGGACAGCGGCTCGTCGAACAGAAACACCTGCGGCTGGCGCACGATGGC
>JAIYDH010000172.1 GCA_027487585.1 Rubrivivax sp.
CCGCTCGGGCGCCGGCAAGAGCACGCTCGTGAACCTGCTGCTGCGCTTTCACGACCTGGAGTCGGGCAGCCTGCGCATCGACGGCCAGGACATCCGCGCCGTGAGCCAGGAGAGCCTGCGCGGCGCCATCGGCCTGGTGACGCAGGACACCTCGCTGCTGCACCGCTCGATCGCCGCCAACATCGGCTACGGCCGCCCGGGCGCCAGCCTGGACGAGATCGTGGCCGCCGCCAAGAAGGCGCAGGCGCACGAGTTCATCCTCGGCCTGCAGGACTGGAAGGGCCGCACCGGCTACGAGGCCCACGTCGGCGAGCGCGGCGTCAAGCTCAGCGGCGGCCAGCGCCAGCGCGTCGCGATTGCGCGCGTGGTGCTGAAGGACGCGCCGATCCTCGTGCTCGACGAGGCCACCAGCGCGCTCGACAGCGAGGTCGAGCTCGCCATCCAGGACCAGCTGCTCGGCCTGATGGAGGGCAAGACCGTGATCGCCATTGCCCACCGCCTGAGCACCATCGCGCGCATGGACCGGCTGATCGTGCTGGAGCAGGGCGTCATTGCCGAGCAGGGTACGCACGCCGAGCTGCTGGCTCTCAACGGCCACTACGCCAAGCTGTGGTCGCACCAGAGCGGCGGCTTCCTCGGCGAGGACTGAGCGCAGCGGAGCGGCCACAAAAAAGCCCGCCAGTGGCGGGCTTCTTCAGACCAGGACGGCGATCAGGTCGACTGCCGGCGCTTGCGCAGGGCCGCACCCACGGCCAGCAGGCCCAGGGCCATCATGCCGTAGGTGCCCGGCTCCGGGATCGGGGCCAGGAACACGCGCATCGTGCCCGCGCTGATGGTGGCGTCGAGGACGGTGCCCGTGTCACCGAAGGGGTCGTCAAAGGCTTCGTACACGGTGACGAAGATCAGGCCGTCGGCGGCCGTGAACGACGTGCCGGCACCAAACGGCCCCGGGCCGCCCGAGGTGCCACCCCAGCTGCCGCTGTGCGTGGCGCTGCCGCTGTTGTCAACCAGGCTCGGCGCCCAGTCCATGTACTCGGTGGCGGCGTTGCCGTTGGTGGGGTTCACCGACAACGTGAGCTCGCTCAGCCAGCTGCCGCCGCTGGTGGTGAAGCTGACGCCGGTGTAGGTGAAGCCCGTCACCGCGGAGCCCGCGCCGATGTCGAAGGCGACAGTGGTGTTGCCGGTCACGCCGAACCCGCCGAAGCTGGTCCAGCCGGCGAGATTGATGTCGATGAAACTGGCGCTGCCGGCCGGAATGGCCACCACGCCGGCGGGCATTGCCGCCGTGGTGCGGGCCAGCGCCGGAGCGCTCATCAGCAGGCCGAGGCCGGCGCAGACCAGAGCAGAACGGAAAGACACTGTCATGAAAAAACCTCCTGTGCTGCGGGTGCGCAAGGCCCTGCTGCATGAAATGAAATCTCTGAGCGTCGACTGTGCGGCAAGCGGGGGCTCTTGCCACGACGCTCGGGCACCACAGCCCCCTGAACGCGGGGTATGGTGATCCCCAGGGTCGCCGGCGCGGCCGTCGGGCTGCTCATGCCCTCAGGGCACCGCCGCAATCACCTGCGCCACCGTGGCGGTGAGCTTCTTGCCGTAGGGCACGTGCAGGAACTCGTTCGGGCCGTGGGCGTTGCTCTTCGGACCCAGCACGCCGCAGACCATCATCTGCGCCTTCGGGAACCCGGCCTGCAGCATGCTCATCAGCGGGATCGTGCCGCCCTGCCCGATGAAGCCCAGCGGTGCGCCCCAGTGCGCCTGTGACGCGCTGTTCATCGCCTGCTCCAGCCACGGTGCCAGCTCGGGCGCGTTCCAGCCGGTGGCGCCCAGCTGTCCAGCGCGGCCGTCGGGGTGGAAGGTGACCTTCGCGTTGTAGGGCGCGTTGTCTTCGAGCAGCGTCTTCAGCTGCAGGCTGGCCTCGTGGCCGTTCACCAGCGGCGGCAGCCGCAGGCTCAGCTTGAAGGCGGTGTAGGGCCGCAGCACGTTGCCGGCGTTGCCCAGCTCGGGGAAGCCGTCGACGCCGGTGACGCTCAGCGTGGGCCGCCAGGTGCGGTTGAGCAGGCCTTCGACGGGGTCGGTCGTCGTCGGCAGCGAGGCGCCGCCGTCGGCGCCGCAGGCCCAGGGGAAGCGCTTCCAGACCTCGTCGCCCAGGATGGCGGCGGTGGCTCGCGCCTGCGCCAGCCGCGAGGCCGGCACCTGGCAATGGAAGCTCTGCGGCAGCAGCTGGCCGCTGGCGCTGTCTTCAAGCCGGTCGAGCACGTGGCGCAGGATGCGGAAGCTGCTGGGCACCACGCCCGATGAGTCGCCCGAGTGGATGCCCTCGGTGAGGATCTCGACCTTCAGCACGCCGCTGACCATGCCGCGCAGGCTGGTGGTGAGCCAGAGCTGGTCGTAGTTGCCGGCGCCGCTGTCGAGGCAGACGACGAGCTCGATGTCGCCCAGGCGCGGCTTGAGTTGCTCGATGTAGGCCGGCAGGTCGGGGCTGCCGCTTTCTTCGCCGCTTTCGATGAGGCCCACGCAGCGCGGGCGGGCGATGCCTTGGCGGTCGAGCGACTCGATGGCGGTGATGGCGGCATACACCGCGTAGCCATCATCGGCGCCGCCTCGGCCGTAGAGCAGGCCGTTTTCGTACTTCGGCGTCCAGGGCCCGAGGTCGCTGCGCCAGCCGTTGAATTCGGGTTGCTTGTCGAGGTGGCCGTAGAGCAGCACGGTACCGGTGCTGCCGGGCTTGGTTGCCGGGATGTCGAAGAAGACGATCGGCGTGCGCCCCGGCAGGCGGATCACCTCGAGCTTGAGGCCGGCGACGCCACGGCTCTCGACCCAGCGCGCGGCGTCCGTCACCACGCGGTCGAGCAGGCCGTGTTCGGCCCATTGGGCATCGAACATCGGGCTCTTCGCCGGCACCGCGATGTAGTCGGTGAGCGCGGGCACGATGCGCTCGTCCCAGGCTTGTTCGGCGAAGGAGGCGAGTGCGGCGGCTTCGGCGCTGCGGGTGGGTGCGTTCATCGGGTTCTCCGTCTGGGGCGGTGGGGCGCAGTCTAGAACCGACGCAGCCATTGCAGCAGGCGCATCAGCACGACGGCGCGCTCGGTCTCGTTGAAGATCTCGTGGCGCATGCCGTCGAACTCGAAGCTCGTCAGCACGCGTGCGGGCGCCGCTGCCGCGAAGGCGCGGCTGCCGGCGGGCGGCACGATGGTGTCGGCGCCGCCCCACATCAGCAGCGTCGGTACGGCCCAGCGTGGTGCGGCGGCGCGCACCGCCGGGCCGGCGTCGATGATGAAGCGCGCCAGCCGCGCGGTGATGCGGTCGTGCACCAGGGGGTCGGCGTCGTAAGCCTGCACCACGGCCTCGTCGTGCGAGAGCTGGTGGCTGTCGATGCCGTTGCGCTGGGCCAGATCGGGCAACAGGCGCTCGCCCACGGCGAGCTGCAGCCGCTGCCAGGACGACAGGCGGGTCTGCAAGGCGGGTGACGACAGCACGAGGCCGTCCACCGGCCGCGACCAGGCCGCCGGCTGCGCCGCCAGCGCCTCGGCCACGAAGCGCGCGGCCACCGCGCCGCCCATGCTGTGGCCCAGCAGCACCCGCGGGCCGGGCGCGGTGGCGGTGTGGTCGATGACCTGGGCCAGGTCGTCGAGCAGGCTGTCGGCCCGCGCCAGCGTGCCGCGCCGCCCGCTGCTGCGGCCGTGGCCGCGCTGGTCGAAGCCCAGCACCGACCAGCCCTCGGCGTTGAGCGCCGCGGCCACGGGGTCGTAGCGCGCGGCGTGTTCGCCCAGGCCGTGCACGATGAGCACCTGGCCCCGTGGCGCGGCCCCGGGCGCGGCGGGCCAACGGCTCAGCGACAGTGAGCAGCCGTCATGGGTGGTCAGCAGCTCCTCGCTCACGTCGAGGGCTCCGCTGCCGGCCGTCGGCGCCCCGAAACACGCCTATCAGCTGAAACATATGACATTTTCGATACCCGATCGGCCGGTGCTTTCGCTAGCATTTACTCACATTTGTATCACTTGGCCGCGTGGCCTGGCGAAAGCCCGGGCGCGGCCCCTGCTGCTGTGATCTCACGCGAACCCTTTTTTCAGTTTGCCCGCGAAAGCGCTTGCAGTCAGCTTCGGGCGTTTGCCGGTGACGTGCTCTACAAGGAGGGCATGCCGGCGACGAACCTGTACCTCATCCGCGAAGGCGAGGTCGACCTGTTCCACGTGCGTGACGGCAAGCGCACCGTCGTCGAGACGCTGCGCAAGGGCCAGTGCTTCGGCATCGAGCCGCACCTGGAGCAGCCCGTGCGCATGCACAACGCCGCGGCCCGCAGCTACTGCGAGCTGGCGCTGGTGAACCTGCACGATCTGGCCGAGTCGGTGGCCGACAGCGCCGGGCTCGCGCAGGGCCTGCTGCGCAGCCTGTCGGAGCGGCTGGTGGCTGCCCACCGGCTGATCGCCACGCGGGTGAACTACCAGCCCGAGCTGCAGGTGTACGCGCAGATCCTGTACCTGCTGGGCATGGCCGATGTCGGCCGCGCCGCCGTGGTGCTGCGCCCCGGCGCCGAGGCGCGCAGCCCGCAGGCCCAGCCGCTGCTGCAGGAGGTGGTGCACAACGCCAAGCTGATGCTGGGACACTCGGAGCGGCACATCCTGGCCTGCCTGGGGCGGCTGCAGTCGGCCCACCTGGTGCACATCGAAGACGACTCTGGCAGCGGCAAGCGCGTGCGCTTTGCGGTGCGCGACATCGTGGCCCAGGTGCGGCGGCTGGTGGCGGGCGACAGCGACGCCGACAAGCTGACGCACGAGACGCTCAGCCTCGACGAGTTCGCCGATCTGGTGGAGGTCGAGCGCACCGTCCTGCTGCGCAAGCTGGCGTCGGGCGACTTCGCCGACGACGTGTTCACCTTCCGGCGCGAGGAAATCCTGCGCCTGCTCGATTCACAAGGCCGCCGCTACTTCGCCGAGCGCCGCGTGAAGGCGCCGCAGGAGTTCACCGACGTCAGCGACCTGGAGTTCGCAGACAGCAAGTCGTTGTTCGCCGCGCTCTCGCGCCGCGACAGCCTCGAGCTGGCCAAGCTGCTGGCGCCGCTGGCGGGCGAGCCGGTGCGCCAGTGCATCCTCGACGCCCTCTCGCGGCGCCGCCGCGAGGAGGTGGAGGCCGATCTCGAAGGCCTGCAGGTCGATGCCGTCGAGGCCCAGCAGATCGGCGCAGCGCTGATCGACGAGGTGCGCAAGCTGATGCTCGAGGCGCGCGCCGGCTGAGCGCCTGCAACCGCCGGCCCGGCCCGGCCGGCGCTCAGAGCGTCCAGTCGTAGTCGATGGTCAGCGGCGCGTGGTCGGAAAAGCGCGGCTCGAGATGGATCGAGGCCTTCTTCGCCGTTGCGGCCACGGCCGGCGTGGCCAGGTGGTAGTCGATGCGCCAGCCCACGTTCTTGGCCCAGGCTTGGCCGCGGTTGCTCCACCACGTGTACTGCTCGGGCCGCGGGTCGAGCGTGCGGAACACGTCGACGAGGCCGACGCTGCCGAACAGCTGGTCGAGCCAGGCGCGCTCTTCGGGCAGGAAGCCGCTGTTCTTCTGGTTCGAGCGCCAGTTCTTCAGGTCGATTTCCTTGTGCGCGATGTTGACATCGCCCATCAGGACGAACTCGCGCTCGGCCTTCAGGCGCATCAGATGCGGGAGCATCTTCGACAGGAAGCGGAACTTCGCGGCCTGGCGCTCCTCGCTGCTGCTGCCGCTGGGGAAGTAGCAACTGATGACGCTGAACTTGCGCCCGGCGGTGTCGTAGCGCGCCTCGACCCAGCGGCCTTCGTCGTCGAACTCCGGGTCGCCGAAGCCCGTGATGAGCTCGCTCGGCGGCTTCTTCAGGTACAGCCCGACGCCGGAGTAGCCCTTCTTCTGCGCAAAGTGGAAGTGGCCCTGCAGGGGCCCGAGCCGGTCGAGCGTGCCGGCCACATCGGGGGCCTGCGCCTTGACTTCCTGCACCCCCATACAATCGGCGTTCGCAGCTTCAGCCCATGCGACGAAGCCCTTCTTCGCAGCCGAACGGATGCCGTTGAGGTTGAGCGTGATCAGTCTGAAGCCCAAGGAACTCCTCCACCGCCCGCCGGTCGACCTGCGATGAGCGCCGCTGCCACCGACCCGATTGCACAGGCCTTCGTGCCCTTCGCCTTGCGCGCGGGCGTGCTGCGCTTCGGAGAATTCAAGACCAAGGCCGGGCGTCTGTCGCCTTACTTCTTCAATGCCGGCGGCTTTGACGACGGCGCCAAGCTCGGCGAGCTCGCGGGATTCTATGCACGCCGCCTGCTGCAGGCCCGTGCCTCGGGCGAGCTGGCCTTCGACATGCTGTTCGGGCCCGCCTACAAGGGCATCAC
>JAIYDH010000284.1 GCA_027487585.1 Rubrivivax sp.
TGGTCGCCGACATGATCCGCGGCAAGACCGTGGCTCAGGCGGTGAACATCCTCAGCTTCACGCAGAAGAAGGCCGCCGGCATCATCAAGAAGGTCGTTGATTCGGCCGTCGCGAACGCCGAGCACAACGACGGCGCCGACATCGACGAATTGAAGATCAAGTCGATCTACGTCGAGCAGGGTGCTGTGCTCAAGCGCTTCTCGGCTCGCGCCAAGGGCCGCGGTGCACGCATCAGCAAGGGCACCTGTCACATCTACGTGACGGTCGGCAACTGAGGCACTGGAAAGAACATGGGACAAAAAATCCATCCGACCGGCTTCCGCCTCGCCGTCACACGCGCCTGGCAGAGCCGCTGGTTCGCGACCAAGGGCAACTTCGCCACGATGCTGGCCGAGGACCTGAAGGTCCGCGACTACCTGAAGACCAAGCTGAAGAGCGCAGCGGTCTCGCGCATCCTCATCGAGCGTCCGGCCAAGAACGCACGCATCACCATCTTCTCGGCACGTCCGGGCGTGGTGATCGGCAAGAAGGGCGAGGACATCGAGAACCTGAAGACCGAGCTGACCAAGCGCCTGGGCGTGCCGGTCGCGGTCAACATCGAAGAGATCCGCAAGCCCGAGGTCGACGCGCAGCTCATCGCCGACAGCATCACGCAGCAGCTCGAGAAGCGCATCATGTTCCGCCGCGCCATGAAGCGCGCAATGCAGAACGCGATGCGCCTGGGCGCGCAGGGTATCAAGATCATGTCGTCGGGCCGCCTGAACGGCATCGAGATCGCCCGTTGCGAGTGGTACCGCGAAGGCCGCGTGCCGCTCCACACGCTGCGTGCCGACATCGACTACGGCTTCTCCGAGGCCAAGACCACCTACGGCGTCATCGGCGTCAAGGTCTGGGTCTACCGCGGTGACCGCCTGGCCAATGGCGAGGCGCCGCAGCTGCCCAAGACCGACGCCGACAACGAGCGCCGCGACCGCCGTGGCCCGCGCCCCGGTGGCCCCGATGGCCGCCCCGGTGCCGGCCGTGGCCGCCCCGGTGCGCCCGGTGCCGACCGTGGCCCGCGCGCCGATGCCGCCCCGACGACGCCCGCAGCCCCCGCCGCACCCGCTGGCGATGGCCCGAAGTCCCCCGCCGTGAAGCGTGTCCGCAAGGCCGCTGCCCCGGCGGCGGGCGAGACCAAAGGAGAGTGACGATGCTGCAACCTGCACGTCGCAAGTTCCGCAAGGAACACAAGGGCCGCAACACCGGCATCGCCACGCGTGGCGCAGCCGTGTCGTTCGGCGAGTTCGGCCTCAAGGCCACCGAGCGCGGCCGCATCACGGCGCGCCAGATCGAAGCCGCTCGCCGCGCCATCAGCCGCCACATCAAGCGCGGTGGCCGCATCTTCATCCGCATCTTCCCGGACAAGCCGATTTCGCAGAAGCCGGCCGAAGTGCGCATGGGCAACGGCAAGGGCAACCCCGAGTACTACGTCGCCGAGATCCAGCCGGGCAAGGTGCTCTACGAGATCAACGGCGTTCCCGAGCAGCTCGCCCGCGAGGCTTTCCTGCTCGCCAGCGCCAAGCTGCCCCTGCGCACCACGTTCGTGGCGCGTCAGGTGGGCACCTGAAGGAGCCAAGGACATGAAGGCATCTGAACTGCGCGCCAAGGACATCGCGGCGCTCGAGAAGGAAGTCGCTGACCTGCTGAAGGCCCATTTCGGCCTGCGCATGCAGAAGGCGACCCAGCAGCTCACCAACCACACGCAGCTTGGCAACATGAAGCGTGACGTGGCCCGGGTGAAGACCATCATCGCTGAGAAGAAGCGTGCGGCTGTCAAGGCTGCCGCGACGGAGGCCGCCAAGTGAGCGAGACCCAGCAAGTCCAAGCCAAGAACCGCCGCACCCTGATCGGCCGCATCGTCAGCGACAAGCGCGCCAAGACGGTGACCGTGCTGGTCGAGCGCCGCACCGCGCACGAGCTCTACGGCAAGATCGTCGGCCACAGCAGCAAGTACCACGCCCACGACGAAAAGGGCGAGTACAAGCTGGGTGACGTGGTCGAGATCGCCGAAGGCCGTCCGATCAGCAAGACCAAGTCCTGGACCGTGACGCGCCTGATCGAAAAGGCCGGCCTGGTCTGACGACCTGGCGCCGCGATAACCCCGCGGCTGACGAATCCAACCGGAGCGCGGACACTGCCGCCTCCGGTTTTTTTGCGCCCGCATCCGCTGCGCGCCCACCCACGAGGAGAAGCCCCATGCTGAAGGTTGGAGAGAAGCTGCCCGCAGGCAGCCTGATGGAATTCGTCGAGGTCGAAGGCAACGGCTGCTCGATCGGCCCCAACAGCTTCGACATCGCCCACAGCACCGCCGGCAAGACGATCGCGATCTTCGCGCTGCCGGGCGCCTACACGCCCACCTGCTCGGCCAAGCACGTGCCGGGCTTCGTCGAGCACGCCGACGCCTTCAAGGCCGCCGGCGTGGACGAGATCTGGTGCGTGTCGGTGAACGACGCCTTCGTCATGGGCGCCTGGGGCCGTGACCAGCACACTGCCGGCAAGGTGCGCATGATGGCCGACGGCTCGGCGGCCTTCACGGCCGCGGCGGGCTTGACGCTGGACCTCACGGCGCGTGGCATGGGTGTGCGCAGCCAGCGCTACTCGATGCTCGTCGTCGACGGCGTGGTCAAGGCCCTCAACATCGAGGCGCCGGCCAAGTTCGAGGTCAGCGACGCCGGCACGCTGCTGGCGCAGGCGCGCGCCCTGAAGGCCTGACCGCCGCAGAGCGGCCGCGTCAAGCAGGCTGCGCAGACGCTTGACGCGCTGCCGCAGCTTGTGCCATACTGCAAGGCTTCGCCGGCGTTGGTGCGTGGTTGCTCAAAAGCAGCTGCGCGGCAAGGTCGGCTCCAAACCCACACACGGGCCCAAGACTGGGTGCAGGGTTGCAGGCGGAACGGCTGAAAAGTCGTGAGCGCCGGCAGCCAACGCCTCCAAGTTGGGATACGAACATGATCCAAATGCAATCGCGGCTCGACGTGGCCGACAACACGGGCGCGAAGTCCGTCATGTGCATCAAGGTGCTCGGCGGCTCGAA
>JAIYDH010000207.1 GCA_027487585.1 Rubrivivax sp.
GCTGCTGCCGGCCGTGGTCGACGCCGTGCCGGTGCCCGTGGTGGCGGCCGGCGGCGTGGCCGACGCGCGCACGGCCGCCGCGGCGCTGCTGCTCGGCGCCAGCGCGCTGCAGATCGGCAGCGCGCTGCTGCGCTGCCCCGAGGCCGGCATCGCCCCCGTCTGGCAGCAAGCGCTGGCCCGCTGCGCGCCCGAGGACACGCGGCTCACGCGGGCCTTCAGCGGCCGCTGGGGCCGCGCCTTGGCCACGCCCTACGTGCAGGCGGCCGCGGCACCCGAGGCCCCCGAGCCCGCACCGTACCCGGTGCAGCGCGGCCTGACCGCGGCCATGCGCAAGGCGGCCGAGGTGGCGGGCGACCTGTCGCACCTGCAGGCCTGGGCCGGGCAGGGTGCGGGCCGGGCGCACCCGGCGCCGGCGGCCGAGTGGCTGGCGGCGCTGTGGCAAGGAGCCGAAACCCTGCTGGGTGGCCCCGGCGGCGCAGCTTGACGCTCGGCCAGGAATAGAAAAAGCCCGAGGCCTTGCGAACTCGGGCTTTTCGATCGGCCTGCGGGCGGCCGAGGGGAAGTTCAGCCGTTCAGCTGATCTGCTCGATCCCGGCGATGGCCCACTGGCCGGCGTCGTTGTGCGGCTTGACGAGGTGCCAGACCTCGTTGAAGGCCTGCGGCTGGGCGCCGCGCTCTTCGACAATCTCGCCGTGGAAGCACACGCTGACAATCTGGCGGTCGGCCTCGTTCGTGACGTCGAGCACTTCGGCCTCGACGCGCTGCACGTCGGTGTGGTTCTCGCTCGGGCCGCGGTCCTGGATGTCCAGGCGCAGGCTGGCGAAGAGCTCGGGCGTCGTGAAGCGGCGCAGGTCGTCCAGGTCGGCGGCGTCGTTGGCGGCCTGCAGGCGGATGAAGATCATCTTGGCCGTGCGGGCGAAGTTCTCGCTGTCGAAGGCGGCCGGCACGAAGGCCTTGGGCACGCTGCGCTCGGCCACCACGGGCTCGGCCATCACCGGCGCGGCGCTGCCGCCCAGGCCCGGCACGGGGTCGGTCACGCCGGGCGCGGCTTGCTGGCCGGCGAACTGGGCCGGAGTCGCCGACGCGGGTTCCGGCTGCTGCGTGGGCCACGCCACCTGGGCACCGCTGCGCGCCATGCCGTTGGCGCCACCGGCCATCGCCGGCTCAGCCTTGCGGCCAAAGCGGCGCATCAGGAAGGCGATGAGCGCGATGGCGGCCACGGCCAGCAGGGCGATCATCAGGAAGTTGGCGAGTTCGGCGCCAAAGCCCAGCGCACTGGCCAGCGCCGCGATGCCCAACACGGCCGCCAGGCCGGCGATGGGGCCCATCCACGAGCGCTTGGCACCGGCGGCTGCCGCAGTGGCGCCCGCGGCGGCCGGCGCAGCGGCGCCCGGTTGCGCCGGCGTGTTGCCTGCGGCGGGGGTGGCGGGCTTGGCGGGCGGGGCGTCGGGGGCGGTGCGCGCGGGCATGTCGCGTTGCATGCCGCTGGACTTGGAGCCACCCAGCCGCTTGGCCTCGGAAATGGAGGGCACGGCCGCAGCGACCAAAGCCACGACCACGGCACCGATAAGCCAGTTCTTCATTGCGTGAGGTTCCTCAAATCGGAAAAAGCGCGCCAAGTCGGCGCGAGCGCGAGTGTGCGGCATCGGCGCTTGCCTTGAAACAAGCCCCGCTGAAGCCACGCCCCGGGTAGGTGCAAGGAGCGCCCGGGGCCTGGGCGTTCGCTTGCGGAGCGGCTCTTGGATCGGCTCACCGCGCCCTCATCATCGAGTTTGGACAAACTCTCGACGAACGGACGCGTGATGGAAACGGCCATGCTGCTGTGGGTGCTGGTGGTGCTGCTGATCGTCGTCGGCCTGGCGGGCACCGTGTTGCCGGCTCTACCAGGGACGGCCTTCATCCTGGGCGGCATCCTGCTTGGGGCCTGGATCGATGACTTCCAGCGTGTCGGCACCGGCAGCCTGGTGGTCATCGGCGCGTTGGCGGTGCTGGCCTGGGTCACCGACTACGTGGCCGGCTTGCTGGGTGCCAAGAAGGCGGGTGCCAGCCGCCTGGCCCTGGTGGGTGCTGCTGTCGGCACGGTGGTCGGCCTGCTGATGGGGATCGTGGGCGTGCTGTTCATGCCGCTCGTGGGCGCGGCCGTGGGCGAAGCCATCGCGCGGCGCCGCGAGCCCGACCGCGCCGGCGTTGGCCGTCAGGCCGTGAAGGTGGGCGTGGCCACCTGGCTGGGCATGATGATCGGCATGCTGGCCAAGCTGGTGCTGTCGTTCATGATGATCGGCCTGTTCATCGGCGCGCTCGTGACTTGAACGCCCGCATGCCGAGGGTCTGTTCAGGCCCCGACGACGCGCCCCAGCCACTCGCGCAGCGCCAGTCTCACCAGTTCGAATCCGCGGTCGGTGGGGACCCAGTCCATCGCCACCAGGCGGCGACTGGCGGGCAGGCCCATCGGTGCCAGCACCAGCTTCATGCCATGCGGGGCCATCTCGCGCTCGAAGTGACCTTGGGCGCGTGTCATGTGGTAGTTGTGCGTCACGAGCACGATCTGTTCGATGCCGGCGGCCCGCAGCATGGCGACGCTGGCGCGCGCGTTCTCGCGCGTGTCCCGCGAATTGCCCTCGGCCCAGCGCAGCTTCAGGCCAAACTCCTGCTCGGCCACGCGGGCCGCGATCTCGGCCTCGCTGGCACCGGTGGGCGCGGCATGGCCCACGCCGCCGCTATAGAGCAGCGGCAACTGCGTGCCGCGCGAGAGCCAGATGCCGAAGCGCAGCCGTTCGATGCTGCGCTCGTTGAGCGAGGACAAGCCGTACTCCGGCGCCAGCACGCGCCGGCCACCGCCGAGCACGACGATCGCCGTCTTTGGCGCCTTGCGCAGTTCGGTGATCTCGCGTTCGATCAGCGACGGCGGGGGTTGGGTCAACACCCGCACCAGCGTGTTGCCGAGCGCCAAGGTGGCGCAGAACCACACGCCCAGCACGGCGATCAGGATCAGGAACCAGGCCAGCAGCCGGCGCCGGAACATCAGACGCGCGCCCACCAGCACCAGAACGAGGAAAGGCAAGGGAGGCAGTACGAGCGCGGTGACCCAGGGTTTCCAGGCCTCGACGCCGAGTGAGAAGAACAGTTCGTTCATGGTGCAGCCAGTTACAGTGGGCGCAGTGTAAGGACGGCAGGGCCCGCCGACATCCCCCGGAGACAAGCGCTCGATGAACAAACAGTCCCTCACGCCGCCTGCCACGTTGGTGCTTGGCGGCGGCTGCTTCTGGTGCCTGGAGGCGGTGTACGAACTTGTCGACGGCGTCTCGGCCGTCGAGAACGGCTACTGCAACGGCCACGTGCGGCTGCCCACCTACGAGCAGGTGTGCAGCGGCGACACGGGCCACGCCGAGGTGGTGAAGCTGAGCTACGACCCCGCCCGCATCACGCTGCGCGAGCTGCTCGAGATCTTCTTCGTCATCCATGACCCGACCACGCTCAACCGCCAGGGCAACGATGTCGGCTCGCAGTACCGCAGCGGCATCTACGTCTCCGGCCCCGAGCAGGCTGCCGTGGCGGCCGAGGTGGTGGCCGAGGTGCAGGCGGCCTTGACCGCCCGCGGCGCCGGGCGCGTCGTCACGGAGATCGTGCCGCTGGCCAACTACTCGCGTGCCGAGGCCTACCACCAGCACTACTTCGCGCAGCACCCCGGGCAGGGCTACTGCGCGTACGTCGTGGCGCCCAAGGTCGAGAAGTTCCGCAAGACCTTTGCCGACCGCGTGAAGCACGGCGGCTGAGGCCGCAGCTCAGGGCCGCAGCTCGGGGCCGCAGCTCAGAGCAACGA
>JAIYDH010000407.1 GCA_027487585.1 Rubrivivax sp.
ACCACACCCACCAGGTCGGCAAACAGCCCGCAGGCCAGCGCGTAGCGCGTCTTCACGATGTTCACGCTGCCGAAGTACACCGCCAGCACGTAGAAGGTGGTTTCGGTGGAGCCCTGGATGATGGCCGCCAGCTTGCCCTGGAACGAGTCGACGCCGTAGGTCGTCATCACGTCCACCATCAGGCCGCGGGCGCCGCTGCCCGAGAGCGTCTTCATCAGGCCCACGGGCAGCGCGGGCACGAAGTCGGCGTTCATGCCGAGCGCCAGCACGAGGGCGCCGATGCCGCCGACGATGAAGTCCATGCAGCCGGTGGTGCGGAACACCGAGATCGCCACCAGGATGGCGATCAGGTACGGAATGATCATCACCGCGACGCCGAAGCCCTCTTTGGCGCCGTCGACGAAGGCCTCGTAGACGTTGATGCGGCGCGCCGCGCCCACGGCCACGAACAGCACGATGATGCCGAAGATCACCAGGCTGCCGATGAGCCCGATGGTCGAGCTCATCTCGGCCGGCGCCAGCCCGCGCAGGCTGAGGTACATCACCGCCATCAGTGCGCCGAAGCCGCCGAAGAACAGCAGGATGGGCAGCTGCAGCAGCCGGATGCGCTGCACCCAGGCCACGGCCACCAGCCCGGCGGCAAACGAGATGAAGGTGCCGATCAGCGTCGGCAAGAAGATATCGGCCGCGTTGAAGCCCACCAGGCCCTGGCTGGCCGCCATGGTCTGGCGGATGGCGATCACCGAGGTGGGGATGATCGTGATGCCCGCCGTGTTGAGCACCAGGAACATGATCATCGGATCGCTGGCCGTGCTCTTGTCGGTGTTGATCTCCTGCAGTTCCTTCATCGCCTTCAGGCCCAGCGGCGTGGCGGCGTTGTCCAGGCCCAGCATGTTGGCGCTCATGTTCATGACGATGCTGCCGCCCGCCGGGTGGCCGCGCGGGATGCCCGGGAACACGCGCTCGAAGAGCGGCGCGATGGCGCGCGCGAACAGGCTGATCATGCCGGCGCGCTCGCCGATCTTCATGATGCCCAGCCACAGGCACATCATGCCCACGAGACCCAGCGAGATGTCGAAGCCGGTCTTCGCGGTGTCGAAGAGACCGGTCATGACCTTCGTGAAGATCGTCATGTCGCCCTGCGCCAGCTTGAACAGGGCGACGGCGAAGCCGATCAGGATGAAGGCGACCCAGATGAGATTGAGCACCATGGCGCGGCATTCTGGGCCCTGGGCCTTTCGGGCAGGCTTGTGCAGCAGCCTCCGTTCGCCCTGAGCTTCTAGAAGGGCCTGCACCCGTTCGCCCTGAGCTTGTCGAAGGGCCTGCACCCGTTCGCCCTGAGCTTGTCGAAGGGTCGGTGGCTTACAGCGAGGGCTTCGACAGGCTCAGCCCGAACGGGCTTCCCATCCGTTCGCCCTGAGCCTGTCGAAGTGCCCGCTCCGCCACCGCTGCAAGAATGCGCGCCTGCATTGCCGGGAGCCCCGCCATGACGACCCCACGCGCCCACCAGCTGCGTGCGCTGCTGATCCGCAATCACGAAACCGCCGAGATGACACCCTCCGTGCGCGGCTCGGCTCATGAGAGGGTGGGCGCCTGAATGAAGCAAATCCGCCTGCGCGAAGGCAAGGAGCGCTCGCTGCTGCGCCGCCACCCCTGGGTGTTCGACGGCGCCATCGAGCGCGGCCGCGCCGACCCCGGCGAGACCGTGCGCGTCGAATCCGCCGACGGCCGCTTCCTGGCCTGGGGTGCGTTCAGCCCCGCGAGCCGCATCCGCGTGCGCTGCTGGAGCTTCGACGAGGCCGAGCGCATCGACGCGGCGCTGTTTGCGCGGCGCATCCAGCGTGCCGTGGCGCTGCGCCAGCGCATGGCCGTGGCCAGCAGCGGTGTGCGCCTGGTGCACGGCGAGGCCGACGGCCTGCCCGGCCTGGTGGTCGACCGCTATGGCGCCGATCTGCTCGTGGCCCAGTTCGGCAGCGCCGGTGTCGAGCGCTGGAAGGCGCCGATCGCCGACGCGCTGCTGGCCGCCACCGGCTGCACCCGCCTTTACGAGCGCAGCGACGCCAGCGTGCGCGAGCTCGAAGGCCTGCCGGCCGTGACCGGCTGGCTGCGGGGCGGCGAGCTGAATGGCAGCGACACCACGGCCACCATCACCGAACACGGCTGGAAGCTGACGCTCGACGTGGCCGAAGGCCACAAGACTGGCTTCTACCTCGACCAGCGCGACAACCGCGGCTGGCTCGCCCACGCGGTGCGGCACTTCGGGCTGAAGCGCGTGCTCAACACCTACTGCTACACCGGCGGCTTCACGGTGGCTGCGCTGCAGGGGGGTGCCACGCAGGTGTTGAGCGTGGACAGCTCGGCGCCGGCGCTGGCGCGGGTGCAGCAGCACGTGGCGTTGAATGGCTTCGACGCCGCGGCCAGCGTGTGCCACGACGCCGACGTGCCGGCCTTCCTGAAGCAGGCACTGCATGCGGGCGAGCGCTTCGACGCCATCGTGCTGGACCCGCCGAAGTTCGCGCCCACCGCGGCCCACGCCGAGCGCGCGGCGCGCGCCTACAAGCACATCAACCTGCTGGCGTTTCAGCTGCTGGCGCCGGGTGGGCTGCTGCTCACCTTCAGCTGCAGTGGCGGCATCAGCGCCGACCTGTTCCACAAGATCGTGGCCGGCGCGGCGCTGGATGCCGGCGTGGACGGGGCCATCCTGCAGCGGCTGCAGGGCGCGCCGGATCACCCGACGACGATGACCTTTCCCGAGGGCGAGTACCTCAAAGGTCTGGCGGTGCTGCGCCAGGCTTGAGGGCAGCCCGCCGTCGTTCGGCAAGCGCCAGCACCCGTTCGCCCTGAGCCTGTCGAAGGGCCAGCCCTCCACGCCCGTTCGCCCTGAGCTTATCGAAGGGCCTGTGGTGCGAAGCGAGGGCTTCGACAGGCTCAGCCCGAACGGAGAAGGGGGCTTCGACAGGCTCAGCCCGAACGGGTCTCTCCGCCGCTCACCTCAGCCCGACCGGCTGCTCCCCGGCAGCTTCAACCGCGGCTCGAACTTCGCGCGCTTCAGCGCAAAGTACGCCTTCACGTTGCGCACGTTCGCGTCCTGCGTGAACAGCCGCTGCGCCAGCGCCTGGTAGCCGGGCATGTCGGTGCAGTGCACCACGAGCACGAAGTCGGGGCCGGGCGAGACGCGCCAGAGTTGCTGCACCTCGTCGTCCGAGGCGATGCGCTGCTCGAACGCGTCCAGGTGCTCGGCGCCCTGGCGGTCGAGCGTGATTTCCACCAGCGCCGTGAGGCCGTGGCCCAGGCGGTCGGGGTTCAGCAGCGCCACCCGGCGTTCGATAAGCCCGGCATCCACCAGCCGCCGCACCCGCCGCAGCGCCGTGGCCGGGCTGGTGTGGGCAGCGGCGGCGAGTTCCTGGTTGGACAAGGCAGCGTCGGTTTGCAGCAGGTCGAGCAGGCGGCGGTCGGTAGCATCCAGTTCCATGAGTCCATGATTTCATCGAAGCCATCCAGATGCAAGAAACAGTTGCCCTAGTTCACGCATGCAACTGGATTGCATCGAATACTGAAATGAGAACACTCATTGCAACGCGCTCTACCTACCATCGCCGCTTTCCGAATTCGAGAGGTTCTCCATGTGCGGCATCGTCGGCGCGGTCAGTACCCGCAACATCGTTCCCATCCTCATCGAGGGCCTGAAGCGGCTGGAGTACCGCGGCTACGACAGCTGCGGTGTCGCCGTCCACCAGGGCGGTGAGCTCCGGCGCGCGCGCAGCACCAGCCGCGTGGCCGAGCTTGAAGGCCATGCGGCGGCCGATGGCATCAGCGCCGGCACCGGCATCGCCCACACGCGCTGGGCCACGCACGGCGCGCCGGCGGTGCACAACGCGCACCCGCACTTCAGCCCCGGCCCGCACGCCAAAGAGGCCGCCAGCGGCAAGGTGGCGCTGGTGCACAACGGCATCATCGAGAACCACGAAGACCTGCGCACCGAGCTGCAGGCCAAGGGCTACGCCTTCGCCAGCCAGACCGACACCGAGGTCATCGCCCACCTCGTGCACAGCCTGTACGACGGCGACCTGCTCGATGCCGTGCAGCGCGCGCTGCCGCGCCTGAAGGGCGCCTACGCCATCGCCGTGTTCTGCCGCGACGAGCCGCACCGCGTGGTCGGCGCGCGCGAGGGCAGCCCGCTGGTGGTGGGGCAGGGCCAGGGCGAGAACTTCCTGGCCAGCGACGCCATGGCGCTGGCTGGCGTGACGAACCAGATCGTCTACCTCGAAGAAGGCGACGTGATCGACCTGCAGATGGGCCGCGTGTGGGTGAGCCGGCTCGATGCCACCTCAGGCCGCTACGTGGCCGTCGACCGCCCCGCGCGCACTGTGCACGCGCACAGCGGCGCCGCCGAGCTCGGCCCCTACCGGCACTACATGCAGAAGGAGATCTTCGAGCAGCCGCGCGCGCTGGCCGACACGCTGGAGGGCGTGCAGGGCTTCGACGCCGACCTCTTTGGCGAGGGTGCCGATGAGGTATTCGATGCGGTGGACCGCGTGCTCATCCTGGCCTGCGGCACCAGCTACTACAGCGGCAGCACGGCGCGGTACTGGCTCGAGAGCATCGCCGGCATCCCGACCACGGTGGAGATCGCCAGCGAGTACCGCTACCGCGACAGCGTGCCCGACCCGCGCACGCTGGTCGTGACGATCACGCAAAGCGGCGAGACGGCCGACACGCTGGCGGCACTCAAGCACGCGCGCAGCCTGGGCATGCCGCACACGCTGACCATCTGCAACGTGGCCACGAGTGCGATGGTGCGCGAATGCAAGCTCGCCTACATCACGCGCGCCGGTGTCGAAATCGGCGTGGCCAGCACCAAGGCCTTCACCACCCAGCTGGCCGGCCTGTACCTGCTGACGTTGGCGCTGGCCAAGAAGCGCGGCCGGCTCGATGCCGCAGCCGAAGCCGAGCACCTGAAGGCGCTGCGCCACCTGCCCAAGGCCCTGCAGGCGGTGCTGGCGCTGGAGCCGCAGGTCATTTCATGGGCGGAGGACTTTGCCCGCATGGACAACGCGCTGTTCCTCGGCCGCGGCCTGCACTACCCGATTGCGCTGGAGGGCGCGCTCAAGCTCAAGGAGATCAGCTACATCCACGCCGAGGCCTACCCGGCCGGCGAGCTGAAGCACGGGCCGCTGGCGCTCGTCACCGACAAGATGCCGGTGGTGACCGTGGCGCCGAACGACGCGCTGCTGGAAAAGCTCAAGAGCAACATGCAGGAGGTGCGCGCGCGCGGCGGCCAGCTGTACGTGTTTGCCGACGGTGACGTGCGCATCGACAGCGGCCCTGGCGTGCACGTGATCCGCATGCCCGAGCATTACGGCCCGCTCAGCCCCATCCTGCACGTGGTGCCGCTGCAGCTGCTGGCGTACCACACGGCCTGCGCGCGAGGAACCGATGTCGACAAGCCGCGCAACCTGGCCAAGAGCGTGACGGTGGAGTAGGGGGGCGAGCTGTCGTTGGGTGTTGGTCGCCTAGACAAACAAAGTCCGTCGCGAACACTCCGCATCATGAGAAGTTTGGACACTTCACAACTGCCGAAAGAAGGTCCGATGTCGGTCAGCGGTCGGTCGTGAACGCCGGCCAACGACCCGAAACGGTCCACGTCGGACATTGAGAGCTGTCGTTCGCCCCACTGCAACAAGCCCACGCAGCGCGTAGGTACGCGGGGTCTGTACCGGCGAACCGGTCTTGCCCGACCACGCTCAGGGAAGCTGTATGACCTTGGAGAGGTGGGCGTAAACCGCGCCCACCCGACGCAGATGCCGCGCATCCGGGTGCGTAAGCAGCCACAGTTCTGTCTCGCACTCAGGCAGCGGGTCGGTCAAGCGCAGGAGATCCTTGCGTCCTTCCGCTAGGAACAGGGGAACCACGCCAATGCCCAGGCCCAAGGCGACCAGTTCCAGCACCGACAGGATGCTGCCCACCTGGTACCGCGGCACCAGCTTCGGGAAATGGCGCTTGCGCCAGACGACCGAAGGATGCTCGGGTAGCGCTTCGTCGGGTGCCACCCAGTCCAGGTTCACGGCCTGGGCCAGCTCGAAGCTTCGCAGCCGAGCCCGGCGCGCCGCGTACAGCGCCACGCGGATCGGCCCGATCTGCTTGCCGACGAGGTGAGCTGGCGGGCGCTTCGTCGCCCGAACCGCGATGTCGGCATCGCGCCGCGTCAAGCTCGCCAGTTCGTTGCCGGTGTGCAGCTCGAATGCCAAGAGGGGGTGCTCTTCCTGCATGGCAGGCAGCGCCGGCGCGACCAGACCATGCAGGACGGTATCGGTCGTCGTGATGCGAACTGTCCCCGAGATGTGGGCCGGCGCCGACTCCACCATGGTGCGCGCCGCCTCGAGTGCACTTTCGATGGACTCCGCCTGCACGGCCAGCTCCAGGGCCAGTTCCGTCGGCAGGTAGCCTGTACGCGTACGCTCGAACAACGGTCGACCCAGGCCGCGCTCGATGCGCTGCAAGGCCCGAAACACGGTCGAGGCGTCGACCCCCAGCCGCTCTCCCGCGGCCGCCAAGGTCCCGGTGCGCGTCATTGCCAAGGTCATTTCCAGGTCGGCTGGACTCATCTGGTATTGCGTTCGCGCAATCATTGCATTCCGAAAAGCCTATGGTCTTTGCTCCTGGGCAATCCTACAGTGGACTCGTCATCCACTCCGATCCCTGTCCAATGACTTCTGTTCCGCACCAGTTCTCTCCTGCTGCCTGGGGAGTCGCGCGGCTGCGTGTGAGCCTGGGTGTCATGTGGATTGCCCACGCGCTACTCAGGCTGTTCGTCTTCACGCTGCCGGGCACCGCGCAGTTCTTCACCAGCATCGGCTTCCCAGGCTTCCCGGCGTACCGGGTGTTCCTGATCGTCGCCTCCATCGTGCTCTGGCTCGTTGGCGATGGTGCGGGCGCCACTCGCCGCAGCAACTTCCTGGCACCCCGTGGCGCTGCCGTTTGAAGCAGCGCTCGACGCACCACTTCAGGTCCCCGTCACCCAACCAAAAGGTCATCCAGATGAAGCTCTACTTCGCCCCTGGCGCTTGCTCTCTTGCCGTCCACATCGCACTCCGCGAGGTCGGCGCGAACTTCGACGCCGTCTCCGTCGACCTCGCCAAGTCGGTCACGGCGGACGGCATCGACTACCGCACCATCTCGCCGCGCGGCTATGTGCCGCTGTTGCAGCTGGACGACGGCTCGCGCCACACCGAGGCCTCCGCCCTGCTGCAGCACGTCGCGGACCTGGATCCGCAGCAGCGCCTGATCGGCGCAGTGGGCTCGGCGCGCCGGCTCGCGGTGGTGGAGTGGCTGACCTTCGTCAGCACGGAACTGCACAAGGTCTTCAGCCCGTGGCTCTGGCACAAGGAGACAGCGGAGTCGACACGCCAGGCGGTCAAGGACAAGCTCGCCACCCGCTTCGCCGAGCTCGACGCGCTGCTGGGCACGCAGCAGTACTTGGCGGGCGAGTACAGCGTGGCCGACGCCTACGCGTTCACCATCGTCAACTGGTCGAACTTCCTGGGGCTGCCCCTCACGAAGTACCCGAACCTCCTGGCCTACATGGGCCGCGTGTCGTCGCGACCGGCGGCTCAGGGTGCCCTGCGCGCAGAAGGACTCCTGAAGTGAGTGTGCCGCTCGTCCTGGTGTCTCACGCGCTGTGTCCCTACGTGCAGCGCGCGGCCATCGTGCTGGCCGAGAAGGAGGTGCCGTTCGATCGACGGGACATCGACCTGGCCCGCAAGCCCGGGTGGTTCCTGCGTGTGTCGCCGCTGGGCAAGACGCCGGTGCTGCTCGTCGGCGACGAGGCCATCTTCGAGTCGGCGGTCATCTGCGAGTATCTGGACGACACGACGCTGCCGCGGCTGCACCCTGCCCATGCGCTCGAGCGGGCCCGTCACCGCTCGTGGATGGAGTTCGGCTCCAGCGTGCTGAACCTCATCGGGGCGTTCTACAACGCCCCCGACGAGCGGACGCTGCGGGCAAGGGCAGCGGACATCCGGGAGAGACTGCAGCAACTGGAGCTCGCGCTCGGATCGGGGCCGCTCTTCGCGGGCTCATCGTTCAGCATCGTCGACGCGGTCTTCGGGCCGGTGTTCCGGTACTTCGACGTCTTCGACTCCATCGCCGACTTCGGGTACTGGGACGATCTGCCAAAGGTGCGTCGGTGGCGTGAAGCGCTTGCACGACGGCCATCGATCCAGCTCGCCGCGAGTCCGCGGTATCCAGCCTTGCTCATGGCGTTCCTGGTCCAGCGAGGCTCGGCTCTCAGCGCGATGTGTCGCGAAGGGGCCACGACCTCGTCAACGTGAGCATTCGCGTACGACTGCTGCCGGGCCGATAGATCAAGGATCGCTCCTGGCCGTTATGCAAGTCTTGCCATAACGGCCAGGAGCCGTCGGTCGTCAAGGGCCGCTTTGGAGAACCCCACGGGTGCTCCGGTCCACCGACCCGCACCGCCATCTGGTGAAAGCTTTGGCTGTGTCATGTTGCCAAGCGGTAGTCGTTGACATTCGCCTGATGTCGCGCCTCTGGACCTCCTCAGCCGTGCCGGAGTGCCAAACACGTCTACTCGCTAGAACGAGCCGCTGCCAAAAGCTTCATCTGGTCACGCAACGCCTTGCGGCCCACACTGTTGGTCGCACGCCAAGCTTTCAGGGCAAGGTCCAGAAATGCTTGCTCGGCTGGCGCCACTGAGACGCTCTCGCGAACTTCGTCGAGCCAGCCAGCCGGCTTGCCATGGTGCTGTTCTATCTGCCGGGCCAGCTTGTCGCCGATCGGCCGCGACGACTTGATCTGGCTCCACATGCTCGGCGAGATCTGCAAGGTTGCAGCGAAGGTCTGCTCCAGCCCCTTCGGAGAGGCCCCTGAGGCTAGCGCCTTCTCGGCGTAGGCCTGGAAGAGCGCCAGTGCGTTCTGTCTTCTGGTGATGGTCGTGTTGGCCACTTGTTGTGCGCAATGCAACGAGTTCAGACAAGATTGTCGCAGGGGGTTGACGGCAGGGTAAAGACTATTTACAGTCCGGCTCCTCTGCTCATCGAGCACAACTTTCTTCAAAGAGCTTCATCGTGAAAACCAGGCACGTCACCAGAACCAACCGACCCATCAAGGGTCTGGTCGCGTTCGTGCCGGGTTTGCCAATGACGGCGGCGATGGGGTCGCTGAGCGCATGCGACGTCGCCTTGCATCAGGTCTATCCGGTGAGCTGCCGATTCGAGCCATCCATTGGTGGCTGGCAGCTTGATCGGAACGAGGACCGAATGCATCCGGGAGTGGGCAGCGCGTAGACGCGCACCCTCCAAGCTCTGTACGCAGAGGCCCGGATTCCGAAAGGATCCGGGCCTTTTTTCTTTTCTGACTTCAATCGGCCTGCGCATCGGCGCAGACCCGCGATCGATGGATCGCACCACCCGCGACGGTGGACGCTCTTTAACAACTTGCTGCGAGGCGACCTCGGTACTGGCCGATGGATTGCCTCGCAACTTTTGCGGATGTAGCTCAGTTGGCAGAGCACGACCACGCCATGAGTCATGGGTGATCGGGGCCACGAGTTCGAGACTCGTCATCCGCTCCACTTCGGGTGTGTCCTTTCACTCCGTTGCCGCGTGACATGGTGTTGGCGGTACGGGATGTGCGCGGCCCTTGGCCAGGTCACGTGCAGCGAGGCACCACATCCGACGGGATGCTCGCGTTAGGGCACAGCCGAAGTGGAGCTCCATCGCCCTCGTAGCTCAGCAGGCAGAGCAGCCGCCTTGTAAGCGGCAGGCCGCGCGTTCGAACCGTCGCCGAGGGCTCCACCAGTCAAGTCGCGTTCGTCTAGACGGCCGAGGACACCACTCTTTCAAGGTGGCTACGCGGGTTCGAATCCCGCACGCGACGCCAGCACAAGGAACCCTTGTCGAGCTCACGCTTCGAGGGTGGAAATCGGCCGCAACGATTGGGCGGCGCCGGAACCCGTGACCGGATGGATTCTTTGCCTCGTTAACTCAGTGGTCAGAGTGCCGGCCTGTCTAGTCGGAAGCCGCGGGTTCGAATCCCGCACGGGGCGCCAGATCAGTTTGCCGAGATAGCTCAGCGGGTAGAGCGGTGCGTTGAAGGCGCGCGCTTCGGGGGTTCGATTCCATCTCTCGGCACCAGACAGAACCTCGTTAGCTCAGCGGGATCAAGAGCGCCGGTCTACGAAGCCGGAGGTCGCACGTTCGAGTCGTGCACGAGGTGCCAACAACGGGTGCGTGGCAGAGAGGCCGATTGCGGCTGCCTGTAAAGCAGTCTCCCACGGGACACGGTGGTTCGCTCAGCGCGCAGCGCTGGACGCGGCGCCAGCCGCGGGCCGAAGGCCGAGCGCAGCGAGCAATCCATCCGCACCCACCAGGCATACCGGGCTAGCTCAACTGGCAGAGCGGCGGTCACCAAAGCCGAAGGTTCGAGGTTCGATTCCGTTGTCCGGTGCCAGTGCATCTCGACGTAGCCAAGTGGTTGAAGGCGGCGGCCTGCAAAGCCGCAGGCGCAAGCCCACATCCGTTCGAATCGGATCGTCGAGTCCAGGCCTCGTTAGCTCAGCGGACGAGAGCGGCCGGCTTCTACCCGGCGGGTCGGCCGTTCGAATCGGTCGCGAGGCACCAGTTCATTTCCCCGATAGCGCAGATGGCAGAGCGCCTGGCTGTTAACCAGGAGGTCCGTGGTTCGAAGCCACGTCGGGGAGCCAGTTCAGTTTGATCTCGCGTAGCTCAGTGGCAGAGCACCGTCTTGATAAGGCGGGGGTCGGCGGATCGTTCCCACCCGCGGGTACCAGTTTCAGCTCGGTGTGGCGCAGATGGCAGCGCGCGTGATTTGGGATCACGAGGCCGCAGGTTCGAGACCTGCCACCGAGACCAGACAAGCGTGCGCTTGGGTGTGGCCGTAGCTCAATGGCAGAGCCGTGGGCTGTGAACCCGCTGGTGCCGGTTCGACTCCGGCCGGTCACCCCCAAGCGCATGCACTTCGAGGTGTCGCGAACTCGAGCGGCAGAGAACCGGGTTCTTACCCCGGATGGTCAGGGTTCGAGCCCCTGGCGACGCACCACCCATCAACCCCTCGTGGCGGAATAGGCAGACGCACCGGTCTCAGAAACCGGAGCCCGCAGGGCGTGTCCGTTCGACTCGGACCGAGGGGACCAGCCGGCAGTCCGGTAGCTAAGCGGCAGAGCAGCGCCCTCATAAGGCGAAGGCCGGTGGATCGTGCCCACCCCGGACCACCATCGAGATCAGCAACACAAGACCATCAACCACCAAAGGAGGTGTGCCATGAAACCGATCGACCAAGACGACGTGAGCTTTCACGGTCACGAGCAAACGGCGCAAGGGCTTCCCGTCTGAGACGGGAGTCAAGCGCGGTGACCGCGTGGTCGGCGGCGCGAAGGAGCTTGTCGAGAAGCTCGGCCGCAACGATCCGTGCCCCTGCGGCTCAGCGCGGTCGTTTCAAGCGCTGCTGCCTGCGCAATGGAAGCTTTTGACGGCGTGAACCGCGATCACTATCGGCGTTGAACCAACGATGCCGATGACCAACGAGGAGAGCTGCCGGCCTTTAACCGGCAGGCCAGGGTTCGACTTCCTGCGCTCGCACCATGGTCCCAGTTCCGACGGGGTGTAGTCGAGTGGCCTCAGACAGCCGGCTTTGAACCGGTGCACACAGGTTCGAATCCTGTCACCCCTGCCATCCACCAGCCCCTCAGCTCAGAGGCAGAGCGGCGCTCCTACAAAGCGAAGGCCGACGTTTCGAAATCGTCAGGGGCTACCAATCGATCTCTACGTCCGTAGCTCACTGGAAGAGCGCGACCCTCCGAAGGTCGAGGCCGGTGGTTCGAACCCACCCGGACGTGCCATAGCGAAGTCACCCACGAAGCGGCCAAGAAAGGAGGCCACCCATGCAACCACACCACAGCCATGTGCTGCAACTCGACATCCAGGGCACGCCGCAGGCGTGGATCTCGCTCGAGCACGCGGCGCTGCACGTGGCCACAGGCTCGGTGGCGTGGGTCGATGGCGATGGCCCGCTGGCGACCTTGCGTGGTGGCTTCAATGTCCAGCGTGGCCGGCAGTCGATCATCGATGTGCACCCGATCATTGCGCTGCACGGCGCGTCCAAGGTCAATCTGTTCGACGTGGTTCCGGTGTGCAGCAAGGGCAAGCTGTTCCGGCGTGACCGGCTGACCTGCGCGTACTGTGGCCAGTGCTTCAACGAGCGTGACCTGCAGTGCGAACACATCGTGCCGGAGTCGCGCGGTGGCGGCTGGACCTGGATGAACTTGGTCACGGCCTGCGGTGGATGCAATGGACGCAAGGCCGACCGCACGCCGGACGAAGCGGGCATGCCGCTGGTGTACCTGCCGTACGTGCCGAGCCGATTCGAGGACTTCCTGCTCGAAGGCCGGCACATCCGGGCAGACGTGCACGAGTGGCTCGCGGCGAGGCTGCCGAAGGGCTCGCGGCTGAACTGAGCCGCGCGCCATGGATGGGCGACCTTCGGGTCGCCCATTTGCATTCTGAGACGGCGACGACGAGTGCGGCGCCACCTATGAGCGCTACGGTCGCGCGCTGACTGCTTCCCAGCTCAAGCCGTGCTTCTGCAGGTACTTTCTAAGGCGGTCGGCATCGTTGACCACCGTGCGTTGCATGCGTGACCGATCGAACAGCTTGCGACCGGCCTCGGACAAGGTTCGAGCTTGCCGGCAGACACTCACGACTGCTTCGAGCTGAACGCGGTCGAAGAGGTCCAGTTCCGCCAACGATTCGGCAGGGAGAAGGCCGTCGAGGGAGGCCTGATTAGCGACCGTCTCCGCGGTGGCCGTGTGCTGCCACAGCCAACGCAGCCGTTGCACTTCGGCGTCGACCTGCGCGGCCGAAATCCGCCCGCCGTCGGCGAGCGTGGCCAGTCGGGTGACGCTGGCCGAAAGGTCGCGGAAGTTCCCGCTCCAGAGTGCCTCGGCCGATTGCGCGAAGCGCAGGTACTGGGCCTTGGCCTCGGCATTGAAGCGCACCGCGCGGCCGGTCTCTGCCGCGGCGCGAGCCAGCAGATGCTCGATATTGGGTTCGAGATCCTCGGGTCGTTGCGCCAGGCCGGGCAGGGTGTACGCCCACAGGTTGATGCGAGCGTAGAGGTCCTCGCGGAATCGGCCCTGCGCTACGTCCACCCGCAGGTCCCGATTGGTCCCGGCGATCAACTGGAAGTCGCTCGACACCTCGCGGTCGCTGCCCATCGGAAAGAACCGCTTCTCTTCGACGGCCTTGAGCAGCATGGCCTGCTCGTCGGCGCCGAGCTCGCCGATCTCGTCGAGGAACAGCACGCCCTCATGCGCCGTGCGCAACAGCCCGGCACGATCGGCGGCGGCGCCTGTGAACGCGCCCTTCCTGTGCCCGAACAGGGTGGACGCGGCCCCGTCACCGTGGAGGGTCGCGCAGTTGACCTCCACGAACTCGCCCTTCACCTGGTGCCGAGACTTCTTCAACTCGAACATCCGGCGCGCCAGGTGCGACTTTCCGGCGCCCGTGGGCCCCGTCAACAGGATGGGCGCCTTCGAGCGCACGGCCACCCTCTCGATCTCTTCGATCAAAGCGTTGAAGCCCTTGTTGCGCGTGGGAATCCCGCTTTTCAGGAAGTCGAGCGCGTCGCGCTGTTCCTGCTCGAATCGCTGGGCCAGCACGTCGTAGCGTGACAGGTCCAGGTCGATGAGGGCGAAGGTGCCGGGCTGCGCGCGGGTCTGCTTCTTCGGTGGGGCAGTCTGCAGCAGCACGCCTGGAATGAAGCGCGACTCCACCATCAGGAACATGCAGATCTGCGCCACGTGCGTGCCGGTAGTGATGTGCGTCCAGTACTGCTCCGTGTCGGGCTTGAAGCTGTAGCTGCGCACCCAGTCATAGAGCGCGCCATACATCTCGCCAAAGTCCCAGGGGTCGGCGATGTCCATGGCCACAAGGCGGACCTCGGTCTCTGGCGACACCGAGGCGATGTCGCGCTTGACGCCTTGCGCAAGCGCCTCGTGCCGAGGCGTGTAGATCAACTCGAGCCGGTGAACGACGGTGTCTTCGTGCTGGACCAGCGAAACGGTCGGGCGCCACTTCTCCCAGCGTCCCGCGCCCAGGCCGGAATCGAGCTGGGTGCCGAGGAAGCCGATCACGACAGTCTTCTTGATCATAGCCAGGCAGCTAAGAAACTAGCGAACAGTCTATCTCAAGTGCGGTATTGGGACGGTTCCTGAGAGCCTTCGTTGAGCGGCAAGACGCAGAAAAACTTTTGATATCAATTACTTAGAGGCTGCGCCCATGAACGCAGCGGCACCTGGCACATCGATTGCGATAAGAGAACCACACAAGTTGAATGCACAGAGGGGAACACTCATGGTCAACACCCAACTCTTTAAGTCGCTGAAGGGCGCGCTGCTGCCCGATGCCACCGCTCGCAACCACGAGCAGGCACCGGCCTATGCCTTGAGCGCTCGCCACCAACTGGCGCAGCTCGCTGCGACCGGTTGCCTGAACCAGACCTTCTACGCGAGCGCGGAGTCGCAGCTGGACACGGTGCGTGCTCTGGCGCAAACCGTGGACGCCGAGTTCGTGGCCAAGACGGCGGTCTACGCACGCCAGGCTGGCCACATGAAGGACATGCCGGCCCTGCTGGCCGCCACACTCGCAGTGCGCGACGTGGCGTTGCTCAGCCAGGTTTTCGGCCGCGTGGTCGACAACGGCAAGATGCTTCGCAACTTCGTCCAGATCGTGCGCAGTGGCTCGGTGGGCCGCAAGTCGCTGGGTTCGCGGCCGAAGAAGCTGGTCCAGAACTGGCTCCTGACCGCCAGCGAGAAGCAGCTGCTGAACGCCTCGGTGGGCAACACGCCGTCGCTGGCCGACGTGGTGAAGATGGTTCACCCGAAGCCGACGGAGGCTTGGCGCGCCGCGTGGTTCGCGTGGTTGATCGGGAAGGCCGTCGATGAGGCGGCGCTGCCGCCCATCACTCAGGCCTTCGAGCGCTTCAAGCGGAGCGCGGCCGATGGCGTGGCGTGCGAGGTGCCCGACGTGCCGTTCCAGATGCTGACCGCGCTGGAACTGAGCGCGGCGCAGTGGGCACAGATCGCGCGGGCGGGTTCGTGGCAGATGGTGCGTCAGAACCTGAACACCTTTGCGCGTCACGGGGTGTTCGAGCTTGACGGCATGGCCGAAGCGATCGCAGGCAAGCTGCGTGACCCGAAGGCCGTTGCCCAGGCGCGTGTTCTGCCGTACCAGCTGATGTCGGCCTTCAAGGCGACGGGAGATGGTGTGCCGGCGGTGGTTCGCGATGCACTGCAGGATGCGATGGAAGCGGCGCTGCCCAATGTGCCGGCGTTCGATGGCCGCGTGGTGGTGTGCCCCGACGTGTCGGGCTCGATGAGCTCGGCGGTGACGGGTCACCGCGGTTCGGCAACGTCGAGCGTGCGTTGCATCGATGTCGCGGCCCTGGTCGCGGCAGCGGTGTTGCGCAAAAACCCGGCGGCACGTGTTCTGCCGTTCGAGCAGGAGGTGGTGAAGCTGTCGTTGAATGCCCGCGACTCGGTGATGACCAATGCGCAAGCGTTGGCTGCCATCGGGGGTGGGGGTACCAACTGCAGCGCGCCGCTCGCCTTGCTGAATAAGGAGCGCGCGAAGGTGGATCTAGTGATCCTCGTCTCGGACAACGAGTCGTGGGTCGATGCCCGATCGGGTCAACTCGGCCGTGGCGCGACGCAGACGCTGCGCGAGTGGGAAGTGCTGAAGAAGCGCAACCCGCAGGCTCGCCTGGCGTGCATCGACATCCAGCCGCACGGCACGACGCAGGCGGCGGAGCGGCACGACATCTTGAACGTCGGCGGCTTCTCGGATGCGGTGTTCGCGGTGATAGCCTCGTTCGCCGAAGGCAAGACGGGCCCGGAGCACTGGGTAGGCGAGATCGAGAAGGTCTCGCTGGCCGCGCAGTAGGAACGAAGTGAAGTAAGGAAGGTGCCGCATGCGAATGCGCGCAGGAGTACAGCACCACACTGCCACGCGGCGCCGGCAGGCCCGCAGCCAGCGTCCTGTTGATCAGGACGGTGGCCGGCATCTCTTGCGAATCTGGTCGCGTGCGGCACCAACCTCGCCGTGAGTGTTGACGAGTGGCGAATGCCTGGTGGAACTACATCGTTTCCATCGCCAAGGTTTCACCGGATTTCTAGCCTCCACTCGACAACATTCGAAGGAAGAGAGTTTTGACGCGAATGCAGGCAGGACTACATCGGGAGCCCTGGGGTTCGACCCCCCGACGCCGGGTAACCGGCACTGGCAAATCGTCCTGCCGTCCCTTGTCGCGTTTGTTTTGATGTCGCGTTGCGAATGCAGGTGGAACTACAGCCTACTAAGCTCGTGGTCGCGGGTTCAAATCCCGCCGGTCCCACATCAGGGGGACCGTAGCTCAGTCCGGAAGAGCACGATCGTTTCATCAACCCTTGTCGCAACGAGGCAGCATTTTTTCGGTGAATGCAGATGGAACTACAGGTAGACGCACGCGCTGGCTACTCAAGAGCCGGCGCGTGCCCTTCGCAGAGATGCGTGGGGCGCCCGGGTCCGAATCCCGGTCCAGCAATGGATGGCGGAGCAAGGTTTCATCGACCCTGGTCACCGTTTTTCTGTTTGAGATGAAGTGAGATGAACATGGAACAGAACTACAACACCGAACAACCCGAAGGCGGCGTGCCCATCAAGATGTGGACACGCGGCGTGCCTGTAGAGGACGAAGCGAAGCAGCAGCTCGCCAACGCGGCGCGCCTGCCCATCGTGTTCAAGCACATCGCCGCGATGCCTGATGTCCACCTGGGCATCGGTGCGACTGTCGGTTCGGTGATTCCGACCTTGCGCGCGATCATCCCGGCCGCTGTCGGTGTGGACATCGGCTGCGGCATGATGGCCTGCAAGACCACGCTGCACGCGAACGACCTGCCCGACAACCTGGCGCCGCTGCGGGCCGCGATCGAGCGTGCCGTGCCGCACGGCTCGTCGCCGCGCAACCGTGGTCGCGACCAAGGCAGCTGGGAGAACCCGCCCGATGCGGTGGACCAGGTCTGGGCGACGCTGGTGGACGAGTTCGAAGCACTGTGCGAACTGCACCCGCGCCTCAAGAACACGAACAACCGCAAGCACCTGGGCACGCTGGGCACCGGCAACCACTTCATCGAGGTCTGCCTCGACGAGGACGGCTTCGTGTGGTTCATGCTGCACTCGGGCTCGCGTGGCGTGGGCAACGCGATCGGCACTCACTTCATCGAGCTGGCGAAGAAGGATGCCGAACTGCATCAGCGCAACCTGCCTGACCAGGACCTGGCGTACTTCGAGGAAGGCGCTCAGTACTTCGGCGACTACGTGCGCGGGGTGGGCTGGGCGCAGAAGTTCGCGGCGCGCAACCGCGAGGTGATGATGACCAACCTGATCGCGACGGTTCGCAAGGTCATCAGCAAGCCGTTCGAGTCTCACGTCGAGGCGGTCAACTGCCACCATAACTATGTGCAGCAGGAGCGCCACTTCGGTGAGGATGTTTTCGTGACCCGCAAGGGTGCGGTGAGTGCGAAGCGCGGTCAGCTGGGCATCATTCCCGGCAGCATGGGTGCGCGCAGCTACATCGTGCGTGGTCTGGGCAATGCCGAGAGCTTCGAGAGCTGCAGCCATGGTGCCGGTCGCGTGATGAGCCGCACCAAGGCGAAGAAGCTGTTCACGGTCGACGACCAGATCAAGGCGACCGAAGGCGTCGAGTGCCGCAAGGACAAGGACGTGATCGACGAGATCCCGATGGCCTACAAGGACATCGATGCGGTGATGGAAGCGCAGAAGGACCTGGTGGAAGTCGTCCACACCTTGAAGCAGGTCGTGTGTGTGAAGGGGTGAGAGCTAGGTGGCTCTCACCCCATTTCAAGATGAATGGGAGGGAGTCATGAACAAAGAACCACTGATCAGCGCGCACCCAATCGACCCGGCGATGCGGGTGCAGATCCTCGAGTGCCTGCAGCGCCTCGAGGTCGACCACGACGTGAAGGTTCTGTTCGCCTGCGAGTCCGGAAGTCGGGGCTGGGGATTTGCCTCCCCGGACAGCGACTACGACGTGCGATTCATCTACGTGAACCGCCTGTCGTGGTACCTGACGGTGGAGACGGGCCGCGACGTGATCGAACAGCCGATCAGCGGCGACCTGGACGTGAACGGTTGGGACCTGCGCAAGACCCTGCAGCTTCTGCGCCAGTCGAATCCGACTCTGCTGGAGTGGCTGCGCTCACCGATCGTTTACCGCGAAGAGGCCGACACGGTGGCTCGCCTGCGTGCGCTTGCGGAAGACGGCTTCTCGGCCGTGCGTGGCTACCACCACTACGTGTCGATGTCGAAGAAGAACTTCCGCGAGCACCTGCGCGGGGAAGAGGTTCGCTACAAGAAGTACCTCTACGTGCTGCGGCCGCTGTTGGCGGCTCGGTGGATTCGCGACGGGAGAGGCGTGCCGCCGATGCGCTTTGCCGCATTGGCGGAGACAACGCTCGACGATCGCGTGCTGCTCGACGAGATCAACCGTCTGCTCGAAGTGAAGATGCGTGCCGGTGAAGCCGCGACGAGCCCGCGATGGGTGGGCATTCACGACTTCATCGAGAGCGAGCTCGCGGCTGCAGGCGCACAGTTGGTCGCAGACTCGTCTCGGCCAGAGACCTCGATGCTTGACGCGTTTCTGTACGAGACGATCCAGAAGAACGAACGAGAGAAGAATGGAACTGATTGAACTCGATGGCTCGACTGGCGAAGGCGGTGGCCAGATCCTGCGCACGGGCTTGGCGCTGTCGATGTGCACGGGCCGGCCCATGGCGATCCAGCGCATCCGCGCGAAGCGTCCGAAGCCGGGCTTGATGCGTCAGCACCTGACCTGTGTGCAGGCGGCTGTGGCTGTCTGCGGCGCGAAGGTGGAAGGTGCGGAACTCGGCTCGCAGACCTTGGTCTTCGAGCCCGGGCCGGTGCGCGCCGGCGACTATGCCTTCAATGTCGGCACGGCGGGCAGTTGCACCCTCGTGCTTCAGACGGTGCTGCCAGCGCTGATGCTGTGTGCCGAGTCCAGCCGGGTGTCGCTCAGCGGCGGCACGCACAACCCGATGGCACCGCCGTTCCACTTCCTCGAACGCAGCTTCGCACCGCTGCTGCGGCGCCTCGGTGTGGGTCTCGACCTGGACCAGCGCCGGCTGGGCTTCTATCCGGCCGGCGGGGGCGAGGTTTCAGCATTGGTGCAGCCGGCTGCCGGAGGTCTTCAGCCCTTTGACCTGACGGATCGCGGTCCGGTGCAGGAGGCGTACGCAGAGTGCTTCGCGCCGGCCTTGCCGAGTTCCGTGGCGGTGCGTGAACTCGCGGCACTGGCGCGCGCGCTGGGTTGGTCGGGTGAGCAACTGCGCACGCCGGCCGTGCGGCAGAACGAGGGCCCTGGCAATGCACTGTTGGCCACGATTGCCCATGCACATGTGAGTGAGGTCGTCACCGTTTTCGGTGAGAAGGGAGTGAGCCTAAATCCGGCAGTTACCCCGTCGCCGGGAGCCCCGGCGGCGGCGGTGGCGGCCCGACGACAGGCGCGATCCGGTTGCTGATGTAGCGCAGCAGGCAGCCCCAGCGGTCGAGGCCC
>JAIYDH010000213.1 GCA_027487585.1 Rubrivivax sp.
CCATCTTTTTTGCGCGCCACGTGCTCCATCAGCACGACGACGTTCTTCACGCCGGCCACCAGGTCCATGGCGCCGCCCATGCCCTTGACCATCTTGCCGGGGATCATCCAGTTGGCCAGGTCGCCCTGGGCCGACACCTGCATGGCGCCCAGGATCGACAGGTTGATCTTGCCGCCGCGGATCATCGCGAAGCTGTCGTGGCTGCCGAAGATGCTGCTGCCGGGCAGCGTGGTCACCGTCTGCTTGCCGGCGTTGATGAGGTCGGCGTCGACCTCGCTCTCGTCGGGGAAGGCGCCGATGCCGAGCATGCCGTTTTCGCTCTGCAGCCACACCTCCATCTCGGCCGGCACGAAGTTGGCCACCAGCGTGGGCAGGCCGATGCCGAGGTTGACGTAGTAGCCGTCTTGCAGTTCGCGGGCCGCGCGCGCGGCCATCTCGTCGTGGGTCCAGGGCATGGTCGTGTCCTCAGCCTTTGGGGTTCTGCTTCGTGGTGCGCTTCTCGATGCGCTTCTCGGGCGTGGCGTTCAGCACGAGGCGGTGCACGTAGATGCCGGGCAGGTGGATCGCATCGGGGTCGAGGCTGCCGGTCTCGACGATCTCCTCGACCTCGACGACGCTGATCTTGCCGGCCATGATGACCGCCGGGTTGAAGTTGCGCGCCGTGCGGCGGAACACCAGGTTGCCGGACTTGTCGGCCTTCCAGGCCTTGCCCAGGCTCACGTCGGGCACGAGCGCGCGCTCCATCACATAGACCTCGCCGTCGAACTCGCGCGTTTCCTTGCCCTCGGCCACCAGGGTGCCGACGCCCGTTTTGGTGAAGAAGGCCGGAATGCCTGCGCCACCGGCGCGCAGCTTCTCGGCCAACGTGCCCTGCGGCGTGAACTCCAGGGCCAACTCGCCGGCCAGGTACTGGCGCTCGAACTCCTTGTTCTCGCCGACGTAGCTGCTGATCATCTTCGTGATCTGCCGCGTGGCCAGCAGCTTGCCGAGGCCGAAGCCGTCGACGCCGGCGTTGTTGCTGATGGCGGTGAGGTTCTTCGCGCCACTGTCGCGAAGCGCATCGATCAGCGCCTCGGGGATGCCGCACAGGCCAAAGCCGCCAACGGCGAGCAAGTGGCCGTCGTGGACGATGCCGTCCAGCGCAGCGGCGGCGCTGGGATAGATCTTGTTCATGGGGTCAGGGTCTCCTGCGTGGGCCTGGCGGGGCAAGGCCGGCAGGGTACTACGTATGGCATTACGTAGGCAGTCCGTAAGATCGCTTAACCCGCAAACCGAGTCCGCCCATGGCCAATCACGACACCGCCCCGTCCCTTGCCCCCGTCGACGCCCTGCAGCAGGCGCTGCAGGACGTGTTCGCCCCCTGGGTGCGCGAGCTGCATCTGCGCGTCGAGGCCGCCTCGCTCGGCGAGGTGCGCCTCGTGCTGCCGGTGGCGCCGCAGCACGTGCACGCCGGCGGCGTGCTGTGCGGGCAGACGATGATGGCCGCCGCTGACAGCGCCATGGTGCTGGCGGTGATGACGCACCTGGGCAGCTTCAAGCCCATGACCACGGTGCAGCTGCAGACCAGCTTCCTGCGCGGCGTGAAGGGCGACGCCGGCGAGGTGCAGCTGGTGGCGCGGGTGCTGAAGATGGGCCGCAACCTGGTGTTCGGCGAGGTCGAGCTGCTCACGCCCGGCGGCGAGCTCGCGGCGCACACCACCACCACCTACGCGCTGCTGTGAGCGGCGCCGGCCCGGGCGCCGCGGCCACCGACTACCGCACCGCCTTCGACCTGGCCCCGGTGGGCCTGGTGCTGTCGCGCGAGCGGCTGATGGTGGACGTGAACCGCGAGCTGCTGCGCATCTTCGGTGCCGAGCGCGAGCAGCTCATCGGCCGCAGCTTCGAGCTGCTGTACCCCACGGCCGACGAGTTCGCGCGCACCGGCGAGCGCATCGCGGCGCAACTCGATGCGGACGGCCGCTACGCCGACGAGCGCGTGATGAAGCGCGTCGGGGGCCTTCACGGGGCCGGGTCGCCCGGCGAGCTGTTCTGGTGCCAGGTCTCGGGCCGCGCGCTCGACCCGGCCCGCCCGCACGCCGAGGGCATCTGGGCCTTCGAGGACCTGAGCGCGCAGCGCGTGCTGGCCGTGCAGCTGACCCCGCGCGAACGCGAGGTGGCAGCCCTGCTGGTGCAGGGCCTCACCAGCAAGGGCGTGGGCCGCCACCTGGGCATCAGCCCGCGCACGGTGGACGTGTACCGCGCCCGTCTGATGAAGAAGACCGGCGCGGCCACGACGCCCGAACTCGTCACGAAACTGCTACAACGCGGCCCATGATCACCGTTCACCACCTCGAAAACTCTCGTTCGCAACGCGTGCTGTGGCTGCTTGAAGAACTCGGCACGCCTTACACCGTGAAGCGCTACGCCCGCCACCCGAAGACGATGCTCGCGCCGCCCGAGCTGAAGGCCGTGCACCCGCTGGGCAAGAGCCCCGTCATCACCGACGACGGCACCGTGGTGGCCGAAAGCGGCGCCATCGTCGAGTACCTGTGCGAGGTGCATGGCCAGGGCCACGGTCAAGGCCGTCTGAAGCCGGCTGCTGGCACGCCCGAGGCGCGGCGCTACACCTACTGGCTGCACTTCGCCGAGGGCAGCCTGATGCCGCCGCTGCTGGTGGCGCTGATCTTCGCCAAGGTGAAGAGCGCGCCGGTGCCCTTTTTCGTGAAGCCCATCGTCAAGGGCATCGCGGCGCAGGTGCACAAGGCCTACATCGACCCCAACGTCAACAACCTGCTCGCCTTCATGGAAGCCGAGCTCGCCACGCGCGAGTGGTTCGCGGGCGATGAGTTCACGGCCGCCGACGTGCAGATGAGCTACCCGGTGGAAGCCGCCGCCGCCGGCCGCGCCGGCTTCAGCGCGCAGAGCCACCCGAAGCTGCACGCGTGGCTGCTGCGCTGCCAGGCGCGCCCGGCCTACCAGCGGGCTTTGGCGGCCGGCGGGCCCTACAGCGTCATTCCGTGAGCCGCGCGCGGAACCAGTCGGGCATCGGCGCCGAGCGCTTGGCCGCGTAGTCGGTCCACACCGTGCGCGCGCCGCCCTCGGCGTACACCACGCCGGGTTGGTCGACGCGTTCGATGGTGTGGAAGGTGTCGAAGCTGCTGCGCCCCGGGTTCGCCACGCTCATCGTGACGCGGATGTCGCCTGGGAACTCGAGCTGACGCAGGAAGTTGCAGAAGGCGTTGATGATCACCGGCCCCGCGGTCGACAGCTTCGGGTCGACGCCGACCGAGAAGATCCAGTCGAGCCGGCAGACCTCCATGTAGCGGAAGTAGAGCGTGTTGTTGATGTGGCCCATGGCGTCCATGTCGCCCCAGCGCAGCGGCATCACCATCTCATGCACGCGGCGGGCGCCTTCGGGCAGCACGAAGCGCAGACCGGCCACCCCACCTTCCGTTCGCCCTGAGCCTGTCGAAGGGCCTGGCTCCGGCACCTCCGCTCGCCCTGAGCCTGTCGAAGGGCCCTCCCCGGCACTCACCGGCTTCGCCAAGCTCAGCCCGACCGGAGTAGCCTCGGTCAGCAGCTGCACCCACCTCGCCTCACGCTCCCCCGGCGACCGCGCCAGCTTCACCACCCGCGCCGGCTCCTTGCCCGCCAGCTCGTCCAGGAAGCCCTCCACCGACGAGATGTCGGCAAAGCGGTGCAGCCGCTCGGCGTTCAGGCGCAACTCGGCCGCCGTCTGCGGCCCGCGCAGCATCAGCACCGCCAGCAGCGCCACGCTCTGCGACGGCAGCCCCAGCACACGCCCCATGTTGTGCTCGAAGCGCACGACCCGGCTGCCGCTCACCTCGACCACCAGATGCAGGCGCTTGAGCTCGTCCAGCGCCACCAGCACCTCGGCCTCGGCGAGCTCCATCACCGGCTGCCGGGCCGTCTTCTGGTTGCAGCCGGCCACCAGCGAGTTCAGGCTCAGCGGGTAGGTGTCCGGCACGGTGGCCGCCTTCTCCACCAGCACCGCGAGCACGCGGGCTTCAACGACACTCAACACGCGCATCGCGGGGTCAGATTGCCTGGCCGTCGTCGGCGGTGATGATGGCGCCGTTGACGAAATGGCTCTCGTTGGCGCACAGCATCATCAGCACTGCGTTCAGGTCCGACGGCTGGCCCACGCGCTGGCGGGGGAAGCTCTTCATCAGCTTCTGTCCGGCCTCGGTCTGCCAGACGTGGTGGTTGATCTCGGTGTCGATGTAGCCCGGGCAGATGGCGTTGACGTTGATGCCGTGGCGGCCCCATTCCAGCGCCATCACGCGGGTCATGTGCACCACGGCCGCCTTGCTCATGCAGTACACGCCGATGTTGGGCCAGGCCTTCAGGCCGGCCATCGAGGCGATGTTGACGATGCGCCCGCCGGTGAAGGTGCCCGGCGCTTCGCCCTTGCTGCGCGCGATCATGCGCTTGGCCACCGCCTGGGCCACGAAGAAGGCACCGCGCACGTTGGTGTCGAAGGTGCGGTCGTAGCTGTCTGGCGTGGCCTCGGTGAGCTTGCCGGTGCTGCCGACGCCGGAGTTGTTGACGAGGATGTCGATGGCGCCCATCTCGGTCTCGGCGTGGGCCACGGCCGCGGCGATGCTGTCGGTGTCGGTGACATCGAGGCCCACCACGTGGGCGTCGCCACCGAGCGACTCGATCTCGGCGCGCAGCGTCTTCAGCCGCTCGATGCGGCGCGCCGCCAGCACCACGCCGGCACCCGCCGCCGCCAGTGTCTTGGCGAACTGGGCGCCGAGTCCGCTGGACGCCCCGGTGACGAAGGCCACGCGGCCTGACAGATCGATGGAATAACTCATGGGGCTGCGCTTTCGTACAAGGATGTGGGGCCAGAGCGGCGCTGATTTGGCAAAACGACGATAGCAGGAAGGGTTGTCGCACCTTACGATGATCAGCACCCCGAAACCCGCCTTGAGAGCTTGTGAAGCATTCCGCCAAGGACCCGTTGTTGCGCAGTCATGTCGTCTTCAGTGGCAGCGGCACGCGGCCCATGATCTTTGCGCACGGGTTCGGCTGTGATCAGTCGATGTGGCGCTACGTCGCACCTGCCTTCGAAAGCACGCACCGGGTCGTGCGCTTCGACCACATCGGCTGCGGCAACAGCGACCTCGCCAGCTTCGATGAACATCGCCACGCCAGCCTGCAGGGCTGGGCCCAGGATGTGGCCGACATCCTGGAAGCCGCCGACCTGCGCGATGCCGTGTTCGTCGGCCACTCCGTCAGCGCCATGATCGGGCTGCTGGCGGCCCAGGCCGCCCCCGGGCGCATCGGCGCACTTGCCATGCTCTCGCCCTCGCCGCGCTACCTGAACGACCCGCCCGACTACATCGGCGGATTCGAGCGCGGCGATATCGACGTGCTGCTGGACATGATCGAGAACAACATGCTCGGCTGGGCCGACTTCCTGGCGCCGATGGTCGTGGGCAACGGCCATGCGCCGGAACTGGTGGACGAACTCAAGGCCAGCTTCTGCGCCATCGACCCGTACATCACACGCCGCTTCGCCGCGGCCACCTTCCTGGGCGACCAGCGGGCCGACGTGGCAGCGGCCGCCCGGGCCCCGTTGCCCACCCTGGTGGTGGAGATGGCGCATGACGCCATCGCGCCACCCACGGTGAGCCGCCACCTCAAGGAGCAATGGCCTCACGCCCGCTTCGAGATGATCGACGGCAGCGGCCACAGCCCGCACATGACCCACCCGGCCGAGACCGTGTCCTTCCTGCGTGCCTTTGTGGGGTCGTCCTGAACGACCCGAAAGGCATGGACGCGGCCGGTCCGGCCCTGGGCGGCGATGCGCAGGCGCTTCGTTCGGCACTCGACGGCCTGCCCTGCGGATGGCTGCGGCTCAACCTGCAAGGCGCCATCCTCGATGCCAACGCCGAGGCCGTTCGGCAGACGGGCCGCACCCATGCCGCTTTGCTGGGCCGCCCGTTCGACGAGTTGCTGACGCTGCCCTCGCGGGTGGTCTACGAGAGCTACCTGCTGCCGCTGCTCCGGTTCAGCGGCGACACCGCCGAACTGGCGCTGGTGCTGGCAGGCGACGCCACGCGGCCGCCCCTGGACGTGCTGTTCTATTCGCGCCGCAGCCCGCAGGACACGGTGGAGGTGATGCTGGCGCCGATCCGCCAGCGCCGCCGCATCGAGGACGAACTCGTGCGCATCAAGCGCGCGGCCGACCAGGCGCCTTTGATGGTGTTCCAGCTCCTGACGGAAAACGGCGTGCCGGTGCAGTTTCCGTACGCCAGCCAGTCGGTGCGCGATCTCTACCAGTGCACCCCCGAGCAGGCCGCGATGTCGGCCGATGCCGTGTTCGGCTCCCTCGATGCCGACGCGCGGGCGAGCCTGCGCGAGGCCCTGGGGACTGCCGGCGCCCAGGCTCGATCCAGCACGCGTTGCCGCGTGCTCTACACGCTGCCCGCAAAGGCCGACCGGGGGCCGCGCACCCACGAGCTGGTGGCGGTGTCGCGTGCGCTGGGTGGTGGCCAGGTGCTGTGGCACGGCTACGTGGCCGACGCCACCGACCGCCTGCGCCTGGAGCGCGAGGCCGCCGATCGCAGCGCCGCCGAAGAATCAGCGCGCCTGCGCAGGGCCTTCCTCGACCGCGCCAGCCATGAGCTGCGCACACCGCTGAACGCCATCCTTGGCTTCGCGCAGTTGCTCGGCAAGGATGCCGCCGGAGCGCTGCAGCCCGAGCAGCGACAGGCCCTGGCGGTGCTCGAAGGCGCCGGGCAGCACCTGCTGTCGCTCGTGAACCGGCTGCTCGATCTGTCGCGTATCGAGACCCAGGGCGAGCCGCCGCCACTCGCGCCGCTGGCGCTGCAGCCCGAACTGACGGGCGCGCTGCAGGCGATGCAGGCGATGGCGGCCAGCCACGGCGTCACGCTGCACGAGGCCTCGGCCACGCCCGATTGCAAAGTGCTCGCCGAGCCCTTGTCGCTGCGCCAGTTGCTCACCAACCTGCTGTCCAACGCCATCAAGTACAACCGGCATGGAGGCTCGGTCGAACTGGGCTCTTCAGACAGCGGCACGGGCACCGTCTGGGTCTGGGTGGCCGACACCGGGATCGGCCTCGATGACGTGCAGCGCCGGCAGCTCTTCGAACCCTTCAACCGCCTGGGTGCCGAACGCACCCCCACCGAAGGCTCGGGCCTCGGGCTCGTGCTGGCCCGGCAGCTGGCGCGCTCGCTCGGCGGTGACATCGAGGTCGACAGCACGCCGGGGGTCGGCAGCCGGTTCCGCTTCGGGCTCGCCAAGGCGGGCGCCGCCGCGCCGAGCGTGCTGCTCCCCGCCGCCCGCACGGCGCCGCCAAGCGCCGTGGAAGCAGGCTCGCCCCCGCCGGCCCGCGGCAGGGTGTGGTACGTCGAGGACAACGAGGTCAATGCGCTGCTGATGCGCGCCATCGCCACGCGCCGGCCCGGCCTCGAACTGGAAGTGGCCACCCACGGCGCCGAGGCCCAGGCGCTTGCAGACCGCCCGACCCTTCGGCCACCCGACCTGCTGTTGCTGGACATGCACCTGCCCGACACCGACGGCCGCGAGCTGCTGGCTCAGCTGCGCCGCCGCCCCGCGCTGGCACAGGTGCCGGCCGTGCTGGTGACGGCGGCGGCCGAGGAAGCGCGGCACACGTCCGACGCCACGGACACCCAGGACTTCGCCGAGTGCTGGATCAAGCCGCTGGACGTCGACGCCACGCTGGCCGCGTTCGACCGTCTGCTCGCGCCGCCGCCCACGCCCTGACGCCGGCTCGGCGCGGCCCGCTCGGGCATCATCCGCGCCCGATGCTGCTGATTGCCGGTCTGTCCAAGCGCTTTGCCGATACGCCGGTGTTCAGCGAGGTCTCGCTGCAGCTGGCCGCTGGCGAGTTCGTCGCGCTGCTCGGCGAATCGGGCGTCGGAAAGAGCACGCTGCTGAACTGCATCGCCGGGCTCGAAGACGCCGACCGCGGCGAGGTGCACATCGCCGGCACGCCACTGGCCACGCTCGACGAGGCCGGCCGCGCCGCACTGCGGCGGCAAAGCCTGGGCTTCGTGTTCCAGGCCTTCCACGTGCTGCCGCACCTGACGGTGGCCGAGAACGTCGAGCTGCCGCTGCGCCTGCTCGGGCGGCCCGATGCCGTGCGCGTCGAGAGCCTGCTGCAGGCCGTGGGCCTGGGCGGGCTGGGCGCGCGGCTGCCGGCGCAGCTGTCGGGCGGGCAGCTGCAGCGCGTGGCCATTGCGCGGGCGGTGGTGCACGCGCCGCGGCTGATCCTGGCCGACGAGCCCACCGGCAACCTCGACCCCACCACCGCCGAGCGCGTGCTCGGCGTGCTGCGCGAGCAGGTGCGCGGCAGCGGCGCGGCCTGCCTGCTGGTCACGCACTCGGCAGCGGCCGCCGCTGCGGCCGACCGGGTGTTGCGACTCACGCCGAACGGCATCGAAGCGGCTGCGCCGTGAGCCTGTCGCTGCTGCGCCTGCTGCTGTGGCGCGAGTGGCGCCACCACCCCTGGCGCCACGCCACCGCGCTGCTGGCGGTGGCGCTGGGCGTGGCGCTGGCCTGGTCGGTGCACCTCATCAACCAGTCGGCGCTGGCCGAGTTCAGCGCCGCCGTGCGGGCGGCCAACGGCGACGCCGATCTCTCGCTGCGCGGCGCGAACGTGCCCGAAGTGCTGTTCGAACGCGCCGCGCTCGACCCCGCCGTGGCGCTGGCCAGCCCGGTGCTGGAGATCGACACCACACTGCGCCGCGGCGACGGCGGGCCTGACAGCCCGGGCGCGGCACGGCGCATCCCCGTGCGCGTGATCGGCCTGGACCTGCTGCGTGCGGCGCCGCTGGCCCCGGCGCTGCTGCCGCAGCCGCTGGACGGCGCCGATCGCTTTGCCGCGTTCGACCCCGACGCCGCCTTCCCCAACGCGGCGGCGCTGGCCGCCTTGGGTGCGGGTGCCGCACCCGACACCCTGCGGCTGCAAAGCGGCCCTGGCTATGTGGCGCTGCGCCGCGCCGGCAGCGTGGCCGCCGGTGGCACGCCCGTGGTGGTGATGGACCTGGCCGGCGCACAAGGCCACTTCGGCGCCCTCGGCCGGCTCACGCGCATCGACCTGCGGCTGCAGCCCGGCACCGACACCGCGGCGCTGTTGCGGCGGCTGGCGCTGCCGCCCGGCGTGACGGCGGCCACCGCGGGGGCCGACGAGCAGCAGGTGTCGAACCTGTCGCGCGCCTACCGCGTCAACCTCACGGTGCTGGCGCTGGTGGCGCTGTTCGTCGGCGCCTTCCTGGTGTTTTCGGTGGTGTCGCTGAGCGTGGCGCAGCGCACGCCCTCGCTGGCCTTGCTGGGCGTGCTCGGGCTCTCGGCCCGGCAGCGGCGCGGGCTCGTGCTGGCCGAGTGCGCGGTGCTGGGCGCCGCCGGCGCGCTGCTGGGCCTGCTGGCCGGCGCGGCCATGGCGGCGGCGGCGCTGCGCTGGCTGGCGGGCGATCTGGGTGGCGGCTACTTCCCCGGCATCGCGCCGCGGCTGCAGGTGGGCGGCTGGGGCGTGGCGGTGTTCTTCGCGCTCGGCCTCGTCTCGGCGCTGGTGGGCGGCTGGTGGCCGGCGCGCCAGGCCGAGCAGCTGGCGCCGGCCCAGGCGCTCAAGGGCCTGGGCAGCAGCAACCAGCAGGTGCCCCCAGCCTGGCCCGGGCTGGCGCTGCTGGCCGCGGGCGCGCTCGCCTCGCTGGCGCCGCCGCTGTTCGGCCTGCCGCTGGCGGCCTACGCGGCCGTGGCGCTGCTGCTGGTGGGCGGCGTGGCGCTGATCCCGGCCACGGTGCATCTGATGCTGGCGCGCTGGCCTCGGCCCGAGGGCGCGCTGGCGCTGCTGGCGCTGCAGCGCGCCCGCCACCAGCGCGCCACGGCCACCGCGGCCGTGGCCGGCGTGGTGGCCAGCCTGGCGCTGAGCGTGGCGCTCACGGTGATGGTGGCCAGCTTCCGCGACGGCGTGGCGCGCTGGCTCGACACCGTGCTGCCGGCCGATCTGTACGCACGCACCGCCTCCAGCAGCGCCGCCGCTGATCAAGCCTGGCTGCCCGAGCGCTTTGCCCGCGAAGCCACCGCCGTGCCCGGCGTGCTGCGCGTCGAGGCCGCGCGCGTGCAGCCCCTGGCGTTGGCTGAGGGCCGCCCGGCTGTGGTGCTGGTGGCGCGCCCGCTGGCCGACCCCGACGCCGTGCTGCCGCTGCTGGCCGCGCCGCTGGCGGCACCGGCCGGCGCGGTGGGCGTGTTCGTCAGCGAGGCCATGGTGTCGCTCTACGGCGCCCAAGCCGGCGCGCCCTTCACGCTGCCGGTGGGCGGCGCGCCACGCGCGGTGTGGGTGCGCGGCGTGTGGCGCGACTACGCACGGCAGTTCGGCACCGTCGTCGTCGACAGCGCTGACTACCGCCGCTGGACGGGCGACGAGCGCGTCAACGACCTCGGGATCTGGCTCGCGCCGGGCACCGCGCCGGCCGCCGTGCAGCAGGCGCTGCGCGAGGCGCTGCCGCACCCGGAGCTGATCGAGTTCTCGAGCAGCGCCGATCTGCGGCGTCTGTCGCTGCGCATCTTTGACCGCAGCTTCGCTGTCACGCACTACCTGCAGGCGGTGGCCATCGCGATCGGGCTGGTGGGCATCGCGGCCAGCCTGTCGGCGCAGGTGCTGGCGCGGCGCAAGGAGTTCGGCCTGCTGGCCCACCTGGGGCTGCGCCGCGGCGATGTCGTGCGCCTGGTCGCCGCCGAGGCGCTGGCCTGGGTGGCAGCCGGGGTGCTGATGGGGCTGCTGCTGGGGCTGGCGATCAGCCTGGTGCTGGTGTTCGTCGTCAACCCGCAGAGCTTTCACTGGACGATGGAGCTGGTGCTGCCGACGGGCCGCCTGGCGCTGCTGGCGCTGGCGGTGCTGGCCGCCGGCGTGGCCACGGCGGCGCTCACCGCGCGCAGCGCGGCACGGGCGCCGGCCGTGCGCGCCGTGAAGGAGGACTGGTGAAGCCGGCGCGGCGCGCCTGGCTGCTGGCGCTGGCCGCGCTGCCCGTGGCGGGCCGCGGCGCCAACTCTGCGCAGCCTGCCACCCCCAACGACGACCGGCCCCGCCGCGACCGCGTGCTGCAGTTCCCGCGCGACCACGGCGCCCACCTCGGCGCGCGCACCGAGTGGTGGTACATCACCGGCTGGCTGGGCACCGAGTCCCAGCCCATGGGCGGCTTCCAGGTCACTTTCTTCCGCAGCCGCACCGGTGTGGCGCAGGGCCACCCCAGCCGCTTCGCGGCGCGGCAACTGCTGTTCGCCCACGCCGCCGTCACCGTGCTGGGTGGAGACGGCAACCCGGCGCCCGTGCACCTGCACGACCAGCGCATCGAGCGCTGGAACGGCGACCCGCAGGCGCCGCTGGCCGCTGCCGCCACCGACACCGCGCGCGTGCACATCGGCCACTGGCGGCTGGCGCTCGAGGGCGAGCGCTGGACGAGCCGCATCCCGGCCGCCGACTTCAGCCTCGATCTCGACATGGCGCGCACGCAGCCGCTGCTGCTGCAGGGCGACGCCGGCTTCAGCCGCAAGGGCCCCGACGAGGCCGTCGCTGACCAGTACGCCAGCCACTACGTCACCGAGCCGCAGCTCGCGGTGCGTGCCCGCGTCGGCGTGCAGGGCCGCACCGTGCCGGCGACACAGGGCCGCGCCTGGATGGACCACGAGTGGAGCGAAGAGCTGCTGCACCCCGAGGCCGTGGGCTGGGACTGGATCGGCATCAACCTGCTCGACGGCGGCGCGCTCACCGCGTTTCGGCTGCGGCGCAGCGATGGCACGGCGCTGTGGGGCGGCGGCTCGCAGCGCGGCGCCTCGGGGCCGGCGCGTGCCTTTGCGCCCAACGAGGTGCGCTTCGAGCCGCTGCGCCGCTGGCGCAGCCCGGCCACGGGCGTGAGCTGGCCGGTGGAGTGGCGTGTCAACACCCCCGCCGGCCGCCACGTGGTGCGCGCGCTGGCCGATGCGCAGGAGCTCGACAGCCGCGCCAGCATCGGCGCGCTCTACTGGGAGGGCCTCTCGGAGTTGCTCGACGAGACCGGCCGCCGCGTCGGCCTGGGCTACCTGGAGCTCACCGGCTACGGCAGCGCCTTGCGGATCTGAGCTCGCAGCGGATCAGCGCCGCGCGCGCGGCTCGCTGCGCCAGCCGCCGGCAGCGCTGAGCCGGCCCAGGTCAACCGGCGCGGCACGCACGCAGTTGCCACCCGACTGGCGCGAGGCGAGCACGGCGTCCTGCGCGTCGTCGATCAGCGACTGCAGGTTCAGGTGCGCGGGCCGCAGGTGCGCCACGCCCACGCTGACGGTGATGCGCAGGGGCCGCGGCACGCCGTCTTGCAGGAACGGCACTTCCATCTGCTCGCTGCGCTCGCGGATGCGCTCGGCCACGTCGAGCGCGCCGGTGGCATCGGCCTGGGCCAGGAAGACGGCCATCTGGGCATCGGAAAAGCGCGTCAGCAAATCGGCACCGCGCAGCGTGGGCGCGGTCAGGCGGATGAG
>JAIYDH010000400.1 GCA_027487585.1 Rubrivivax sp.
AGCCAGGTGTAGAAGGCGCTGTCGCCGCGGAACTGCGGCAGCGCGCGGTAGGCGCGGATGAAGCTCTCCTGGGCGATGTCCTGCACGAGGTCGGCGTCGCGCACCATGCGGCCGATCAGTCGCTCGATGCGGCGCTGGTACTTGATGACCAGCATCTCGAAGGCCCGCTGCTCGCCCTGCTGGGCGCGCTGCACGAGCAAGGCGTCGACGTCGCCTTCGCTCATGGGGTCAGCGGCGGCTGGCCGGCGGCGTCGGCCGGTGCCTCGGGCCGGCCGGCGAACAGCGCCACGCGCAAGGCGTGCCAGTGAGCGCCCGCTGCGGCGCGGTGCGGCAGCAGCCAGCGGGTGCGGCCGGTGGTCTCGGGCACAAAGCGCAGCAGAAGGCTGCCGTGGAAGTCGAGTTGCACCCCAACCCGCCCGGGCACGCCATCGCAATGCCAGTGCTGGCCGTCCCAGGCCAGCTCGCTGGCGTGTCGCGGGCCCCAGGCCCAGCCCGCGGCGGTGCCCGGCAGCAGGCCGAGCAGGCCCCAGGCGGCATCGGCGCCAGCGTGGCCCGCCAGCCAGGCTGCAGCCGAAGCCAGGGCCACGCCGCCCAGCAGCGCCACCGCGGCGCGCGCAGCGGCCGGTGGCTGAACCGTCACGCGGACGGCGGGCGCCGCACGCATCGAGGTTGGGCGGCGTCCAGAGCGGCCGTCAGGCGCGCCGGAACACCAGCGTGCCGTTGGTGCCGCCGAAGCCGAAGTTGTTCTTCACGGCCACGTCGATCTTCATCTCGCGCGCCGTGTTGGCGCAGTAGTCCAGGTCGCACTCGGGATCCTGGTTGAAGATGTTGATCGTGGGCGGCGAGACTTGGTGGTGCACCGCCAGCACCGTGAACACCGACTCGATGCCGCCGGCGCCGCCTAGCAGGTGGCCGGTCATCGACTTTGTCGAGTTCACGACCATCTTCTTGGCGTGGTCGCCGAACGCCATCTTGATGGCGTTGGTCTCGTTGATGTCGCCCAGTGGCGTGCTGGTGCCGTGCGCGTTGAGGTAGTGCACCTCGGCGGCGTTGACACCCGCGTTGCGCAGCGCAGCCTTCATGCTGCGCTTGGGGCCGTCGACGTTGGGCGCTGTCATGTGGAAGGCGTCAGCGCCCATGCCGAAGCCGGCGAGCTCGGCGTAGATCTTGGCGCCGCGCTTCTTCGCGTGTTCGTACTCCTCGAGCACCAGCACGCCGGCGCCCTCGCCGAGCACGAAACCGTCGCGGTCACGGTCCCAGGGGCGGCTGGCGGTGGCGGGGTCGTCGTTGCGCGTGGACAGCGCCCGCGCTGCCGCGAAACCGCCGATGCCCAGCGGGCTGACGGTGCTCTCGGCGCCGCCGGCGATCATCACGTCGGCATCGCCGTACTCGATCATGCGGCCGGCCTCGCCGATGCAGTGCAGGCCCGTGGTGCAGGCCGTCACGATGGCCAGGTTCGGGCCGGTGAAGCCGTACTGGATGGACACGTGCCCCGAGATCATGTTGATGATCGAGGCCGGCACGAAGAACGGGCTGATGCGGCGCGGGCCGCGCTCGCGGTAGTCGCCGTCGGTCTGCTCGATCATCGGTAGGCCGCCGATGCCCGAACCCACCATCACGCCGATGCGCTCGGCGCTGACCTCGTCGAGCGCGTCATTCGTCGGCAGGCCCGCGTCCTTCACGGCCTGCATGGACGCGGCCAGCCCGTAATGGATGAAGGTGTCCATGTGCCGGGCTTCCTTGGCGGAGATGTAATCCGCGATCTGGAAGCCCTTCACCTCGCCGGCAAACTGGCAGGCAAAGGCACTGGCATCGAAGCGCGTGATCGGCCCGATGCCACTGCGGCCGGCCACCAGGTTGGCCCAGCCGTCGGCCACGCTGTGGCCCACGGGGCTGACCAGCCCGAGGCCGGTGACGACCACGCGGCGACGCGCACGTCCCCCCTCAACCATGCTGCCCACTGCGGGATCAGCCCTTCTGGTGGCCGACCGCGTAGTCGATCGCCAGCTGCACGGTGGTGATCTTCTCGGCTTCTTCGTCGGGGATCTCGATGCCGAACTCGTCTTCGAGCGCCATCACGAGTTCGACGGTGTCCAGCGAGTCGGCGCCGAGGTCGGCCACGAAAGCCTTCTCGTTCGTGACGTCGGACTCGGGCACGCCGAGCTGTTCGGCAATGATCTTCTTGACTCGGGCTTCGATATCGCTCATGACTCCTCCTGGAGTGGGATCGGAAAAACGCCGCGGATTCTAGCGGCCGGGGTGGGCAGGGCCTGACGGCAGGGCGGCGGGCGTTCAGCCCATCGCCATGCCGCCGTTGACGTGCAGCTCGGTGCCGGTGATGTAGCCAGCCGCCGGGCTGGCCAGGAAAGCGACGGCCGCGGCCACCTCGTCAGCCTGCCCGAGGCGGCCGAGCGGGATCTGCGCCAGCAGCGCGGTTTTGGCGGCTTCGGGCAGCACCTCGGTCATGTCGGTGGCGATGAAGCCGGGCGCCACGCAGTTGACGGTGATGTTGCGGGGCCCGAGCTCGCGCGCCAGCGCCCGGCTCAGGCCCGCGACGCCGGCCTTGGCCGCCGCGTAGTTGGCCTGCCCGGCGTTGCCGATGGCGCCAACGACGCTGGTGATGTTGACGATGCGGCCGTAGCGCTGCTTCATCATCGGCTTCGACACAGCCCGGCAGGCGCGGAACACGGCCTTCAGGTTGGTGTCGTGCACGGCGTCCCAGTCGGCGTCCTTCATGCGCATCGACAGCATGTCGCGCGTGATGCCGGCGTTGTTGACGAGCACGTGCAGGCCACCGAGCCGTTTGGCGATGCCATCGATGGCGGCCTCGAGCGCGGCGCCATCGGTGACGTTGAGCACCAGGCCCTCGCCGCCGTGGGCGGCCAGCGCCTCACTGATGCCGGCCGCACCGGCCTCGGTGGTGGCGGTGCCGACGACCTTGAAGCCATCCGCCGCGAGCTTCAGCGCGATGGCGCGGCCGATGCCGCGTGAGGCGCCGGTGACGAGGGCGATCTGCACACCCTCCCGATCGCCCTGAGCTTGTCGAAGGGTCATGCCAGCAGCTCCTGGGCCGCCTTCAGGCTGGCCGGGTCGAGGATGGTGGTGGTCTGCAACTCGCCGTCGATGCGCTTGACCAAGCCGGCCAGCACCTTGCCCGGCCCGCACTCGATGATGTGGCCGAGGCCGCGTGCCTTGAGCGCCAGCGTGAGCTCGACCCAGCGCACCGGGCCGAAGGCCTGGCGGTAGAGCGCGTCGCGGATGGCCGCCGGCTCGCTGGGCGCGGCGACGTCGATGTTGTTGAGCACCGGAATGGATGGCGCCGCAAAGGCCACCGACTCGAGCCGCGCCTTCAGTTCGTCGGCCGCCGGCTTCATCAGCGCGCAGTGGAACGGTGCCGACACCGGCAGCGGCAGCGTGCGCTTGGCGCCGGCAGCCTTCAGCAGCTCGCAGGCCTTGTCGATGGCGGCCTTGCTGCCGGCGATCACGGTCTGCTTCGGGTCGTTGAAGTTGGCGGGCGACACCGGCTCGCCGGTGGCCGCCGCAGCCTGCTCGCAGCCGGCGCGCACGGCCTCGGCTTCCAGGCCCAGGATGGCGGCCATGGCACCCACGCCCACCGGCACTGCACGCTGCATGGCCTCGGCGCGGAAGCGCACCAGCGGCAGCGCGTCGACCAGGCTCAGCGCGCCGGCCGCGACCAGCGCGCTGTACTCGCCCAGCGAATGCCCGGCCACGGCGGCCGGCATCGCGCCACCTTCTGCACGCCAGGCGCGGAAGGCGGCGATGGCCGCCGTCAGCATCACCGGCTGGGTGTTGGTGGTGAGCTCGAGCGCCTCTTTCGGGCCCTCGTGGATGAGGCGGGCGAGGTCCTGGTCGAGCGCCGACGAGGCCTCGGCCAGCGTGTCGCGCACGGCGGGGTGCTCGCCCCAGGCATCGAGCATGCCGACGGACTGGGAACCCTGGCCCGGAAAAACGAATGCAAACGCAGGCATCGGTGGATCGGATCGATGGTTCAGTTCGGAGGTCGGGTCGGGACTGTGGCTCAGAAATCGAGCAGCACCGCGCCCCAGGTGAAGCCGCCGCCCACGCCCTCGAGCATGACGCTGTCGCCGCGGCGGATGCGGCCGTCGCGCACGGCCACGTCCAGCGCCAGCGGCACCGAGGCCGCCGAGGTGTTGCCATGCTCGGCGACCGTGGCCACCAGGCGATCGGGCGCCAGCTTCAGCTTCTTGGCCGTGGCCTGCATGATGCGGATGTTGGCCTGATGCGGCACCAGCCAGTGCAGGCTCTCGGGCGTGCGGCCGGCGCGCTCGAGCACCTTGCGCGCGGCCTGCTCGAGCACGCCGACGGCAAGCTTGAACACGGCCTGGCCGTCCATGCGCAGCAGCGGCGAGCCCACCACCAGGCCGCCGGCCACGGTGCCGGGCGTGCACAGGATGTCGGCGTGGCGGCCGTCGGCATGCAGATCGGAGGCCAGGATGCCGGGCTCGGCGCTGGCTTCGAGCACCACGGCGCCGGCGCCATCACCAAACAGCACGCAGGTCGTGCGGTCGTTGAAGTCGAGGATGCGCGAGAAGACCTCGGCCCCGACCACCAGCGCGCAACTGGCGCTGCCGGTCTTGATCATCGCGTCGGCCACCGTCAGCGCATAGACGAAGCCCGAGCACACGGCCTGCACGTCGAAGGCGGCGCAGCCGTGCACGCCGAGCTTGTTCTGCAGCAGCGTAGCCGTCGACGGGAACACCATGTCGGGCGTGGACGTGGCCACGATGATCAGATCGACGTCTTCGGCGCGGCGGCCGGCGGCGGCCAGCGCGGCCTGGCAGGCCGACAGCGCCAGGTCGGAGGCGTTCACGCCGTCGGCGGCGAAGTGGCGAAAGCGGATGCCGGTGCGCTCGACGATCCACTCGTCGCTGGTTTCCAGGCCGCGCTCGGCAAGCATCCTGGCCATGTCGTGGTTGCTGAGCCGCCGCGGCGGCAGGAAGCTGCCGGTGCCGGTGATGCGCGAAAACATCGGTGAACGCACCGGCTTCACGCGGCGCTCTCCGCCGACGCACCGGGCATCGACTTTAGCGTCGGCACGATCTTGTCGCGCACGCGGTCGACCAGGCCATGGGAAGCGGCCTCGTAGGCGCGCGCCAGTGCCATCTCGAAGGCGTAGGCATCGGCCGAGCCGTGGCTCTTGAAGACCAGGCCGCGCAGGCCGAGCAAGGCCGCGCCGTTGTAGCGGCGCGGGTCGACGCGGTGCTTGAAGCGTTTGAGCACAGGCAGCGCCACCAGCGCCGCCATTCTGGCCAGCGGGCCGCGCGTGAACTCCTGCTTGATGAAGTCGCTGAGCATGGAGGCCAGGCCCTCGCTGGTTTTCAGCAGCACGTTGCCGACGAAGCCGTCGCAGACGACGACATCGACCGTGCCCTTGAAGATGTCGTTGCCCTCGACGTTGCCGTGGAAGCGGATCTGCCCAGCCTCACCGGCTGCGCGCAGCAACTCGCCGGCACGCTTGATCGTATCGCTGCCCTTGATGGCTTCTTCACCAATGTTGAGCAGGCCGACCAGCGGCTCGGCCTTGCCGTCCACCGCCGTGACGAGCGCGCTGCCCATCACCGCAAACTGCAGCAGGTGCTCGGGCGTGCAGTCGACATTGGCGCCGAGGTCGAGCACCGTGGTGTAGCCATCGGTGCGGTTGGGCAGCACGGTGGCGATGGCCGGGCGGTCGATGCCGTCGAGCGTCTTGAGCAGGTAGCGCGCCACCGCCATCAACGCGCCGGTGTTGCCGGCCGAGACGCAGGCGAGCACGCCCGTGCTGGCGCCGTCTTTCACTTGCTGCAGCGCCACGCGCATGGAGGAGTCGCGCTTCTTGCGCAGGGCCACCTCGACGGCATCGTCCATCGTCACCACCTCGGTGGCGACGACGCGGCTACAGCGGGCCCAGCCGGCAGCGGGCGCGAGCGCGGCCTCTGTGCCGACGAGCACGAGCTCGGCTTGCGGGTGCTTGTCGAGAAAGGCGCGGCAGGCCGGCAGGATGACGGCCGGGCCGTGGTCGCCGCCCATGCAGTCGACCGCGATGCGCACCGGTGTCGGCGCCGCACCTGCTGCACTTGTGAGCAGGGACGCTGGCGCGCCCTTGGAAAACTCAGCGCTCACGGCGGGCCGCAGCGCAGGCAAACTCAGGCGTCGGCCTTGGTCTTCAGGACCTTGCGGCCACGGTAGAAGCCGGTCGGGCTGATGTGGTGGCGCAGGTGCACTTCACCGGTGGTGGCTTCGACGGCGGTGCCGGGCGCGGCCACGGCGTTGTGCGAGCGGTGCATGCCGCGCTTGGAAGGCGACTTCTTGTTTTGCTGAACGGCCATGAGGGGCTCCTGGTGCCCTTGGCTAGGGCTGGTGGGGCAGCAGCAGCGCAGGAACCGAATCCGCGCTGCAAAGCCCGCCAGTATAGCAGCGCACCGGTTTTTCGGGCTAAGTCCCGCCGGGCTTGCGCAGAGCCGCGAGCGCGGCAAACGGGTTGGGCCGCTCATCCGCCGGCTCCTCGGCCCCATCGGCTGCACCTGGAAAAGGCAGCGGCTCAGGGCACACGCCCTCGTGCCGTGGCACCAGTGGCAGCTCGAGGATGAGCTCGTCCTCCACCAGCAGTTGCAGATCCAGGCGCGGCATCAGCACCAGATGGTCGTCGTCGCTGTCGGCGTCGAGCGCTTCGGCCTCGGCCTCGGAGCCCACAAAGAGGAAGCGCCTTTGCATCGTCAGCGGCTCCTGCAAGGCCTGCAGGCAGCGCTGGCACTGCAGCGTGACGTGAGTGCGTGCTTCGAGTTCCAGCCAGGGCTGCGGGGCGCTTCCGACGGGTGTGTCTTGCCCGAAGCGGGCCTGCCAGCTGACACGCTCGTCAGCAGCGGGCGCGTCGAACAGACCCGCGCTCAGGCGGGGCAGCTGCGCCAGCGGCCAGGCGCCGAGCAGCGTTTCGCCCTCGCGGCAGAGCGCGGCGGTGGCCACGGTGCGCGGGTCGATGGGGCGGTCCTTGCTCATG
>JAIYDH010000067.1 GCA_027487585.1 Rubrivivax sp.
CTCACTTGATGCCGACCTTCGTCGACAACCACGATGTCGACCGCTTCCTGAAGGGCGGCACGCTGCCGGGGCTGCGCCAGGCGCTGCTGGCGATGATGACGCTGCCCGGCATTCCGGTGCTGTACTACGGCACCGAGCAAGGCTTCACCGAGCCGCGCGCCAGCATGTTCGCCGCAGGCTGGGGCTCGGGCGGGCGCGACCACTACGACACACAGGCGCCGCTGTACCGCGACATCGCGGCGATGGCCGCCTTGCGCCGCGGAAGCCAAGGCCGGAGCGTCTTCACACGCGGCGTGCCGCGCGTGCTGCATGCCGAGGCCGCCGCGCCCGGCGCCGTGGCCTGGGCCATGGAACACACCGAAGGCCGCACGGCACAGCGCGCGCTGGTGGTGATGAACACCGCCGACCAACCGGCCCTGCTGCCCGCGGTGCGCACCGGCTGGCCGGCCGGCACGGTGCTCGAAGGCGCCTACGGGCTTGACGGCACGCCGGCGCGCCAGGTGGTGGGCGCCGGCGGGCGCCTGACGCTGGCGCTGGCGGCGCGCAGTGGCCAGGTGTGGCACGCCGTGGCGCCGCGCGCCAAAACCGCATTGTCCGCGTCGCCTGCGTCGCCGACATCACGCCAGGCCGCCCCGCAACTGCGCCCGCTGGCTTCGGGCCGCGTGCAGGGCGACTTCGTTGTGCAAGGCCAGGTGCCCGCGGGCGCGAGCGGCCCGTGGCGCCTGGTGGTCGACGGCGACCTGGCCCGCGCCACGCCGCTGCAGCCCGATGCGCAGGGCCGCTTCCGCGCCACGGTCGACACCGGTGCGATGGTCGAGCCCACGGTGGCGCACCAACTCACCGTGTGGGCCGAGGGCCAGCCGGCCGCCGCGCCTCTGTCCTTCCGCGTCGACCGCCCCTGGGCCCTGGCCGCGCAGGCCGACGACCCCGCCGGCGACGACCACGGCGCCATCGGCCCGCACGCCGGCCGCTACGTCTACCCGACCGACCCGAGCTGGGGCCCGAACCGCCAGATGGACCTGCGCGCCGTGGCTGCCGCCACGGCCGGTGGCGCGCTGCGGCTGTCGCTCACCACGCAGCGCCTGACGACCTCATGGAACCCGGCCAACGGCTTCGACCACGTGCTGTTCACCGTGTTCATCGAACTGCCCGACGAGGGCCCGGGTGCGACGGTGATGCCGCTGCAGGACGGCACGCTGCCCGCGGGGCTGGCCTGGCATCGCCGGCTGCGCGTCGGCGGCTGGAGCAACGCGCTGTTCTCGCACGAAGGCGCCAGCGCCAGCAACGAGGGCCGGCCCGTGACGCCGGGCGCAGCGGTGCAGGTGGACGCCGCGCGCCACACCGTCACGCTCACGCTGCCGGCCGCGGCGCTGGGCGGCCGCCGCTCGCTGGCCGGGGCGCGCGCGTGGGTCACGACCTGGGACTACGACGCCGGCTACCGCAGCGTCGGCCCCGAGCCGGGCGCCCACACGATGGGCGGCGCGCCCTCGGGCTCGGCCAAGGTGATGGACGCCTCGCGCGTGCTCCAGCTGCGTTGACGACAACCCCGTCGGCGCGCGCCGCAGCCGCCAGAATCGCGGCGTCGACGATTCAAAGGACAAGCACCCGATGCCCGCCGCTGCGGTGAAGCTGGCGCTGCAGGCTGCGCCCGTGGCGCACCGGGCCACGCACAGCCAGGCGCTGGCCACGCCCGACGCGCTGCTGCTGGCCTGGCTGGCCCTCGAGGGCCCGACCCCGCGCGAGCGGCTGGGCACGCTGCTGTGGCCAGCCAGCGACGCCGAGGCCGCGCGCAATGCGCTGCGGCAACGCCTGTTCCGCCTGCGCAAGCAGCTGGGCGACGACGTCATCGACGGCAGCACCGTGCTGGCGCTGGCCCCCGGCGTGACGCACGACCTCACGCCCGCCACGCCGCTGCTGGGCACGCTCGGCGCACCCGAGCAGCCCGAGCTCGATGCCTGGCTGGCGCGCCATCGCGCCGGCCGCGCGGCCGCCGAGCGGCAGGCCCTGGTGGCGCGCATCCAGGCCCTCGAAGACGCCGGCGAGGCCGGCGCCGCGCTGCCACTGGCGCTGGAGCTGCTGGCGGCCGATGCGCTGTCGGAAGACGCCCACCGCCGCGTGATGCGGCTGCACTACTTGCGCGGCGACCGCGCCGCCGCGATGCTGGCCTTCGACCGCTGCGAGCACACGCTCAAGCACGAGGTCGGCGCGGCGCCGTCGGCCGAGACGCTGGCCTTGCTGGCCACCATCGAACGCGCGGCGCCCGTGGCCGGCGCGGCGGCGCAGCGCCAGCCGATGCCGGCCGCGCTGCTGCGCCCGCCCCGCCTGGTGGGCCGCGACACCGAGCGCGCGCAGCTGCTGCAAGGCCTGGCCGCCGGGCCGGTGGCGGTGCTGGTGGGCGAGGCCGGCATGGGCAAGTCTCGGCTGCTGCAGGCGCTGGCCTCTGAAGACCCGCGGCGCCTGCACGTCAGCGGCCGGCCCGGGGACCCGCTGGTGCCCTACGCGACGCTGATCCGCATGCTGCGCGCCGTGATCGAGCGCGACCCCGGCGCCGCCGACGCCCCCGAGGCCGCGGCGCTGGCGCCGCTGCTGCCCGAGCTGGCGGTGCGCGCACCGGCGGCTGGCGCGGCACTGGCTTCGGGCGCGGCGACACCGCTGCTGCAGCCGGTGGAGGCCCTGCTGCGCCGCGCCGCCGGCCGCATCGACACGCTGCTGCTCGACGACCTGCACTTCGCCGACACCGCCACGCTCGAGCTGCTGCAGGGCCTGCTCGCGGCGCCGCGGGAGGCCGATGCCCGCGGCAACGCGAGCGCAGCTGGTGCCACGCCGCGCTGCGTGCTCGGCCTGCGCCCGCCGGCCGCCGGCAGCCCGGCGGCCCTGCTGCTGGACGCGCTGGCCGCCGCCGGGCCGCTGGTGCGCGTGGTGCTGCAGCCGCTGGCGCAGGCGGCGCTGGCCGAGCTGGTGGACGCGCTGGCGCTGCCGGGCATGGCCGGCACCGAGCTCGCGGCCCGGCTGCATGCGCGCACCGGCGGCAACCCGCTGTTCGCGCTCGAGACGCTGAAGCTGCTGTGGGCCGAAGACGGCCTTGCCAGCCCGGGCGCCGAGGCCGATGCGCTGCCGCGGCCGCAGACGCTGGCGCAGCTCATCGGCCAACAGCTGGCGCGCCTGTCGCCACCGGCGCTGCAGCTGGCGCGCGTGGCGGCGGTGGCGGGCGTGGACTTCTCGCTCGAGCTGGCCGAGGCGCTGCTCGCCCGCAGCGCGCTCGATCTGGCCGACCCCTGGGCCGAGCTCGAGGCGCAGCAGGTGATGCGCGGCACCGCGTTTTCGCACGACCTCGTGCACGACGCCGTGCTGCAGGGCCTGCCCGAGGTCATCGCCCGCCACTTGCACGGCCGCACGGCCCATTGGCTGGAGGCCCAGGCCGGCGCCGCGCAGCCCGACCCTGCGCGCGTGGCCGCGCACTGGGAGGCCGCCGGCCAGCACGCCCGCGCGCTGCCGGCGCTGCGCGCCGCCGCCGAACGCGCCCGCCGCGCGCTGCGCGAGGGCGAGCGCATCACGCTGCTCGTGCACGCCGCCGACATCGCCGAGGCCGACGGCCGCCTCGACGAAGCCTTCGATCTGGTGCACGCCGCGCTCAACGGCCACATGAACACGCTGCGCCAGCACGACGGCCTGCCGCTGCTCGAACGCCAGGCCCTGCTGGCCCGCACGCCGCTGCAGCAGGCCCAGGCCGCTGCCAGCCGTGCCTGGTACGCCACCGTGATGGGCCATTGGCAACAGGCCCTGGACGAAGGCCGTGCCGCGCTGGCGCTGGCACGGCCGCTGGGCGACGCCGGGCTCACGGCATCCGTTCAGCAGCGCCTGGGCGCCGCCATGGGCATGGCCGGCCACTTCGACGAGGCGCTCGAACACCTGCACGCCGCCGCACCGTGGATGCGCGAACACGCCGACGCCGACGACGCGGTGGAGTTCGAAGGCAACCTGGCCGCGGTGCTCGACAACCTCGGCCGCCACGCCGAGGCGCGTGAGCACCACGCACGCGCCATCGCTGCCTCGGCGCTGCACTCCGACGCACCGCATCGCGCCACGCTGCTGGCCAACGACGCGCTAAGCCGGCTCGACGCCGGCGATGCCGCCAGCGCGCTGGAGCAGGCGCTGCTGGCCCAGCGCATCGTGCAGACCTTCGAAAACACCGCCGGCAGCGACGGCTACATCGCCCTGCTGCTGGCGCAAGCCGAGCGCGGCCTCGGCCGGCCGGCGGCGGCGCTGGCCTGGTGCGACCGGGCCGAGGCCATCCTGGCCGAGCGGCTGCCAACGCGCGTGCCGGTGGCGCAGATGCACCGGGCGCAGATCTGGCTCGACCTGGCCCAGCATGCCCGTGCGCGCCAGGTGCTGGCCGGCGACGCGTTGGCCACGGCGCGGCGCATGCCGCCGCGTTACGGCGTGCGCTGGCGCGTGCTGCTGGCGCGGCTGGCTCGGCGGCTCGGCGCCGCGAACGAGGCCGAGGAGATGCTGGCCGAGGCCGCCACCGCGGTGCCGCGCCAGGGCTGGCCCGAGCTCGGGCTGGTGGTGCGCACCGAACAGGCCCTCGCCCTGGAGGCGCCCGCCGCCGCCGCCGAACTGATGGCCGTGGCCCAGGCGGCCGCCGCCGCCGGCCTGGGCGGCGCCGAGCTGGGCGCCCGGCTGCATCTGGCATGGCTGGCCCCGAACGACGACATGGCGTTGGCAGCTGCAGAGCGGGCGCTCACCTTGATGCGCCAGTTCGAAGCCCTGCACACCGACCGCGCCTGGCGCTGGCTGGCCCCAGCGCGGGCGCTGGCGCGCGCCGGCCGCGGCGCCGAAGCCGAGGCGCTGGCCGAACAGGGCCGCGAATGGCTGCGGCGCACGGCGGCCACGCAGGTGCCGCCAACCTGCGGCGACAGCTTCCTGCACCAGCACCCGGTGCACTGGCTGCTGCAGGCCGAAAGGCCCGGCCGCGCTTGATGGCGGGTGCCGCCATCACGCCAGCGCCCGGGCCTCGCATAACGCAGCCGTAACGGCGACCTCCCTACAACCTCGACAACGCCGGCTGCATGGGCAGCCGGCCGCACCGAGAACCGCCAGGGAGAAACAAGATGATCGTCCGTGCCACCGCTGCCCCCGCCTGCCTGAACCACGCCGCGCCGTTGCTGCGCCAGGGCCTGGGCTTGACGCCGCTGACCACACTCACGCCGGCGGTGCCCGCCACGACCGGCGCCGCTGACTTCGGCGACTCCGGCTGGTTCGACCTCAAGGACGACGCCGACGCCGCCGAGCTCAACACCGAGGCCGACGCCGCCGACGCGGCACTGCTGCGCTGCGTGGGCTGCGCGGCCTTTGCGACGCTGGTGCTGGCGCTGGTCAGCAGCCTGCGGCTGGCTTAACAGGCAGCAAGAGGGGCCGGCCAATTGGCCAGCAAAAGGTCGAGGTAGGCTCCCGCCAGGCGCGGCGCCTCGGCCAGGCCCAGCGCCTGCATCAAGGCCTCGGCTTCGGCGCTGCCGGCGGCATCGGGCTCGCCGTCACGCAGCACCACCTCGAGCTCCATGAAGTCGCCCAGGCCTTCGACGGCATCGAGGTGGATGCGCGTGCGGCCCACCATCAACAGCGTGCGCCGCTTGCGCACCCGGCCCACGAGGCCGAGGGCCCGCGTGAGCGCCTCGCGGCAGGCGTCGCCTTCGGGCTGCGGCACGCTCACGTAGTCGCTGGCCTTGGCGCCGGCCTCGTCGGCACGCTGGTAGTGGATGAGCTCGGCGCTGCCGTCGCCGAACTGGCGCAGCTTCAGCCGGCCGCGGCCGGCGGGCAGCGCGAAGAAGCTGTCGTCCTGCACCAGCTGCTGCTCGGGCTCGGTGGCCAGCGCCTGCGCGCGGCGGTGCAGTTTGGCCGCATCGGCGACGCGAGCCTTGATCTCGATGTTGCGGGGCATGGGTGGGGGTGTTGGGTGCGTTGTGGCGTTTGAAGAAGGCCTGTGGCGCGCCAGCAAGCACTTCGACAGGCTCAGTGCGAACGGGTGTCTGGGCAGAGCAAGAAGATCCGTTCGGGCTGAGCCTGTCGAAGCCCTGGTGCCGCACCCTCGGCCGTGCTCAATCGTGCGGCCCCGCCGCCAGCCGGCGCCGCAGCGCGTCTTCAAACACCTCCGGCGGCTGCCCGCCCGCCACCAGGAAACGGCGGTCGATCACCACCGAGGGCACGCTGCGGATGCCGGCCTGCTGCCATTCGGATTCGGCCTCGCGCACCTCGTCGGCGAAGCAGGCGCTGTCGTCGATCACCGCCGCAGCCTCGCCGGCATCGAGCCCGGCCGCGGCGGCGGCTTCGAGCAGCACCTCGCGTGCGGCCGGGTTGCGGCCTTCGCCGTGGTACGCCTTGAGCAGCGCGCGCTTCATCGCCAGCTGCGCCGCCGCGCTCTGCAGGCCGGCCCAGTGCAGCAGCCGGTGGGCATCGAAGGTGTTCCACACATGGGCACGCTCGCCGAAGCTGAAGCCCAGCGCCGCCCCGCGCGCGGCGATGTTCGCGCGGTTGGCGGCCAGCTGCTCGTCGCCCATGCCGTACTTGGCCTTCAGGTACTGCGCCGCGTCGGCGCCCTCGGGCGCCATGCCCGGGTTCAGCTCGAAGGGCTGGAAGTGCAGCTCGATGCCGGCGGCCTCGGGGCCCAGCGCGGCCAGCGCGCGTTCGAAGCTGGCCAGGCCGATGGCGCACCAGGGGCAGGCCACGTCGGAGATGAAGTCGATGCGCATGTCAGGCTTTCTCAGGCCGGCTTGATGGCCTGATTGTGGTCAGGCCGGCTTGGCGGCCTGCGTTCGAAGGAATTGGTCCACGGTGCCCAGCGCCACGCCCAGGCGCGCCGCCACGGCCGGGTCTTCGGGCGGCAGCTGCTGGGCCGCAAACCAGTTGAGCGCCATGATGTTGGCAGCCGCTTCCGAAAACGGCCGCATCAGCAGCTTCTGCAGCGCGAACAACACCGCGGGCGTGCCCACCACCTGCACCGGCCGGCCCAGCACGGCGGCCATCTTCGCCGCGACCTCGTTCCAGCTCAGCACCTCGGGCCCGCCGATGGCCAGCGTGGCGTTCAGCGCGGCCTCGTGCCGC
>JAIYDH010000210.1 GCA_027487585.1 Rubrivivax sp.
ACGAGCACGCGCTTGTCGCCCTTCACGATCTCGGGCAGGTACTTCTGCACCATCAGCGTCTGCGCGCCGTCGCGGTTGAGCGTTTCGGTGATGCTGCCCAGGTTCAGGCCGTCGGGCCCGACCCGGAAGATGCCCATGCCGCCCATGCCATCGAGCGGCTTGCAGATGATGTCGTGGTGCTCGGCGTGGAAGCGCTTCACGTCGGCCGCGTCACGCGTCACCAGCGTCGGGCCGATGAACTGCGGGAACTCCAGGATCGCGAGCTTCTCGGGGTGGTCGCGCAGCGCCGCCGGCTTGTTGAACACACGCGCGCCTTCGCGCTCGGCCTGGCCCAGCAGGTGGGTGGCGTAGAAGTACTCGCTGTCGAAGGGCGGGTCCTTGCGCATGACGATGGCGTCGACGCCGTTCAGCGGCTGCGGGCGTTCATCAGGCGCCTGCTGCGCGGCCACGAACCAGTCCTTCACGCCATGGCCACTGCGGCCGGTGAGGCTGATGTCGCGCACGAAGCCCGTCACGGGCTCGCCACGTTGCCAGCGAAGGTCTTTCGGCTCGCAGGCCATCAGCGTGTGGCCGCGGCGGGCGGCCTCGCGCATCATCGCGAAGGTCGAGTCCTTGTGGGTCTTGAACGACTCCAGCGGATCGGCAACGAACAGCAGTTTCAAGCGCACTCCTCCATTTCAGCGGCCTGACTTTCTCACACCCTTGTCGCACACCAGCCTCAGCGCCGCAGCGCGGCGCGCACGATCACCCCGGCGATCACTCCCCAGAAGGCGCTGGCAATGCCCAGCCACACCAGCCCGCTGGCGGTGACGACGAAGGTGACCAGCGCCGCCTCGCGCTCGCCCTCGTCCTTCATGGCCGTGGCCAGGCCGGAGCCGATGGTCGACAGCAGCGCCAGGCCCGCCACCGCCAGCACCAGCTCTTTCGGGAAGGCCGCGATCAGCGCCACCACCGCGCCGCCGAGCAGGCCCACCACGATGTAGAAGACGCCGGCCGCGGCGCTGGCCCACCAGCGCTGCGCGGGGTCGGCCGCGGCCTCGCGGCCCATGCAGATGGCCGCGGTGATGGCCGCCAGGTTCAGCGCGTAGGCACCAAAGGGCGCCAGCAGCACGGTGGCCACGCCGGTGGTGGTGATGGCCGGCGACACCGGCACGTCGAAGCCTGCCGCGCGCTGCGCCGCCACGCCGGGCAGGTTCTGCGAGGCCATGGTCACCACGAAGAGCGGCAGCGCCACGCCCACCAGCGCCGCCACGCTGAAGGCGGGCATCGTGAACACCGGCGTGGCCAGCGCCCACTCGATACCGCCGAAGTGCAGCCGGCCCTGCGCCGCCGCCACCGCCATGCCCACCGCCAGCACACCGGGCACGGCGTAGCGCGGCCACCAGCGCCGGCCGGCGACAAAGGCCGCGCACATGGCGCCCACGATGGCCGGCTCGCGCGGCAACGCCGCAAAGGCATCGAAGGCGAATCGCGCCAGCACGCCGGCCAGCAGCGCTGCGGCCAGCGCCTGCGGAATGCGGTTCATCACGCGCGCAAACCAGCCAGTGGCGCCGGCCAGCGTGATGAGCAAGCCGCAGGCGATGAAGGCACCCACGGCTTCGGCCATCGACAGGCCGGCACCTGCGCTGGCGAGCAAGGCCGCGCCGGGCGTGCTCCAGGCCGTGAGCACCGGCATGCGGTACTTCAGGCTCAGGCCCAGGCTGGTGAGGCCCATGCCCAGGCCCAGCGCCCAGATCCACGAGGCCGTCTGCGCCGGCGTGGCGCCCAGCGCCGCCGCCGCCTGGAAGACGATGACGACCGAGCTCGTGAAGCCCACGAGCACGGCCACGAAGCCGGCGACCAAGGCCGACAGCGGCGGGCCGTTCACGCCTTGAACCCTGGCCGCGACGCCATCAAGGCACGTCGTGGCCCATGCTGGCACGCCACACGGCCGTCCAGTCGGGACGCGAGAGTTCTATGCGCGTGGCCGCCATCGCCTCGGCCAGCGCCTCGATGCGGCCGCTGCCGGTGATGGGCACCGGCCGGCTCGGGTGCCGCATCACCCAGGCCAGCGCCAGCGTGGCCATGCTGCAGCCCTGCCGCGCGGCCAGATCGCCGAGCACGCGGCGAACACGCCACGCTTGCTCGTCCTCGGCCGTGAACAGCCGGCCGCGGGCCAGCGGGCTCCAGATCATCGGCGGCAGGCCCAGGTCGGCGGCCTGGTCGAGCGTGCCGTCGGCCAGCGCCCGCATCTGCAGCGGCGAGCACTCGATCTGGTTCGTGGTCAGCGCCACGCGCCGGTGCAGCGCCGCGAACTGCGCCACCGTGTGGTTGCTCACGCCAAAGTGCAGCACCTCGCCGGCCTGGTGCAGCCGCGTGAAAGCCTCGGCCACCTCGTCGGGGTGGGTCAGCGGGTCGGGGCGGTGGATCAGCAGCAGGTCGATGCGGTCGGTGCGCAGCGCGCGCAAGGAGCGCTGCACGCTGGCGCGGATGTGAAGCGCGCTGCTGTCGTAGTGGTTCAGCGCCACGCCCGGCTGCGAGGGGTGCACGAGCCGGATGCCGCATTTCGTGACGAGCCGCATGCGCTGGCGCAGGCCCGGCGCCGCGGCCAGCGCCTCGCCGAACAGCGCCTCGACGCCGTAGCCGCCGTAGATGTCGGCGTGGTCGAAGCAGGTGATGCCGAGTTCGAGCACCTGCTCGATCCAGCGCACGCGCGCGGCCACGTCGTGGCCCCAGGTGTGCATCTGCCACAGGCCCGCCACCACGGGCGACAGCACG
>JAIYDH010000230.1 GCA_027487585.1 Rubrivivax sp.
CGCCTGCTTGTAGGCCTGCATGGCCTCGGGCCAGCGCGCCAGCAGCGCATGGGCCATCGCGAGGGCCTCCCAGGCGGCGCCGTTGTTCGGCTCGGCCTGGGTGCGCGCCTCGATCTGCTTCACCATCGCCTGGATGTCTTCTGCCGTCGGCGCCTCGGCCGCGGCCACGGGGTTCTCGCCGCGCGCGATGGCCGTCACCACCTCAGGATTGCCGAGCCAGAAGTACATGCCAAAGGCCGCGATCGGCACCAAGCCGGCCAGCACGAAGCCGAGCCGCCGGCTGGCCACCGGGGCCGGCGCGGCCTCTTCGGGCACCAGGGCGTCGGCGGCCGCGCGTGTTTCGAGTTCGAGCTTGTTGGCCAGGAACTGCTCCTGCGACATCGGCGTCTCGGACAGCTCGGTCTTCAGGTCCTTCATCTGCTCGCGGTACAGCGCGAGGTTGATCTCGCGGCGAGCCGCCTTGTCGCGCTCGATCGAGTGGTTGCGCCACAGGGCGGGCAGCACAAACGCCAGGGCGCCCAGCACGGCCAGCGCGGCCAGGGCCCAGAAGGCGAAGATGAACCCCGTCTCACTCATGAACGCTCTTCCAGCAGGCGGGCGGCCGTGGCCAGCTGTTCGCTGCTCACGGCGGCGCCCTTGAAGTTGCGGCGCGCGCGCATCGCCACGAACCAGACCAGGGCACCGAAGCCCAGAAAGACGAAGGGCCCCACCCACAGCAGGTAGGTCACGGGCTTGAAGGGCGGGCGGAACAGGACGAAGTCGCCATAGCGTGCGACGAGGAAGTCGATGACCTCTTGGTCGGTCTTGCCGGCCTTCATCAGTTCGCGGATTTCCTGGCGCATCGAGTTCGCCAGCTCGGCCGGCGAATCCGCCAGGGCTTCGTTCTGGCACACCACGCAACGCAGCTCGCGCGACAGGGTCGTGAGGCGGGCTTCGATGGCCACGTCGGCGAACAGCGGCTGGGCCATCGGCGGCGTAACGGCCGTGGGCCGCGCGGGCTCGTTGGCCCGGGCCGCCTGGCTGAGCATCAAGCCCAGAGCCAGGCCCAGAGCCAGACCCAGCGCCAGCAGCCTCTGCCTGAGCAGACCGCGCGTCATGACCCCAGTTCCTTGAGCTTGGGCACGAACTTGCTCTCCCACACCGACGGGTCGATCGGGCCCACGTGCTTGAGGCGGACGACGCCGGCGCGGTCGATCAGGTAGGTCTCGGGCGTTCCCGTCACGCCCCAGTCGATGCCCGCGCGGCCGGACGGATCGTCGGGCACGGCCACGTAGGGGTTGCCGGTGCGCATCAGCAGCTGCTCGGCCTCGCGGTTGCGGTCTTTCCAGTTGAGCCCGACGATCGGCGGCGCGCTGCCGCTCTGCTTCAGCGCCATCAGCAGCTTGTGCTCCTGGCGGCACGACACGCACCACGGCGCCCACACGTTGAGCAGCCAGACCTGCCCCTTCAGCTGGGCCGGGCTGAAGGCCTTGTCGGCGCTGCCCACCACGGGCAGGTTGAAGGTCGGAGCCGGCTGTCCGATCAGCGGCGAAGGCACCTCGCGCGGATTCAGGAACAGGCCCTTCGAGAAGAAGCCGATCAGCACGACAAAGAAGACGAGCGGCAGCCACTGCTTCATGGCTCAGGCTCCTTGCGTGGCCACGCCAGCGGCCGCGCGGGCCTTGGAGGCCATGCGGTAGCGGCGGTCGAAGGCCGCCAGGAAGCCGCCCACCACCATCAGCACAGCGCCGAGCCACAGCCAATTGATGAAGGGCTTGTAGTACAGGCGCACGGCCCAGGTGGTGAGCTCGGCGTTCAACGGCTCGCCCAGCGAGACGTACAGATCGCTGAAGGCGCTGGGCCGCACGGCGGCCTCGGTCATGACCGAGCCCGAGGCGTTGTAGATGCGCTTCTCAGGCCGCAGGACGAGCTGCTGATCGCCGCCTTCCTTGACGATGATGGTGCCGCGCATGGCGCGGAAGTTGGGGCCCTCGCGCTGCTCCACGCCCATGAAGGTGAGCGTGTAGCCCGCGAGCTGGGTCTGGTCGCCGACGTTCATGCGCACGTCGAGTTCCTGCTCGTAATTCACCACCATCGTGACGCCGGCCACGCCCACGGCCAGGCCCAGGTGCGCCAGGTGCATGCCCCAGAAGGCGCGCGGCAGCGTGAACAGCTGGCCCATCGAGCGCACCCGCTCGCGGAAGGCGATGACAACGGTGAGCACGATCCAGGTCGACAGCGCCAGGCCGAACACCGCCCAGGGCTTGTAGCCTTCGAGCGTGAGCGGCAGCAGCAGCCCGGTGGCGACGCTGATGCCCAGCGCCCATTTCAGCCGCACAAAGATGTCGGGCAGGCTGTCGCCCTTCCAGCGCACCAGCGGGCCCACGCCCATCAGGAACAGGGCCGGTGCAATGAGCGGCACGAACACGGCGTTGAAGTACGGCGGGCCTACCGACAGCTTGCCCATGCCCAGCGCGTCGATGAACAGCGGGTACAGCGTGCCCAGCAGCACCGCCGCCACCGAGGCCATCAGCACCACGTTGTTGGCCAGCAGCAGCGACTCGCGCGAGAACCAGGTGAAGGCGCCGCCGGCGATCATGCGTGGCGAGCGCCAGGCAAACAGCGCCAGGGAGCCGCCCACCACCACCACCATGAAGCCCAGGATGTAGGCGCCGCGCGTGGGGTCGACCGCGAAGGCGTGCACCGACGACAGCACGCCCGAGCGCACGAGGAAGGTGCCCAGCAGCGACAGCGAGAAGGTCATCAGCGCCAGCAACACCGTCCAGGCCTTGAAGGCGCCGCGCTTTTCGGCCACCGCCAGCGAGTGCATCAGCGCGGTGCCGGCCAGCCAGGGCATGAAGGACGCGTTTTCCACCGGGTCCCAGAACCACCAGCCGCCCCAGCCGAGCTCACGGTAGGCCCACCAACTGCCCAGCGCCACGCCCAGCGTCAGAAAGGCCCAGGCCACCGTGGCCCAGGGCCGCGACCAGCGTGCCCAGGCGGCATCGAGCCGGCCCGACAGCAGCGCCGCCACGGCGAACGAGAAGGCCACCGCGAAGCCCACGTAGCCCATGTACAGCATGGGCGGGTGGATGATCATTCCCCAGTCCTGCAGCAGCGGGTTCAGGTCGCTGCCTTCGGCGGGGCCCGGAAACTGGCGCAGGAAGGGGCTGGACGTGAGCAGCAGCAGCGACAGGAAGCCCACCGAGATGAGGCCCATGACGCCGAGCACGCGCGCCACCATCTCTTCGGGCAGGGCGCGCGAGAAGGTGGCCACGGCCACGGTCCAGGTGGCGAGGATCAGCGCCCAGAACAGCAGCGAGCCCTCGTGCGATCCCCAGGTGGCGGTGACGCGGTAGAACGCCGGGAGATCGGAGTAGGAATTGCTCGCGACGTTGGTGACGGTGAAGTCGTTGGCCAGGAAGGCATAGACCAGGCACAGGTAGGCGATGAGCGTGAAGGTGAACTGGCCCCATGCCGCCGGGCGTGCCACCGCCATCCAGGTGAGATCGCCGCGCTGCGCGCCGACCAGCGGCAGCACCGCCTGCGTCACCGACAGCAGCAGCGAAACGATCAGCGCGAAGGTACCGAGTTCCGGAATCATCAGCAGGTGTCCTGTGAGGCCGCGCGTTCAGCGGGGCCGGGTCGTGCCAGGGTTGGGCGCCGGGTCGGCTGCGTGCGCCGGGGGCACGCAGCACCGCGGTCAGTAAGGCTTCAGGGTCTGTCCGGCCTTCTTGGCCTGCTCGAGGGCGTGTGCGGCTTCGGGCGGCATGTAGTTCTCGTCGTGCTTGGCCAGCACGCGGTTGGCGGTGAACAGGCCGTCGCTGCCCAGCTTGCCGTCGGCGACCACGCCCTTGCCCTCGGCGAACAGGTCGGGAAGGATGCCGCTGTAGACGGCCGGGATCACGCGGGCGGTGTCGGTGACCACGAAGCGGGTCGTCAGGCCGTCGGGCTCGCGCTGCACGCTGCCTTCCTTGACCAGGCCGCCGATGCGGAACACGCGGTCGACCGGGGCCTTGCCGGCATGCACGTCGGTGGGCGAGAAGAAGAACACCAGGTTGGACTGGAAGGCGTTGAGCACCAGTGCCGTGGCGCCGGCCAGCGCGGCCAGCCCGATGGCGACGATCGCCAGTCTCTTGTGTCGAAGTTTCATGATCCCACCTGCTCGGGCGACTGGTCCCACTGCTGCATGCGCGCCAGGCGGCGGCGCGACTCGCGCGCCGAGTGCCGCAGCCACGCCAGCTCGGCCACCACGCACACGGCGGTCACGCCATAGGCGCTCCAGACGAAGAAGCCGCGCCCGCCCATGCTCCAGAACTCAGACCAACTTGCCCACTCCACCTCAGGCCTCCGCTGCCAGCAGCTTTTGCACCCACTCGGTCTTGCGCTCGCGCTCGAGGATGATGCTGCGGACCCGCGACAACACCACGGCGATGGCGTAGAGCCAAGCCGCGGCCGTCATCAGCAGCACCGCCTGCATCATCGTAGCGGCCATCTTCGGCGCATGGGTCACCCCGATCGAAGACCCTTGGTGAAGCGTGTTCCACCACACCACCGAGAACAGGATGATGGGAACATTGACGACGCCAATCAGCGTCAAGAGCGCACCGGCGCGGTCGCCGCGCTTGGTGTCTTCGATGGCAGACCACAAGGCCAGCGTCCCCATGTACAGGAACAGCAAGATCAGTGTGGAAGTGAGACGCGCGTCCCACACCCACCAGGTGCCCCACATCGGCTTGCCCCAGACCGCCCCAGTCCACAGCGCCACGGCCGTGAGCACGGCACCCGTGGGCGCCAGCGCCCGCATCAGCATGAAGGGCAGCCGGGCATTGAAGGCCAGGCCGATGGCGCCCCAGAAGGCCATCACCAGGTAGATCAGCATGCCCATCCACGCCGCCGGGACATGGATGAAGATGATGCGGTAGGCCTCGCCCTGCTGGAAGTCGGTGGGCGCCACGAAGAAGCCGATGTACAGGCCGCAGAGGCCGAGGGCGGCGGCCGCCCAGGCCGCCCACGGCACGAGCGTGCCGGCGAGCCGGTAGAAGTTGGGCGGCGATGCGTAGTGGTACAGATTCATTCCAGGGACACTCTCAGCGAAGCGGCAGCGATCCAGGGCGCGACGATGAACGAAACGAGAAGGAACGCGCCGAGCAGGGACAGCTGAGCCTCGGCCCCGGTGCCCGCCGTCACGCCCGCCACGGCGCCCGCGCCGAAGATCAGCGCCGGCACGTACAGGGGCAGCACGAGCAGCGTCAGCAGCACGCCGCCCCCGCGCAAGCCCAGCGTCAGCGCGGCCCCGGTGGCGCCGAGCACCGACAGTATGGGTGTGCCCAGCAGCAGCGAGAACACCAGCACGGCAATGGCCTCGCCGCCCAGGTTGAACTGCATGCCCAGCACCGGCGTGATCAGCAGCAGCGGGATGCCGTAGATCATCCAGTGCGCCAGCGTCTTGCCCAGCACCAGCAGCACCACCGGCGCGGGCGACAGCACCATCTGCTCGAGGCTGCCGTCGCGGTGGTCGTCCTCGAACAGCCGCGACAGGGACAGCAGCGACGCCAGCGTGGCCGCAACCCACAGCACTCCGGGGCCGATGAGCTGCAGCAGTTGAGGGTCGGGCCCCACGCCGAGCGGGAACAGGCTGCTCACCATGACGAAGAAGAACAGCGCCGTGAGCCAGTCGCCACGTCGGCGCGCGGCGATCGTGAGGTCGCGGCGCAGCACGCTCAGGAAGAAGCGCCCCATCTCAGTGGACTGCAGCCGACGCGGCAGCCGCGCCGACCAGCAGGTGCTGCACCTCCGCGCCCGCCAGGTGCAGCGCCTGGTGCGTGGTGGCCACCACCAGGCCGCCGGCCTGCAGATGCTCGCGGATCAAGCCCTCCACCAAAGCCACGGCGTGCACATCGAGGCCGGTGAGCGGCTCGTCCAGGATCCACAGGCGGGCATCGGCCAGCAGCAGCGCCGCCAGGGCCACGCGGCGGCGCTGCCCGAACGACAGCGCGCGGCACGGCAGGCCCAGGCAGCGGGCCAGGCCCAGGCGCTCGAGTGTGGCGATGGCCTTGCCGGCATCGAAAGGCCGGTCGTGCAGGCCGTTGTTGAAGCGCAGGTTCTCGGCCGGGTCGAGCTCGTCCTTCACGCCGTTGGCGTGGCCGAGGTAGGCCATCTCGCGGTGGTAGCTGTCGCGGCAACGCGCCAGCGCTTCACCGCGCCAGCACACCTGGCCCGCATCCGGCCGGCCGAGACCGGCGAGCAGGCGCAGCAGGCTCGTCTTGCCCTGGCCGTTGCCGCCCTGCACGAGCAGCAGCTGCCCGCCTTGCAGCGTGAAGCTCAGCTGCCTGAACAGCAGGCGCTCACCGCGCTCGCAGGCGAGCGCGTGGGCCTCGAGCCGAGGCGGCGGGCGGGTGTCCATGGTCAATGAAGGGCTTGGCGTTCGCAAGGATTTGGCCGACATCCAAGCCGCAGCGTCGGACGAAGAGCGGAGAGCGCGGTGGCGCCAGATCTCGCGTCGAAAGTTTAGTCGGCGACGTGCTGCACACACCCCGATGCAACTTGCTGCCTTCGAGGCTGCAGGACAATTCGCTCCGCCGCGCCCCGGCGCCTCGATTCCATCTTCCGCCCCAGCCATGACATCCGCACAGGCCCCGGGCCTGCCACGCCGCGCCAAGTGGCTGATCTACCTCGTCATCACCGGTTTGGTGGCCGTGCTGATCTGGACACAGCTGCCGCGCGGCCCCTACTCCACCGACCTGTCGCGCATTGGCCAGGGCCGCCCAGCCCTGGTGCTGGCCTACGACATCAAGTCGATGGGCGGCATGGAGGTCATGGCGATGATGGACAGCCTGCGCCCGGCCTACGAAGACCGGATCCACTTCCTCGTCGCGCCCCTCGGTGCGCCGCAGGGCTTTGCCTTCGGCGAACGCCACAACGCCGTCAACGGCACGGTGGTGCTGTTCTCGGCGGCCGGGGTCGCCCTGCGTTCGGTGCACCAGCCGGCCAGCACGGCCGATCTGCAGCGTGCGCTCGACGGCTTGCTGCAGGCGCCGCCGAACAACTAGGCCAAGCCCCAGTGCCGGCGGGCCGCGGCCACCACGGTGAGCTCGGCATCGGCCAGATGGCGATCGGCCTCGGTGATGGCCTCGGCCACCTTCAGCACCCGGGCGCGCAACACCGGATCGTTCACCTCGGCCATGAACGAGGCCAGCATCGCGTCGTCCACGCCGTCGATCAGCGAGCCAGTCGCGCACAGGCCGCTCATCAGGTCTTCGCAGAGGTCCTGCACCAGGCGGGGAATGGCGCCCGGCGCAAGGCCCAGCTGCTCGTGCGCGTTCATCTTCTCGAGCACTTCGATCTCGGAGCGGCAGACATGGCCGTCTGACATCAGCACCAGCGCGACGATGCGGCCGGCGGCCTCCGGGCTGTTGAGCGGGTAGTTTTTCAAGAGAGTTCCTTTCGGCGGCGCCATCGGCACCAGAGCATGCAGATGGGATTCTGCGGCGGCCACGGGCCTGCTCTCCGGCCAGTCCCGGCGCGCCCCACCCCCACAATGGGCATGCGGCGCGCGTATGGTGCGCGCGAACCCGACCTCATGGCATGAGCATGACCTGGCTGCAAGCTGTACGGGAAGTCCTGCGCTACGAGTGGCTGCTGCTGCAGCGCCACCGCAAGCTGGCGCTGGCCGCCGTGGGCCTGCTGTTCGTACCGGCGCTGTACGCGCTGATCTACCTGTGGAGCATGTGGGATCCGACGTCCCACACCAACGAGCTGCCCGTCGGCCTGGTGAACCTCGACACCGGCGCCCAGTACACGGGCCGAGACCTGAACCTGGGCACCGACGTGCTGGCGGCCATCGAGAAACACGGTCTCTTCCACTACCAGCGCTACTCTGACCGCGAAGAGGCGCGCCGCCTGGTGCGCCGTGGCGACCTGGCCTTCACGCTGGAGGTGCCGGCCGACTTCAGCCGCCGCGCGCTGCCGGGCGAGGCGCCCGGCGCGGCCAAGCTGACGCTCTACACCTCGGAGGGCAACAACTACAGCAGCGCCGGCTTCGCACGCCGCTTCGCGCCCGAAGTGGCGCAGCGTGTGAATACCATGCTCGGCGAAGCGCGCTGGGAGATGGTGCTGAGCTCGGCCGCCGGCTCGCGACGCAGCCTGGACACCCTGCGCACGGCCCTGGCCGACCTGCACCACGGCAGCACCGAGCTGCAGGCCGGCCTCAAGAAGGCCGGCGAAGGCCAGGGCACGTTGCTCGACGGCAGCCAGCGGGCCAGCGAAGGCGCCGGGCGGCTGCGCACGGGCGCGCAGCAACTGGCCGAGCAAGCCCCGCAACTGAGCAGCGGGCTGCGCCAGGTCGCGCCGATGCTGCGCGGCATCGACGCCCGCCGCCCTTCCGACGCCGACCTGGCGGCGCTGCGCCAGGGCACGCGGCAACTCAGCGAGGGCCAGCGCGAACTCGGCCGCGGGCTGGATGCGCTGGCCGGCGGCGGACGCCAGATCGGCGACGGCCTCGGCCAGCTCAAGGCCGCGGCGGATGACATCCCCATCTTTGGCAGCAGCATCGTCGAGGGCGTCGTACCGCTGGAAGAGGGCAACCGCCAGCTGGTCGCCGGGCTCGACACGGCCCGCGAGGGCAACGAGCGGCTGCTGGCGGCGGCGCTGCGCATCGATGAGGCCGTCATCAGCCTCACCGAGGGCACGCAACGCGCCGGAACCGCCGCCGCGCAGGCCGCGGCCCGCCTGCCCGAGGACCAGCGGCTGGACAGCTTCGTCGACGGCACGCGCGAGCTGGCCCGCGGCAGCGACATCCTGGCCGGCAGCCTGCGCCAGCTGGCCACGGGCCACGAGGCGCTAGGCGGCGGGCTGGCCAAGCTGCACGAAGGCGCCGCCCGCATCGGCGTGGGGCTGGAGCTCGTGCGCGGCAGTCTGCCGCTGGCGGTCGACAGCCCCGGCGGCAGCGCCCAGGGCTTGACCATGTCGGTCGAGCCGGTGATCGAGGTCGTGGCGCCCGTGCCCAACAACGGCATCGCGCTGACGCCCAACTTCGTGCCGCTGGCCCTGTGGGTGGGCGCGGTGATGGCGGCCTTTCTGGTGCACTTCCGGCGCATCGTGCAGCCGCTGGAAGGCTTGCCCCGCACCGCGCAGGTGGCCGGCAAGCTGGTGCTGCCGCTGGCCGCCGTGCTGACCCAGGCGCTGCTGATGATGGCCATGCTCGTGGGCGTGCTGCACGTGCCGATGCCGCAGCCGGGGCTGTTCGCGCTGACGCTGCTGAGCGCGTCGCTGACCTTCCTGCTGCTGATCTTCGCCCTCGTGCGGCTGCTCGGCGACCTCGGCAAGGTGGTGGCCGTGGTGCTGCTGATCGTGCAGGTGTCGGCAGCGGGGGCGCTGCTGCCGATCCAGCTCAATGACGCGGCCTTCCAGGCCATGCACCCCTACCTTCCGCTCACCTGGGTGGTCAGCGCCTTCCGCGCCAGCCTCTTCGGCGCCTACGACGGCGTGTTCTGGCCGCAGTTGGGTGTGGTGCTTGCCATTGCAGCTGGCGCGCTGGTGGTGGGCACCCTGGCCGGGCGCTGGCGCGTCATGCCGCTGGCCGAGTGGCGGCCGCCACTCGACATCGAATGAGGCCCGCGCAAGACGGGCGCGTTCAGCCGCTGCGGCGCCAGGCGTCGGCCACGGCAGCCATCTCGTCGGTGAGCTCGTCTTCTGGCTCGGGCGGCGGTGCGCCGTCGGCCAGCAGCAGGCGCAGCACCTCGGCGTAGTCGCCACCGGCCACCGGCTCGTTGCAGCCGGCGTGCAGGCAGCTGCCGAGCGCGTCGCCCCCGTAGCCGTTTTTCTCGTGCCAGCGCGCGCCATGGGCCAGCAGCAGCGCCACCATCGCCGCATCGCCGCGGAACGCGGCCTGGTTCAGCGCACTGGCCTGCCACGGGCCGGGCACGTCGACCGGCCAGCCCAGCGCCAGCATCAGGCGCACCGAGTCGAAGGCGCCGCGCTGCGCCTGCTCGGGCAGCAGCGTGCGGTCCCAAGGGGCCAGGGCCTGCAGCAGCTGCGGGTGGTCGGCCAGCAGGCGGCGCGCCGCGGGCTCGTCGGCGGCGGCACAGGCGGCGAGGAATCGCTCGTGCAGCGCCTCGGGCGGGCGCTGGCCGAGCGGGGCCAGCCAGGCCAGCACGTCGGCACGGCCGGCGCGCGCCGCGTGCCAGGCCAGCGTGTGGCCGTGGCCATCGAGCGCGGCGACATCGGCCCCGTGCGCGCGCAGCAGCTCCAGGTGCGCCAGCGAGCGCCCACGCGCCACCGCGTGGTGCAACGGTCGCGTGCCCGTGCCGGCCGAAAGCTCGTTGGCATCGGCGCCGAGCGCGAGCACCTGCTGCAGGTGCTCGACCGAGTCGAAGTCGAGCTGGCGGAACAGCGCGTTGGTGCCGCTCCAGCGCGCGCCGGCCGCCGCCAGCAGCGCGACGAGGCGGCGGTCGTCCTGCTCCACCGCGTGGTACAGCGACTCGTTGTCGTTGGGCTCGGCGCCGGCGTCGAGCAGGCGCTGCACCAGCGCCGCGCTGCGCGCGCGCGCGACGGCGCCGTACAGCGGAGGCAGCGGGTCTTCGGGGAACTCGGGGTCGATCACGCCGAGGTTCGGGTCGGCACCGGCTTCGAGCAGGCGGTCGAGCGCGGCGCACAGCGCGGCTTCGTGGCCCTGCTGCGCGAGCGACGAAAACGCCACCAGCGCCAGCGGCGGCAGGTTCCAGGGCGGCACCGGGCGCGTCGGGTGCACGCCGTCGGCATCGCCCAGCAGCAGCCGCAGCGCGGCGGGCCGCAGATCGGGGCGCGCCTGCAGCAGCGCCAGCGCCTGCAGCGGCCGCGGGGCGGCGTAGCCGCGGCCCAGGGCCAGCACGAGCACGCGCTCGGTGTAGCGGGCGTCATCGAGCGCGTTGTCGCGGCGGCGCTCCACTTCGTCGAGCAGCCGGGCCCAGCTGGCAAAGCCCAACTCGCGGGCGATGACCAGTTGCGCCTGCGCCAGGCGCGGCGGCGGCGGCAATGCCAATGGCGCGGCACGGGCCAGGGCGTCGGGGTCCTGCGCTTGCCAGCCGCGCAGCAGCTCGCGCGCCTGGCGGCGCAGTTGGTCGGGGTCGGGGTGAGGCGGCAGCGTGCCGCGAGCAGGTTCGCTCATGGGTCCTCCATGCGTGGAACGCCTGCGATCCGCGGATTCAGGCCGCACAAAGGGGGGCTGTGCAAGGCTGCTTGCCAGCAGGTGGGCTCGGCCCTGTCCGCGGATCCGGCGGCGCCCTGCATGCGCCAGGCGCGGATGTTGGCAGGGCCGGCCGGCGGGGTCAATCGCAGGCGGGCATCGCGAGCCGCCCGGCGCCTACAACGCCCCGCGGCAGCCCGGCGCGCCGCACTGGCAGCGCAGCCGGCCTTCGTGGTGCGTCTCGCCGTAGTCCACCGTGATCTCCTCGCCCACCGCGATGGCGCGCGCGGCATAGAACTCGACGCGGCCGTTGCGGATGACGAGCCGCGCGTTCGGCCGACAGCTGTGGTTGGTGTAGCGCATCGGATCGCTGCTCTTGCTGAAGTCGATGGCGCGCTTGTCCGACAGCTCCACGATCATGATGCGCTCGTGCCGCGTGGCGCGGATGCGCGCCTCGGCCACGCTGATGCTCTCGCCGCGGATCTCGCCGATCTTCAGCCGCGGCGCAATGGCCTCGGCGGCGAAGGCGCCTTGCCCGTCGATGCGGCTCGGCGCCACGTCGACGGCGAACTTCTGATAGGCCGGGCGGCCGGTGGCCTCGGCTACGGCAGGCACGGCTTTCGGGGCATCGGACAAGGCAGGCGGCATGGGCGCCGATGCTATCATCCGGCCCCGTCAGCGCCCCGCTCAGGAGCGCTTTTTCCTTTAAGAATCAAGCACTTGCGTTCGGCCGCTGCAAGGCGCCGGGCGCTCAGCCGATGCGCCTCACGCAGATCAAGCTCGCGGGCTTCAAGAGCTTTGCCGAACCCACCACCTTCCAGCTGCCGGGGCAGCTGGTGGGCGTCGTGGGCCCCAACGGCTGCGGCAAGAGCAACATCATGGACGCCGTGCGCTGGGTGCTCGGCGAGAGCAAGGCCTCCGAGCTGCGTGGCGAGTCCATGCAGGACGTCATCTTCAACGGCAGCGGCAACCGCAAGCCGGCCAGCCGCGCCAGCGTGGAGCTGGTGTTCGACAACACGCTGGCGCGCGCCGGCGGCCAGTGGAACACCTTCGCCGAGATCGCCGTGAAGCGCACGCTCACGCGTGACGGCACCAGCAGCTACTTCATCAACAACCAGCCGGTTCGCCGCCGCGACGTGCAGGACGTCTTCCTGGGCACGGGCCTGGGCCCGCGGGCCTACGCCATCATCGGCCAGGGCACCATCAGCCGCATCATCGAGAGCCGGCCCGAGGAGCTGCGGCTCTTCCTCGAAGAGGCCGCGGGTGTCTCGAAGTACAAGGAACGCCGCCGCGAGACCGAGAACCGGCTGAAGGACACGCGCGAGAACCTCACGCGCGTCGACGACATCCTGCGCGAGCTCAACAGCAACCTCGACAAACTCGAGAAGCAGGCCGAGGTGGCCTCGCAGTACCGCACGCTGCAGGAGCAGGGCACGCTGAAGCTGCACCAGCTGTGGTTCCTGAAGCACCGCGACGCCGCCAACGAAGAGGCGCGTGTGCAGGCCGCTGCATCCGAAGCCGCCACGGCGCTGGAGGCCCGCCTGGCCGAGCTGCGCCACACCGAGGCCGAACTCGAGCACGTGCGCCAGGCGCACTACGCCGCCAACGACACGCTGCACGCACGCCAGGGCGAGCTGGCCCAGGCCGCGCTCGAGGTGAGCCGGCTCGAAGAACGCATCCGCTACGTCGTCGAAGGCCGCCAGCGCGCGCAGGCGCGGCTGGCCGATCTGCAAGCGCAGAACACGCAATGGGCGGCGCGGCAGGAAGAAGCCACGGCCGAACTCGACGAGATCGCCGGCCGCATCGCCGCCGCCGAAGAGCAGGCCGACACGCTGCACGCGCAGGCCGAGGAGCAAGGCTTCGCGCTGCCCGATGCCGAAGAAGCCGTGCGCAGCGCGCAGCAGACCGCCAACACCCAGCGCGCCAAGGCCGCCGAGGTGCAGCAGCAGATCCAGCTGCTGGCCGCCGACAGCCGCAACGTCGAAGAGCAGAGCCGCGGCCTGAAGACGCGCCGCGAGCGCCTGGCCGCCGAGCAGAAGGGCCTGTCGGCGCCCGACATGGCGCGCATCGAGCTGCTGCGCGGGCAGGAAGGCGCAGCCAACGAACTGCGCGACGAGACCGAGGCGCGCCTGGCCGATCTGTCCGAGCAGGTGCCCGCGCTCGACGAGCAACGCCGCGCTGCGCAGGAAAACGCCGCGCGCGAGGCCGCCCGGCTCACCGACATCGGCGCCCGCCTGTCGGCGCTGCGCGCGCTGCAAGACAAGGTGCAGACCGAAGGCAAGCTCAAGCCCTGGCTCGAAAAACACGGACTCGCCGGCCTGCAGGGCTTGTGGAAGCAGGTGCACACCGCCCCCGGCTGGGAGACGGCGCTGGAGGCCGCGCTGCGCGAGCGCCTGCACGCGCTGGCCGTCGGCCGGCTCGACACCGTGCGCGCCTTCGGCGCCGATGCGCCGCCGGCGCGGCTGGCGTTCTACGCCCTCCCGTCCGGGAGCATCACGCCGCCCCGCGGCACGCTGCCGCCGCTGGCGGATCAGCTCAAGCTCGGCGACGCCTCGCTGCAGGCGCTGCTGTCCGATTGGCTGGCGGGCGTCTACACCGCCGACTCACTGGATGCCGCGCTGGCCCAGCGCGCGCAGCTCGCGCACGGCGAAATCATCATGACGCGTGAAGGCCACGCCGTGAGCCCGCACGCCGTGGCCTTCTACGCCCCCGACAGCGAACAGGCCGGCCTGCTGGCGCGCGCGCAGGAGATCGAAAACCTCGACCGCCAGCAGCGCGCGCAGTCGCTCATCGCCGACGAGGCCCGCGCGCAGCAGGTGCGGCTCGAAGCCGCCTACACCGACGCCAGCCAGCGCCTGGCCGGCGTGCGCCGCGAGGCGGCCGACGCCCAGCAGCGCGCCCACACGCTGCACGTCGAGCTGCTGCGCCTGAGCCAGCAGGCCGAAGCAGCCAACTCACGCAGCAGCCAGCTGGCCGAGGAGCTGGCAGAGATCGACGCGCAGCTGGAGGCGCTCGAAGAACGCCGCGCCACCGGCGAAGCGCGCTTCGAAGAACTCGACATCGAGCTGGCCAATGCGCAAGAAAAGCATGCCGAACTCGAAGACGCCGTCATCGCAGCCGAGCGCGCGCTGTCGGACCAGCGCGAGCAGCAGCGCGCCCTTGAACGCCAGGCCCAGGAAGCCCGCTTCCAGGCGCGCGCGCTGGTGGCGCGCCAGGCCGAGCTGCAGCGCAGCATCGAAACCGCTGCCTCGCAGGTGCAGGCCAACGTGCAAGCCGGCGAGCAGCTGCAGCTCGAGCTCGACAGCTTCGACGACGCCGCGGCCGAGAGCGGCCTGCAGGGCGCGCTGGCCACCAAGCTCGAACGCGAGCAGGCCCTGGGTCTGGCACGCAGTACCTACGACGACCTGAGTGCGCAACTCAGGCGCGCCGACGAGCAGCGCCTGAGCTTCGAGCGCAGCCTCGACCCGCTGCGCGAGCAGATCACCAAGCTGCAGCTCGAGCTGCAGGCCGCGCAGCTCGGCGGCGCGCAGTACCTCGATCAGCTGGCCGCGGCGCAGATCGACATCGAGGCGCTGGGCAAGAGCATCGAAGACGGCAACGTCAAGTTGTGGGGCCTGCAGACCGAGATCGACCGCATCCAGCGCGACATCAACGCGCTGGGCGCCGTCAACCTGGCCGCACTCGACGAGCTGACTGCCAGCCGCGAGCGCAAGACCTTCCTCGACGCGCAGTACGCCGACCTGAACGAGGCCATCCGCACGCTCGAGGACGCCATCGCCAAGATCGACCTCGAAACGCGCGATCTGCTGGCCAGCACCTTCAACCAGGTCAACGAGCACTTCGGCCGCATGTTCCCCAGCCTGTTTGGCGGCGGGCAGGCGCGGCTGGTGATGACGGGCACCGAGATCCTGGACGCCGGCGTGCAGGTGATGGCCCAGCCACCGGGCAAGAAGAACAGCACGATCCACCTGCTCAGCGGCGGCGAGAAGGCGCTGACGGCCATCGCGCTGGTGTTCGCGATCTTCCAGCTCAACCCGGCGCCCTTCTGCCTGCTCGACGAGGTCGACGCGCCGCTCGACGATGCCAACACCGAGCGTTATGCCAAGCTGGTGACGGAGATGAGCAAGGGCACGCAGTTCCTGTTCATCAGCCACAACAAGATCGCCATGGAGATGGCTCGCCAGCTCATCGGCGTGACGATGCAGGAGCAGGGCGTGAGCCGCATCGTGGCGGTGGACATGCAGAGCGCGCTGTCGATGGCCGAGGCGGCCTGAGAGCACCAGCGCGGCGCGCATGACGCTCACCTCCGCGCTGGCCCTCGCCGCAATCGCCGCGCTGCTGGCGCTGGCGCTGCACGGCTGGTGGCGCGTGCGGCGGGCCGGCCCCAAGGCGGCAACGGGTGCCTCGCGATTTGCGGCCGGCACGCTGGAAGAACGCCATGAGCCGAAGCTGGACGCCCAGTCGGCGCTCGAAGACGCCGACACCGAGCCCGGCGCGCTGGCCGACGGCGTGCTGAGCCCCGCCGCCACGGCGCGCGCGGCACTGCGCCGCACGCCGCGGCTCGATGCGCTGATCGACGCGCTGGTGCCGCTGGTGCTGGATGCCCCGGTCAGCGCCGAACAGGTGCTGGCACACGCGCCGGCCTCGCGCCGCGCCGGCAGCAAGCCGTTCTACATCGAGGGCCTGGACACCGACACCGGGCAGTGGGAGCCGCTCACGCCCGGCCGCCGCTACGGCGAGCTGCAGGCCGGCGTCCAGCTGGCCAGCCGCGGCGGGCCGCTCAACGAGATCGAGTACTCCGAGTTCGTGCAGAAGATCGAGGCCCTGGCCGAAGCCCTGGGCGCGCGCGCCGACATTCCCGACATGCTGGAGGTGGTGGCCCGCGCGCGCGAACTCGACGGCCTGGCCGCGCCGCTCGACGCGCAGCTGGCCATCACGCTGCGCAGCAACGGCGTGGCCTGGAGCGTGGGCTTCGTGCAGCAGGTGGCGCAGCGCGCCACTTTGAAAGCCGGCGCCGTGCCCGGCCGCTGGGTGCTGCCGGCCGACGAGGAAGGCGCGCCGCCGGTGCTGGTGCTGGCCGTCGACGCGCAAGCGGCGCTGGCGGCTGCCGACGACTCACCACCCGCCGCCGCCGTGCGCGAGGCGCAGCTGCTGCTCGACGTGCCGCAGACGCCCGCCGCCGTGGAGCCGTTTCCGGCCTGGCATCTGTTGTCCAAGCAGTTGTGCGACGACCTCGACGCCACCGCCTGCGACGACCAGGGCCAGCCGATCACGCTGCACGCCTTCGACGCCATCGGCCGCGAGATCGACGATCTCTACGGCCGCCTCGAGCAGCTGGGCCTGCCGGCGGGCTCGGCCGCAGCGCGAAGGCTGTTCAGCTGAGCCGCACGGCGCGGCCCCGTTCACACCACGCGCGCCGGCTCGCGCATCAGCACGAACTCTTCCGCCGCGGTGGGGTGCATCGCGATCGTCTGGTCGAAGTGGGCCTTGGTGGCGCCGGCCGTCAGCGCCACGGCCAGGCTCTGCACGATTTCGGGCGCATCGGGGCCCACCATGTGCACGGCCTCGACACGCTGGCTGGCGGCGTCCACCAGCAGCTTCATGCGCGTGCGCGCCGCGCCGCCGGTGAAGGCCGTTTTCATCGGCCGGAACTCGGTCTCGAACACCTGCGTCGGCAGCCCCGCAGCCACGCGCTCGGCCTCGGTGGGGCCGCAGCTGGCCATCGGCGGCAGCATGAACACCGCCGTGGGCACGCGCGACAGGTCCACCGTGCGCGGCCGGCCGCCGAACAGCGTGTCGGCCAGCGCGCGGCCCTCGGCGATGGCCACCGGCGTGAGGTTGATCCGGTCGGTGAGGTCGCCGATGGCGTAGACGCCCGGCGCGGTGGTCTGCAGCGCTGCATCCACAGCCACGGCGCCCTGGGCGGCGGGCACGATGCCCAGCGTCTCCAGGCCCAGGCCGGCGCTGTTGGGCCGGCGGCCGGTGGCGTTGAGCACCCACGGGAACTCGCGCATGCGCTCGTCGCCGAACAGCAGCAGCCGCCCGCCGCTGACCGCCTGCACGCGCGTGGGCACCTGCTCGGCGTGCACCTCCACGCCGGCGGCCTGCAGCTCGGCCATCGCGGCCGTGCGCAGCATCTCGTCGAAGCCGCGCAGCGGCAGCCGGCCGCGAAAGTAGATCGACACCTTCACGCCCAGCCGCGCCAGCATGCTGGCGAACTCCACCGCAATGAAGCCGGCGCCGATGATGGCGGCGCTGGGCGGCAGCTCGCGCAGCTCGAGCAGGTCGTCGCTGGTGGCGCAGCTGTCCAGGCCGGGGATCGCATCGTGGGCGGGGCTTGAGCCCGTGGCCAGCAGCACGTGGCGGGCCGCCAGTGTCGTGTCGCCCGCCGCGGCGGCCACCCGCACGCGGCCCGGGCCGTCGAGCCTGGCGTGGCCCTCGAACAGGCTCACGCCGCTGCCTTCGAGCAGGCGGCGGTAGATGCCTTCCAGGCGCGTGGTCTCGGCAGCCTTGGCGGCGGCCCAGTGCGGCATCTCGAATTGCGGCGGCTCCATCGCCCAGCCGTAGCCGCGCGCGGTGGCGAAGGCGTCGCCGAACTCGGCCGCGTACATCAGCAGCTTCTTCGGCACGCAGCCGCGCAGCACGCAGGTGCCGCCGACCCGGCGCGCCTCCACGATGGCCACGCGCGCGCCATGCGCCGCCGCGCGGCGCGACGCCGCCACACCGCCGCTGCCGGCGCCGATGACGACGAGGTCGAATTCCGTTTCCAAGGCCGGCCTCCTGGCGCCCGCGGAAGGGCGGGCGGCTGCCGGAGAATGTCGCACATGGCTCTTGATTCGTTACCGCCCGCGCCGCCGGCCGCGGCCGACCGTGCCGCGCTGCTGCGCCAGCAGCTGCACCACCACGCCCACCGCTACTACGTGCTCGACGCGCCGGAGATCCCCGACGCCGAGTACGACCGCCTGTTTGCCGAGCTGCAGGCGCTTGAAGCCGCGCACCCGGCGCTGCGCAGCGCGGACTCGCCCACGCAGCGCGTCATCGGCCAGGTGCTCGACGGGCTGGCGCCGGTGCGGCACGCGGTGCCGATGCTGAGCATCCAGACCGAAACCGACACCAGCGCCGAGGGCGCCCGCGCCTTCGACGCGCGTGTGCGGCGCGAGCTCGAGCTCACCGACGACGCGCCTGCCGTGGCCTACGCCGCCGAGCTGAAGTTCGACGGCCTGGCCATCAACCTGCGCTACGAGGCCGGCGTGCTGGTGCAGGCCACCACGCGCGGCGACGGCGAAACCGGCGAGGACGTGACGCACAACATCCGCACCATCGGCCAGATCCCGCTGCGGCTGCAGGGCGCGGCGGCCGAGCTGCCCGCGGTGCTGGAGGTGCGCGGCGAGGTCTACATGCGCCGCGATGACTTCGAGCGCCTGAACGCGCAGCAGCGCGAGCGTGGCGAAAAGACCTATGTCAACCCGCGCAACACCGCCGCCGGCGCGGTGCGCCAGCTCGACCCCGCCGTCACGGCCGCGCGGCCACTGAGCTTCTACGCCTACGGCCTGGGCGAATCACAGGGCCTGCCCGCCTTCGCGCGCCACAGCGAGCTGATCTCGTGGCTGCAGCAACGGGGCCTGCCGGTGAACGAGCGCCGCCGCGTCTGCGTGGGCGCAGACGAACTGGTGGCCTTCCACCGCGCCGTGGAGGCCGAGCGAGATGCCCTGCCCTTCGACATCGACGGCGTCGTCTACAAGCTCGACCGGCTCGACTGGCAGCGCCGCCTGGGCTTCAAGAGCCGCGAGCCGCGCTGGGCCGTGGCGCACAAGTTCCCGGCCCAGGAGCAGGCGACCACGCTGAACGGCATCGACATCCAGGTGGGCCGCACCGGCAAGCTCACGCCGGTGGCCAAGCTGGAGCCGGTGTTCATGGGTGGCACGACGGTGAG
>JAIYDH010000282.1 GCA_027487585.1 Rubrivivax sp.
CCGGGGTTTGGTTTTGGACCGAACACCACAACGCCTCACAGAGCGGCAGGCGGTGCGCGGTGCGGGCGCTATGTGGGGCGCCGAGCAGCGCAGTCTTGAGGGCGGCGCGCGCAGCGCGCATCCAAGACTGACTCACGGCAAGTGTTTGAGCGCAGCGGGCGCAGCCCGCGTAGCGAGTTTTGCCGTGCGCCCTCAAGGCGAGCAGCGGAGGGAAGTCGGTGCGAAGCACCGACCGCCACACCTAGCGCCCGCACCGCGTACCGCCTGCCGCGACGCGCGATGCAGCGCGACCGTGAAGGGCAGATGGCCGACCGCCGCCACCAGAGCATCCGAGCGACCAGACCCCCCTCCTAGAATCCCAGCCATGCCCTCCGTCAAACCCAACAACACCTACGCCGAAGCCTCGATCCGCGTGCTCAAGGGCCTCGAGCCCGTGAAGCAGCGGCCGGGCATGTACACGCGCACCGACAACCCGCTGCACATCGTGCAGGAGGTCATCGACAACGCGGCCGACGAGGCGCTGGCTGGATTCGGCACGCGAATCGCCGTCACGCTGCACGCCGATGGCAGCGTGAGCATCGACGACGACGGCCGTGGCATCCCCTTCGGCCTGCACCCCGAAGAAGGCGTGCCGGTGATCGAGATCGTCTACACGCGGCTGCATGCCGGCGGCAAGTTCGACAAGGGCGCGGGTGGTGCCTACAGCTTCAGCGGCGGCCTGCATGGCGTGGGCGTGAGCGTCACGAACGCGCTCGCCAAGCGGCTGGAAGTGACCGTGTGGCGCGAGGGGCAGGTGGCGCAGCTGGCCTTCGCCGGCGGCGACGTGGTCGATGCGCTGGTGGTGCGCAAGGCCGTGATCGGCAAGGACACGGGCGACAAGAAGCACGGCACGCGCGTGCGTGTGTGGCCCGACGCCAAGTACTTCGAAAGCGCCGAGCTGCCGCGCCACGAACTCGTGCACCTGCTGCGCAGCAAGGCCGTGCTGATGCCGGGCGTGACGGTGACGCTGGCGGTGGAGAAGACCCAGGAAACCACGACCTGGAAGTACGAGAAGGGCCTGCGCGACTACCTGATGCAGCAGGTGCCGGCCGACCCGCTGATTCCACTCTTCGAGGGCGAACAGTTCGCCACCGCACAGGAGACCGAAAACTTCGCCGAAGGCGAGGGCGCCGCCTGGTGCGTGGCCTTCACCGACGAAGGTGCCACGCTGCGCGAGAGCTACGTCAACCTCATTCCCACCGTAGCTGGCGGCACGCACGAAAGCGGTCTGAAGGACGGCCTCTTCGGCGCCATCAAGGGCTTCATCGAGCTGCACGCGCTGTGCCCCAAGGGCGTGAAGCTGATGCCCGACGACGTGTTCAACCGCGCCAGCTTCGTGCTCTCGGCCAAGGTGCTGGACCCTCAGTTCCAGGGCCAGATCAAGGAACGGCTGAACTCGCGCGACGCGCTGCGCCTGGTGTCGGCCTACGTGAAGCCGGCGCTCGAGCTGTGGCTGAACCAGCATGTCGAGTGGGGAAAGAAGCTCGCCGAGCTCGTCATTCGCCAGGCGCAGACGCGCCAGCGCGCGGCGCAGAAGGTCGAAAAGCGCCGCGGCTCGGGCGTGGCCGTGCTGCCCGGCAAATTGACTGACTGCGAAAGCCGCGACCTGCTGCACAACGAGGTCTTCCTCGTCGAGGGCGATTCGGCCGGCGGCAGCGCCAAGATGGGCCGCAACAAGGAGACCCAGGCCGTGCTGCCGCTGCGCGGCAAGGTGCTCAACACCTGGGAGGTCGAGCGCGACCGGCTGTTCGCCAACACCGAGATCCACGACATCGCGGTGGCCATTGGCGTCGATCCACACGGCCCGAACGACACGCCCGATCTGAGCGGCCTGCGCTACGGCAAGGTCTGCATCCTCAGCGACGCCGACGTCGACGGCTCGCACATCCAGGTGCTGCTGCTCACCCTCTTCTTCCGCCACTTTCCCAAGCTCGTCGAAACCGGGCACATCTACATCGCGCGGCCGCCGCTGTACCGCATCGACGCGCCCGCGCGCGGCAAGCGGCCGGCGGCCAAACTCTACGCGCTCGACGACGGCGAGCTCGAGGCCACGCTCGACAAGCTGCGCAAGGAAGGCGCGCGTGAAGGCAGCTGGAACATCAGCCGCTTCAAGGGCCTGGGCGAGATGAACGCCGAGCAGCTGTGGGAGACGACGCTGAACCCCGAGACGCGCCGGCTGTTGCCTGTGAGCTGGCTCGGGTCTGCGGGAGGAGGCTTCGATGCCACTGCCGTCGTCCTCACCAAGCTGATGGGCAAGGGCGAGGCCGCGGCCCGGCGCGAGCTGATGGAACTGCACGGCGACGCGGTCGACGTCGATGTCTGAGGCGCCGCTGCGCCTGCGGCCCACGCTGCTGAGCGACCTCGACTTCGTGGCCTCGGTCGAGGCCGACCCGCAGAACCTGCCGTTCATCACGCCGTGGGAGCGCACGCAGCACGAGGGCGCGGTGCGCTTCCCGGACTTCCGCCACTTCATCATCGAGTCCGGCGCCGCGAGCGGCCCCGACAGCGGGCCGCATGGCGGACGCGACGGCTTCGTCATCCTGCAGGGTTGCCGCAACCCGCACCGCAGCATCGAGCTCAAGCGCCTGGTGCTGCAGAGCAAGGGCCGCGGCCTGGGCCGCCGTTGCGTGCGGCTGCTCAAGCAGATGGCCTTCCGCAACCTGCACGCGCACCGCTTCTGGCTCGACGTGAAGTCGCTGAACACGCGCGCGCTGGCGCTGTATGCCAGCGAAGGCTTTGTCGAGGAAGGCCGGCTGCGCGAAAGTGTGCGCGCCTACGTGGGCGCCGGCACCGAAGGCTGGGACTCGCTGGTGGTGATGAGCCTGCTCGACCGCGAGTACGAGGCGCGCGTGGCCTTGGGGCTGGAGCGCTTGGCGGGCGGCTGAGCGGCCGGGCGCCAGGCGCCGCGCGCGGCAGCGGAGTCTCGGAATTCGGCTCGCGCTTGGGGCGCAGCCGCGAGGCCGAGGCCGTGGCCGCATCGCCACAGCGCCCTTATCAGCCGCCCGTGAGCCAGCGTGCGTAACCGTAGTACAGCGGCAGGCCCACCACCAGGTTGAACGGCAGCGTCACGCCCAGCGATGCCGTGAGGTAGATGCCCGGGTTGGCCTCGGGCAGGCTGGCGCGGCAGGCGGCGGGCGCGTCGATGAAGCTGGCGCTGGCGCAGATGGCGCCGAACACGAAGCAGCCGCCCAGGCCCAGGCCCACGGCGTGGGCCAGCGTCACGCCGACCACGCCGTGCAGCAGGGGCATCAGCATGCCGAATCCGGCCATGAACAGGCCCACTTGGCGGAAGGCGCCGATCTGCCGCGCCGCGGTGATGCCCATCTCGAGCAAGAAGAGCATCAGCATGCCGCGGAACAGTCCTTCGTAGAACGGGCTGATCTGCTTCCACTGCGGCTCGGTGGCCAGGGCGCCGATGGTCATGCCACCCAGCAGCAGCAGGATGCCGCGTCCCCGAACGACGCTGAGCACGAGTTCTGTCAGGGGCACGCCGCCCTTGCCATGCTGCGACTTCTGCCGGCCCAGGGCCAGGCGAGCCAGCACAAGCGAGTACACGACGCCGAACTCCATCAGCGCCACCATCGCCGCCATGGTGCCCTCGGCAGGCGTGCCCATGGCGGTGGCAAAGCTCATGGAGGCGAAGAAGGTCGCCGTCGACACAGAGCCATAGTGCGCCGCAATGGCCGCCGCGTTGCTGATGTCGAAGCCGCCAGCGCGACGCGCCACATGGTAGGCCAGCGTCGGGATGGCGAAGGTCATGAACAGCGTGATGCCGAGCAGCGGCAGCACTTGTTGGAGATCGGCCTTGGCGAGTTCCCGGCCGCCGGTCAGGCCGAGCGAGAACAGCAGGTAGATCGAGAGCAGCTTGATCACCGCCTCGGGCAGTTCGAGCTCACTCTTCACGAACCCGGCGATGGCGCCGAGCAGGAAGGCCAGCACGATGGGCTGGAGAAGGTTGGCGAGCAACAGGTCGATGGCATTCATGGGGCGCGATTCTTCGAAGGCGGTCCTGTCGCGTCCAGTTCAATGAATGGCATCATTCGTTGCAGAAAAGCGAACAAGAGAACCGGGGCCATGGCCGAGCTCAACCTGCATCACCTGCGCTACTTCCGCGCCATCGCGCACGAGCAGGGCTTGGCGCGGGCGGCCGAGCGGCTGCATGTGTCGCCCTCGGCGCTGTCGGTGCAGTTGCGCCAGCTCGAGGAGCGCCTGGGCCACGCGCTCTTCGAGCGGCGCGGCCGCCGCCTCGTGCTCACCGAGGCCGGGCGCGTGGCGCTGGAGCACGCCGACAGCATCCACGCGGCGGGCGAAGAACTGCTGGCCACGCTGAAGGGCCGCCCGCGCGGCCGCGTGAGCTTGCTGCGCATCGGCTCGGTGGCCACGCTGTCGCGCAACTTCCAGCTGCTGCTGCTGAAGCCGCTGCTGGCGCGGCCCGAGGTGCAGATCCGGCTCGAGAGCGGCCGCCTGCGCGAGCTGCTGCTGCACCTGGGTGCGCACCAGCTCGATGTCGTGCTGGCCCACGAGGCCGTGCCGCGCGATGCCGCCCAGGGCTGGCACAGCACGCTGATCGCGCAGCAGCCGCTGGCCATCGTCTCCGCACCCCCGCGCGGGCGCAAGCTGGCGCCGCTGGTGTTTCCGCAAGGGCTCGATGGCCAGCCGCTGCTGCTGCCGGGTGGCGACAGCGCCTCGCGCGGTGCCTTCGACGCGCTGCTGCACCAGCACGGCGTGCGCCCGCAGGTGCTGGCCGAGGTCGACGACATGGCCATGCTGCGCCTCTTGGCGCGCGAAACCGGCGCGCTGGCGCTGGTGCCGCCGGTGGTGGTGCAGGACGAACTCGCCACGCGCAAGCTGGTGGAGCGCTGCCGCATCCCGCAGATCCAGGAGCGCTTCTACGCCGTCACGGTGCAGCGGCGGTTTCCGCATCCCTTGGTCAAGGCGCTGCTGCAGCCCGGTTTGGGACAATCGCCGGCTGCCTGACGCCGCCGGCGCCGGGCCCTTCGCTGGCTTTCACCCGACTCATGCCCGACCTCTTCGACTTTCCGCCGACCGACCCCGATCCCGCCCCCGAGCCCACCGACCACCTGCCGCTGGCGGGCTACGCCCAGCGCGCCTATCTCGAGTACGCACTGAGCGTCGTCAAGGGCCGTGCACTGCCCGACGTGTGCGATGGCAACAAGCCGGTGCAGCGGCGCATCCTGTACTCGATGCTGCGCATGGGCCTGGCCTACACCGGCACGGGTGGCGCTCGGCCCGTGAAGAGCGCGCGCGTGGTGGGTGATGTGCTCGGCAAGTACCACCCGCACGGCGACACCGCGGCCTACGACGCCATGGTGCGCATGGCCCAGAGCTTCAGCCAGCGCTATCCGCTGGTCGACGGCCAGGGCAACTTCGGCAGCCGCGACGGCGACGGCGCCGCGGCCATGCGCTACACCGAGGCGCGCCTGGCGCCCATCTCGCGGCTGCTGCTGGACGAGATCGACGAAGGCACCGTCGATTTCCAGCCCAACTACGACGGCAGCGAGGAAGAGCCGCGCCAGCTGCCGGCGCGGCTGCCGTTCGTGCTGCTCAATGGCGCCAGTGGCATTGCCGTGGGCTTGGCCACCGAGGTGCCCAGCCACAACCTGCGCGAGGTGGCCGCGGCCACCGTGGCGCTGCTGAAGAACGACGCCCTGAGCGAGGACGAGCTGTTCGCGCTGCTGCCCGCCCCCGACTACCCCGGTGGCGGCCAGATCATCAGCAGCGAGGCCGACATCCGCGACGCCTACCGCAGCGGCCGCGGCAGCCTGAAGGTGCGCGCGCGCTGGGTCATCGAAGACCTCGCCCGCGGCCAGTGGCAGCTGGTGGTGACCGAGCTGCCACCGGGCACCAGCACGCAGAAGGTGCTCGAAGAGATCGAGGAGCTCACCAACCCCAAGGTGAAGGCCGGCAAGAAGGCGCTGCTGCAGGAGCAGGTGCAGCTCAAGGCCTCGGTGCTGGCGGTGCTGGACACCGTGCGCGACGAAAGCAGCAAGGACGCCCCCGTGCGCCTGGTGTTCGAGCCCAAGAGCCGCAGCGTCGAGCAGGCCGAGCTGATCACCACGCTGCTGGCGCACACCAGCCTGGAGACGAGCGCGCCGCTGAACCTGACGCTCATCGGCCGCGACGGCAGGCCGACGCAGAAGAGCCTGCGCCAGATGCTGGTGGAGTGGATTCACTTCCGCCTGGCCACGGTGGAGCGGCGCACGCGCCACCGGTTGCAGAAGGTGCTGGACCGCATCCACGTGCTCGAAGGCCGGCAGCTGGTGCTGCTGAACATCGACGAAGTCATCCGCATCATCCGCAACGCCGACGAGCCCAAGCCGGCGCTCATCAACCGCTTCAAGCTCAGCGACCGCCAAGCCGAGGACATCCTCGAGATCCGGCTGCGGCAACTCGCACGCCTGGAAGCCATCAAGATCGAGCAGGAGCTGAAGGAGCTGCGCGAGCAGCGGGGCAAGCTCGAGGACATCCTCGCCAGCCCGGCGGCGCTGAAGCGCACGGTGGTGCGCGAGATCGAGGCCGACGCCAAGCAGCACGGCGACGAGCGCCGCACGCTGGTGCAGGCCGAGAAGAAGGCCGTCGCGGAGATCAAGGTGATCGACGAGCCGGTGACGGTGGTCGTCAGCCTCAAGGGCTGGGTGCGCGCGCTCAAGGGCCACGAGATCGATGCCACCTCACTGGCCTTCAAGCCAGGCGACAGGCTCTACGGCTGCTTCCCTTGCCGCAGCGTCGACACGCTGCTGGTCTTTGGCACTGAACACAAAGGCAGCGGGCGCATCTACAGCGTGCCCGCCAGCACGCTGCCGGGCGGGCGCGGCGATGGCGTGCCGATCACGACGCTGATCGATCTGGAAGCCGGCTCGCAGGTGGCGCACTACTTCGCCGGCGCGGCGGACGCGACGCTGCTGCTGGCCAACACCAGCGGCTTCGGCCTGCTGGCCAAGGCCGGCGACATGGCCGGCCGCAACCGCGGTGGCAAGGCCTTCCTGACGCTCGAGCCGGGGCAGAAGCTGCTGCCGCCGGCCGTGATGGCACCCGCGCAGCGGCAGGTGGCCTGTCTGGCGCTCGACGGGCGGCTGCTGGTGTTCAGCGCCGACGAGCTGAAGCTGCAAAGCAATGGCGGCAAGGGTCTCACGCTGATGGACGTGGACGCGCAGTCGCCCCTGGTCAGCGTGTCACCCTGTGCCGACGCCTTGCGCGTGCAGGGCCTGGGCCGCGGCGACAAGCCCAAGGACGAGCTGCTGCGCGGCGCCGCCCTCGCCGCACACGTGGGCAAGCGCGCGCGCAAGGGTCACAAGCTCGACGGCTTCAAGCGGCCGATGCGGGTGCTGCCGGGCTGAAGACCCAAGCCCACGCCGGCTTCACGCGCAGCGGCCAGCTGCACTTCATCGGCCCCACGCCGCGCGTGCTGAACCCGGCACGCTGGCGCACGTGGGCCGGGGTCTGACCGCTGACGCGTTCAGGCGGCGACGACCGTCACCGCCCAAGCTCAGGCCGGGTGGCGCAGCAGCCTCAGCGCCAGTCCGGCCAGCGCGATGAAGAGAGCGAGGCTGTAGAACTCGTACGACAGCCCCGCCAGCTTCACGGCCGCGTCGGCGCAACTGGCGTAGGCCGCAAACACCTCGGGCCAGGCGCTGTCGAGGCCCAGGCTGCTGACGATGCGGTCGGCGAGCGTGAGATTGCAACTCGTGCTGCTGGCAGCCACGAAGTGCTGCCACAGCGCCGCGGCGGCGCCACAGCCCGCGAGCAGCAGCGTCACGCCAGCCAGCAGGCGGCGCGCCAGCGTCGAGCGCAGCAGCAGGGCGGGCACCGCCACCAGCGCCATCGCCACGAACACCACGCGCTGCAGCACGCACCAGGGGCAGGGCTGCATGTCGTAGACGTGCTGCGACACCAGCGCCGCAGCCACGGCGGCCAGCGGCAGCAGCACCATCACGGCCCACGCCAGGCTCGCGGGCCGGCCGCCGGGCCGCGCGCCGGTGCCCAGCGGGATCGTCTTCATGCCACTTCGGCGATCAGCTCGATCTCGACGCAGGCGCCCATCGGCAGTTGCGCCACGCCAAAGGCGCTGCGGGCGTGCGCGCCGACCTCGGGGCCGAACACATCGCGCAGCAGCTCGCTGCAGCCGTTGGTGACAAGGTGGTGCTCGGTGAAGGTGGGCGTGCTGTTGACCAGGCTCAGCACCTTGACGATGCGTTTCACGCGCGAGAGGTCGCCGCCCACGGCGGCGTTCAGCGTGCCCATCAGGTCGATGGCGATGGCGCGCGCGGCGCTTTGGCCTTCGGGGGTGCTCATCGTCAGGCCGAGCTGGCCGACCCAGGCCTTGCCATCCTGCTTGGCGATGTGGCCCGAGACGAAGACCAGCGAGCCGGTCTGCACATAGGGCACGTAGGCGGCGGCCGGCACCGAGACGGGCGGCAACACGATGCCGAGGGCTTGCAGGCGCTGCTGCGGTGTCATGTCTGTCCTTCCTGGGGTGGGCCGAAGCGGGGGGGGGGCTGAGAGCCGCTGACGGGTGGCACACGTCGGAGGGCCCTCGCCGTGCCCCCGGCCAGGGGACAGCGGCTTTGCGGGTAAATCCTACACTGGCCCTGCATGGCCCCTCTCGCCTTGCACGCTGCGCCACCCGCCTCGCCCCGCAGCGCACAGGCCGCGTTCGGGCTGGTGTTGTGGGCTGCATGCGCCGCGCTGGCCTGGGTGGCCGGCAGTGCCGCGCAGCTGGGCATGGCGGCCTTGTGGGCGCCCGCGCCGGTGGCCGTTATCGCCGCGCTTGGGGCCGTGCTGGTGCTGCTGGGCCTGCGCGGGCGCTGCACGCGCTGGGCGCGGGCGGCGCTGGCCGCTCTGGCCCTGGGCGCGGCAGCCCTGGGTTTTGCCAGCACGCATGCCCGCGCTGCCGCCCAGCTGGCCGAGGCCCTGCCGCCGGCGCTGGAGGGCCAGGACCTGCTCGTGCGCGGCACCGTGGCCAGCCTGCCGCGCGAAAGTCTGCAGGGCGTGCGCTTCGAGTTCGCCATCGAGTCCGCCTGGCACCGCGGCCAGCCGGTGGTGGTGCCCGAGCGGGTGTCGCTGGGCTGGTTCCGCGGCATCGAGGCCGATGCGCTGCTGGCCGCGCCGCCGCAGCCGGTGCGCGCCGGCCAGCGCTGGCAGTTCACCGTGCGGCTGGCGCAGCCGCATGGCGCGATGAACCCGCACGGCTTCGATCTGGAGCTGTGGCTCTTCGAGCAAGGCCTGCGCGCCACCGGCAGCGTGCGCGAACGCCCGGGCCAGGCCGACGGCGCCGCGCGGCTGCTCGACGCGGCGGCAGCGCACCCGGTCGAGCGGCTGCGCCAGGCCGTGCGCGACGCCATCCAGGCCCGCGTGGCCGACCCTGGTGCGGCCGGCGTGCTGGCGGCGCTGGCCGTGGGCGACCAGGCGGCCATCGCGCGCGACGACTGGGCCCTGTTCCGCGACACCGGCGTGGCCCACCTGATGAGCATCTCCGGCCTGCACGTCACGATGTTCGCCTGGCTGGCCGGCGCGCTGGTGGGCGCGCTATGGCGGCGCCACCCGTCGGCGCCACGCTGGCTGCCGGCGCCGGTGGCCGGACGCTGGGCCGGGCTGGTGCTGGCCGCGGCCTATGCGCTGCTGGCCGGCTGGGGCGTGCCGGCGCAGCGCACGGTGGCGATGATCGCCGTGGTGGTGCTGCTGCGTCAGGCCGGCCGGCGCTGGCCGCTGGCGGGCGTGCTGGGCGCCGCCGGGCTGGTGGTGCTGGTGGCCGACCCGTGGGCGATGCTGATGCCGGGCTTCTGGCTCAGCTTCGTCGCCGTGGGGCTGCTGGCGGCCAGCGGGCCGCTGCAGGCGTCGTCGGCCCCCGCCGGCCGCTGGCCCTGGCTGCGTGCTGCGTTCGTGCAGCAGGCGGTGGCCACGGTGGGGCTGGCGCCGCTGTCGCTGCTGTTCTTCCAGCAGCTCTCGGTGGTGGGCTTTGCCGCCAACCTGGTGGCGATTCCGGTGGTGACGCTGATCGTCACGCCGCTGGCGCTACTCGGCGTGCTGGTGCCGCCGCTGTGGAGCCTGGCGGCGGCCGTGGTGCACGCGCTCGGCGCCGTGCTCGCGTGGCTGGCATCCACGCCGCTGGCGGTGTGGCATGCCGCCGCCGCGCCGCCCTGGGCGGTGGCCGCTGGGCTGCTGGGCGCGGTGGTGGCCGTGCTGCCCTGGCCCTGGCGGCTGCGCCTCCTGGCCGTGCCGCTGATGCTGCCGCTGCTGGCACCGCCCGTGGCCCGGCCGGCGCAGGGCGAGTTCGAGCTCATCGGCGCCGATGTCGGCCAGGGCACGGCGGTGCTGCTGCGCACGGCGCAGCATGTGCTGGTGTTCGATGCCGGCGCGGCCTGGTCGCCGGGCTCGGATGCCGGTGACCGCGTGCTCGTGCCGCTGCTGCGCGCCGTGGGCGTGCCGCGCATCGACCGCCTGGTGCTGAGCCACCGCGACACCGACCACACCGGCGGCGCCGCCTCGCTGGCGCGGGCGCTACCGGTGGCCACGCTGATGTCGTCGCTGGAGCCCGGCCACCCGCTGCGCACGCTGGCGCCACACACGCCGTGCACCGCCGGGCAGCGCTGGCGCTGGGACGGTGTCGACTTCGAGATCCTGCACCCCTCTGCCGCGGCGCTGGAGGTGGCCACCGAGCGCACGCGGGCCAACACCCTGAGCTGCGTGCTGCGCGTGCAGGCCGCCGGAGGCGCCAGCGTGCTGCTCACTGGCGACATCGAAGCCGCTCAGGAGGCCGGCTTGGTGCGCGATGCCGCCGAACGCCTGCGCAGCACCGTGCTGTGGGTGCCGCACCACGGCAGCAACACCTCGTCGACGGCCGACTTCATCGCTGCGGTGGCGCCGCGCTGGGCGGTGGTGCAGGCGGCGCACCGCAGCCGCTTCGGCCACCCGGCGCCCGCCGTGCTGGCGCGCCACGCCGCCGCGGGCGTGCCCGTGGTCACCACGGCGGCCTGCGGCGCCTGGCGCTGGCACAGCGAGGCGGCCACGGGCCGCTGCACACGCCAGGAGCGCCGCCGCTACTGGCATCATCCGGGCGCGCCTGGCGCCGAACACTGACGTCCGGTACCGGGCCCGGAGATTGCAAGCCCCCGTTGCCGTCCCGGCCCTGCTGGAGAGTCTGTCCCGTGTCCATCCATGTCGCGCTGAACCACGTCACCCACTACCGCTACGACCGGCGGGTGAATCTCTCGCCCCAGGTGGTGCGCCTGCGGCCGGCGCCGCACAGCCGCACGCGCATCCTCAGCTACTCGCTGCGCGTCGAGCCCGCCAAGCACTTCATCAACTGGATGCAGGACCCGTTCGCCAACCACCTGGCCCGGCTGGTGTTTCCGGAGCCCACGCGCGAGTTCAAGGTCACGGTCGACCTCGTGGCCGAGATGTCGGTGCTGAACCCGTTCGACTTCTTCCTCGAGCCGCACGCCGAGAACTTTCCGTTCGAGTACGACGCCGACAGCCGCCGCGAGCTGCAGCCCTACCTCGCCAAGGGAGAGCTGACGCCGCGCTTCAAGGCGTTTGTGGACAGCATCCCGCGTGACGAGGTGCGCACCATCGACTTCCTCGTGTCGCTGAACCAGCGCCTGCAGAGCGACATCAAGTACCTCATCCGCATGGAGCCGGGCGTGCAGACGCCCGAGGTCACGCTCACCAACGGCAGCGGCTCCTGCCGCGACAGCGGCTGGCTGCTGGTGCAGACGCTGCGCCACATGGGCCTGGCGGCGCGGTTTGTCAGCGGCTACCTCATCCAGCTCAAGGCGGATGTGAAGGCGCTCGATGGCCCGAGCGGCAGCGAGACCGACTTCACCGACCTGCACGCCTGGTGCGAGGTGTTCCTGCCGGGCGCCGGCTGGATCGGCCTCGATCCCACCAGCGGCCTGCTGGCCGGCGAGGGCCACATCCCGGTGGCCTGCACGCCCGAGCCGAGCAGCGCCGCGCCCATCAGCGGCGCCGTCGACGAGAGCGAGGTCGAGTTCAGCCACCACATGCACGTCACGCGCATCCACGAGAGCCCGCGCGTGACGCTGCCCTACACCGACGCGCAATGGGCCGCCATCGTGGCCCTCGGCCACGAGGTCGACGGCAAGCTGGCCGACGGCGACGTGCGCCTGACGATGGGCGGCGAGCCCACCTTCGTGGCCGTGAACGACCGCGACGCCGCCGAGTGGAACACCGACGCACTCGGCCCCACCAAGCGCGGCCTGGCCACCGAGCTGGTGCACCGGCTGCGTGCGCGTTATGGCGACGGCGGCTTCCTGCACTTCGGCCAGGGCAAGTGGTACCCGGGCGAGCAGCTGCCGCGCTGGGCGCTCAGCATCTGCTGGCGCGCCGACGGACAGCCCTGCTGGAGCGATCCGTCGCTGTTCGCCGACGAGCGCGACACGCACCGCTACACGGCGGCCGATGCCGAAGGCTTCATGCGCACGCTGACGAAGAAGCTCGGCCTCGACGACCGCTACCTCACCCCCGGCTTCGAAGACACCTGGTACTACCTCTGGCGCGAGCGCCGGCTGCCGGTGAACGTGGACCCCTTCGACGCGCCGCTGGACGACGAGCTCGAGCGCGCCCGCCTGCGCCGCGTGTTCAAGCAGGGGCTCGATGCCACCGTGGGCTGGCTGCTGCCGCTCAAGCGCGAGTGGCAGGTCGGCACCGCCGGCCCGAGCTGGATGACCGGCCCCTGGTTCTTGCGCGACGAGCGCCTGTACCTGATGCCGGGCGACTCGCCGATGGGCTATCGGCTGCCGCTGGACAGCCTGCCCTGGGCCGCCAAGGGCGACATGCCGCTGCTGCAGGCGCAGGACCCGTTTGCGCCGCAGCCGCCGCTGCCCCTGGCGGCCGCGGTGAAGGCGCAGTTCGTGCCCGCTGGCTCGCACACCACGGCGCAAGGCGCCGCGGCGGTGGCCGCAGCGGCCGGTGCCGATGGCGGGCTCGACCACGACGGCTTCCACGCCGACGGCGACCCCGGCGGCGCGCCGGGTGTGCCGCGCATGGGCTTTGGCGGCTCGTCAGGGGCAGGCGCAAGCCCAGGCGCCACCGAGCACTCGCCCGAGTACGCCTTCCCGCGCGACCCCGGCACGTTGCCGGCGCGCTTTGTGTCGGCCGGCGAGGTGGTGCGCACGGCGCTGTGTGTGGAGGTGCGCGATCCGCAGCGCGGCAACGGCCCCAAGGCTGAGGCCCAGCACGGCGGCAAGAGCGGCGTCATGTACGTCTTCATGCCGCCGCTGCGCTTTCTGGAGGACTACCTCGAGCTGCTCGCCGCCATCGAGGCCACCGCCGCCGAGCGTGGCGTGAAGATCGTGCTCGAAGGCTACCCGCCGCCGCGCGATCCGCGCCTGAAGATGCTGGCCGTCACACCCGACCCGGGCGTGATCGAGGTCAACATCCACCCGGCGCACAGCTGGACCGAACTCGTCGACCACACCGAGTTCCTGTACGAGGCCGCGCACCAGACTCGCCTGAGCACCGAGAAGTTCATGCTCGACGGCCGCCACACCGGCACCGGCGGCGGCAACCACTTCGTGATGGGCGGCGCCACGCCCACCGACAGCCCCTTCCTGCGCCGGCCCGACCTGCTGGCCAGCCTGCTGACGTACTGGCAGAACCACCCTTCGCTGAGCTATTTGTTCAGCGGCCTGTTCATCGGCCCCACCAGCCAGCACCCGCGCTTTGACGAAGCCCGCGGCG
>JAIYDH010000298.1 GCA_027487585.1 Rubrivivax sp.
GGCGCTGCGGCCGCCCTCGAGCACCTGCAGGAAGATGCCCTCGCTGAAACAGAGCACGCCGGTGATGCCCAGCGGCGGGTTGTTGGCCTTGCTCTTCTTGAGGATGGCCATCAGTTCGGCCTGGTCGATGGCTTCGACGGCACGGCTGGCATAAACGAGTCGCACGAGCATGGCGTTCACCCCTGCTTGCGCGGCAGCAGCGACAGGAATTCCCGCCGCAGGTTCGCGTCTTTGAGGAAGGCGCCACGCATGACGCTGTTGACCATGGCGCTGTCGGTGTCCTTGACGCCGCGCCAGTGCATGCAGAAGTGATCGGCCTCCATGACGATGGCCAGGCCGTCGGGGCGCACACGATCCTGCAGTTCGTTGGCCAGCATGGTGACCGCCTCTTCCTGGATCTGCGGCCGGCTCATGATCCAGTCGGCGATGCGCGCGTACTTGCTCAGGCCGATCAGGTTGCTGTGCTCGTTGGGCAGGATGCCGATCCACACCTTGCCGAAGATCGGGCACATGTGGTGGCTGCAGGCGCTGCGCACGGTGATCGGGCCGACGATCATCAGCTCGTTCAGCCGCTCGACGTTGGGGAACTCGGTGACGCTGGGCATCGGCTGGTAGCGACCGCGGAACACCTCTTCGATGTACATCTTGGCCACGCGCTTGGCCGTCTCGTGGGTGTTGTGGTCGCTCTCGGTGTCGATGACCAGCGCCTGCAGAACCTCTTGCAGCTTGGCCTGCACCTCGGCCTTCAGCTCGGTGAGCTCGCCCTCGCGCACGTGGGCAGCGATGTTGTCGTTGGCGTGGTAGCGCTGGCCGCTTTGCACCACGCGCCAGCGGATGCGCTCGGAGGCGGGCAGCGCCGCCAGTTCTTCTTCGGTGCGGAAGATGCGCGGCGGAACTTGCGTCAAGGTCGGGGCCATGGACAGACGGGCGGGAGAGCACCCGCAGCAGAACGTGGAGGGACATTTTGCGCCGAGACTGTCAACCGCGCCTGACGCCAAACCCTGACGCCGAAATGCCTAGACTCGGCGCATGAACAGCCCCACCCACGGCCCGCCGCTGGCCCGGCTGCTCGACGCCACCGCCGATGCCGTGCTGGCCGTGCGCAGCGGCCGCTCGCTCACCGACGTGCTGGCGCGCGTGGCGCCCGATTTGCGCCCCGGGGTGCAGTCGCTGTCCTTCCATGCGCTGCGCTGGCTGGGCAGCGCGCAGGTGCTGCGCGAGCAACTGGCACCCAAACCGCCGCCGCCGCCTGTGGATGCGCTGCTGCTGGTGTCGCTGGCGCTGCTTTGGCCTGCAGGCGCCGCCGACACGCCTCCACCCTACCCCGAGCACACGCTCGTCGACCAGGCGGTGGCCGCGATGCGCCAGCGCGCGCCGGCGGCGGCCAACTTCGCCAACGCCGTGCTGCGCCGCTTCCTGCGCGAACGCGACGCCCTCGTGGCGGCCGTCAAGCACTCGCCGCTGGGCGCCTACAACCACCCGCTGTGGTGGATCGAGAAGCTCAAGCGCGACTGGCCCGAACACTGGCAGGCTCTGCTCCTCGGCGCCAACCGCAAGCCGCCGATGACGCTGCGCGTGAACGCCCGCCGCGGCAGCGGCACGGCCTACGTGCAGCGCCTGGCCGCGCTGGGCCGTGCCGCCACGCTGCTGGACGATCCACCCTGGCAGACCCTCGGCCGCGGTCACACCGTGGTGCTGGCCGAACCCTGCCCCGTGGCGGCGCTGCACGGCTTTGCCGAAGGCGAGGTCTCGGTGCAGGACGCTGCGGCCCAGCGCGCCGCACCGCTGCTGCTGCAAGGCGGCGCCGGGCACGCGCCGCTGCCTGCCGGCGCCCGCGTGCTCGACGCCTGCGCAGCGCCGGGCGGCAAGACCGCGCACCTGCTGGAGCTGGCCGAGCTCGACCTGCTGGCCCTGGACAGCGACCCGGTGCGCCTGGCACGCGTGCAAGACACGCTGAACCGGCTGCAGCTCAAGGCCGCGGTGCAGGCCGGCGACGCCCGCCAGCCGCGCCAGTGGTGGGACGGCCGGCCGTTCGACGCCATCCTGCTGGACGCGCCGTGCACGGCCAGCGGCATCGTGCGCCGCCACCCCGACGTGCGCTGGCTGCGCCGTGCCGACGACGTGCATGCGCTGGCCCAGGTGCAGGCCGAGATGCTCGACGCCCTGTGGCCGCTGCTCAAGCCGGGCGGGCGGCTGCTTTACGCCACCTGTTCGGTGTTCCGCGCCGAGGGTTCGCAGCAGATCGACGCATTTATGCAACGTCCGCACCCCGGCGCCCCCCGACAGGACGACTCATCGCCCGGCCATCTGCTGCCCACCCCCGACAATGGGCCGAAGGGGGTATCCGCCGGCGGACCGACGCCGCAGGACGGGTTCTTCTACACGCTGCTCCACAAGACCTAGAACCGCCCAGCCACCTTCGTCGCGCCATGTCCGCCTTGCTCCGGGTCTGCCGGATCCAACGGATCCACCGGGTCCGCCATGCCTTGCAGCGCGGCCTGTGCGCGCTCGTGGCCTGGGTGCTGGCCCTGTCGGCACTCACGGCGCAAGCGCAGGGCGTGGAGCTGCTCACCCTGCAGGCCACGCGCGCCGAGGGCGCCGTGAACCTGGAGTTCTCGGCCCGCGTCGCCCTGCCCCGCGCGGCAGACGACGCGCTGCAGAAGGGCGTGCCGCTGTACTTCGTGGCCGAGGCCACGCTGCTGCGCAACCGCTGGTACTGGCGCGACGAGCGCGTGGCGCGACTGTCGCGCTCGTGGCGCCTGGCCTTCCAGCCGCTCACGGGCGCGTGGCGCGTCAGCCTGGGCGGCCTGCACCAGACCTACGCCTCGCTCGACGAGGCGCTGGCGGCCGTGTCGCGCAGCGGCGGCTGGAAGCTGATCGATGCCGATCGGCTCGAGCGCGACGGCAGCTACTACGTCGAGTTCAGCTACCGGCTCGACAGCTCGCAACTGCCCGGGCCAATGCAGTTCGGCCTGGGCGGTGGCGGCGACTGGGCCGTGGGCGTCTCGCGCACCCTTCGCATCGATCCGTGACGGTGCCCCCAGGCTCACTTCGTTCGCCACCCCCCGAGGGGGCTCGCCGCGGACCGGGAAACCCGGATCCGCGCCGGCCGCAACCATGAACGCCTCCCAGCGCTGGGCCTGGGTCATCAGCAGCGTCGCCGCGCTCGGGGCGCTGCTCGTGCTGGCCTTCGTGGTGGGCTTCTCCAGCCCCGAGAGCCGCTTCTACGAGCGCAACTTCGTCTGGCTGTTCTGGATCAACGCCGTCGTCGCCGCGCTGCTGGCGCTGGTGGTGGTGCTGGTGGCGTTGCGGCTGCTCATCCGGCTGCAGCGGGGCAAGTTCGGCAGCCGGCTGCTCATCAAGCTGGCGGGCATCTTTGCGCTGGTGGGCGTGCTGCCGGGCATGGTGATCTACACCGTGAGCTACCAGTTTGTGTCGCGCAGCATCGAAGCCTGGTTCGACGTGCAGGTGGCCGGCGCGCTCGACGCCGGCCTGGCGCTCGGCAAGGGCACGCTCGACGCACAGCAGGCCGACCTGCTGACCAAGACCCGCGTCGCCGCCGACCGCGTGGGCGACAGCGGCGCCAGCCTGTCGGCGCTGTCGCTGGAGCGGCTGCGCGAGCAGCTCGGCGCCGGCGAGGTGAGCCTGGTGGCCGCCAACGGCCAGGTGCTGATGACAGCCGGCGGCGAGGCCGCGCTCGGCCCGCCCGAACGACCCAGTGCCACGCTGCTGCGCCAGGCACGGGCCGCCAACACCGCCAGTGCCGTGGAGGGCCTGGACGAAGACACCCTGGCTGCCGGTGGCGGCCAGCGCGCGCGGGTGCGTGCGATGGCCCGCGTGCTGCACAGCCAGGTGGCACTGTCGCCGGGCGAGGAGCGCTACCTGATGGTGACGCAGCCCATCCCGCGCGCGCTGGCCGCCAACGCGCTGGCGGTGCAGGCCGCGTACAGCGAGTACCAGCAGCGCGCGCTGGCCCGCGACAGCCTGCGCCGCATGTACGTGGGCACGCTGACGCTGACGCTGGTGCTGGCGGTGTTTGCCGCCGTGCTGCTGGCCATCGTGCTGGGCAACCAGCTGGCCAAGCCGCTGCTGCTGCTGGCCGATGGCGTGCGCCAGGTGGCCGCCGGCGACCTGACCGAAAAGCCCGTGTTCAGCAGCGCCGACGAGCTGGGCGGCCTGACGCGCAGCTTTGCCGACATGACGGCGCAGATGGCCGACGCGCGCGCGCAGGTGCAGCGCGGCATTGGCGCGCTCGAGGCCGCGCGCGGCCGGCTGCAGACCATCCTCGACACGCTCACCGCCGGCGTGGTGGTGTTCGACCGCGAAGGCCGCATCGACACCGTCAACCCCGGCGCCACGCGCATCCTGCAGCGGCCCTTGTCGGCCTGGCACGGGCGGCGGCTGTCGGAGATTCCCGATCTGCAGACCTTCGCCCACGCCGTGGAGCAGCGCTTTGAGCTGCTGGCCACCAGCCCCGAACTCGGCGAACGCGACCAGTGGCAGGACAGCTTCGAGCTGCAGCGCGGCGACGGCGCCACGCTCACGCTGCTGGTGCGCGGCGCCGTGCTGCCGGCCGAGCAGACGTTGATGGTCTTCGACGACGTCTCCGAGGTTGTGTCGGCGCAGCGCAGCGCGGCGTGGTCCGAGGTGGCGCGGCGGCTGGCGCACGAGATCAAGAACCCGCTCACGCCCATCCAGCTGTCGGCCGAGCGGCTGGAGCACCGGCTCGGGCCCAAGCTCGAATGCGCCGACCAGGCGCTGCTGACCAAGAGCGTCAACACCATCGTCAACCAGGTGCAGGCGATGCAGCGGCTCGTCAACGAGTTCCGCGACTACGCCCGGCTGCCCGCCGCGCAGCTGGCGCCGCTGGACCTGAACGCGCTGGCGCACGAGGTGCTGGCGCTGTACGGCCAGGCGCAGGACAACGGCCTGCTGGTGGCCGATCTCGAGCCCGGGCTGCCGGCCCTGCAGGGCGACGCCACCCAGCTGCGCCAGGTGATCCACAACCTCGTGCAGAACGGCCTCGACGCCGTGGCCGACCGCCCCGACGGCCAGGTGGAACTCGTCACGCGCAGCGCCCGCGGCGAAGACGGCCAGCTGCGCGCGGTGCGGCTGGCGGTCGTCGACAACGGCCCCGGCTTCCCCGACAAGGTGCTCAAGCGCGCCTTCGAGCCCTACGTCACCACCAAGACCAAAGGCACCGGCCTGGGCCTGGCGGTGGTGAAGAAAATCGCCGACGAACACGGCGCCCGGCTGCGCGCCGCCAACCTGCATGCAGGCGACTTGCCCGACGGCCCGGTGACCGGGGCGCGGGTTTCGCTATCATTTTCAGGATTTGCCGATGCGCCGGCGGCCGTAGCGGGCCCGGTCAACCCCGCCAGTCCCCTCGGCACGACCCCGGCCGGCGCGGACGGCACCTCTCAGATTTCCTAGGACGCATGGCAACCATCTTGGTCGTGGACGACGAGCTCGGCATCCGGGCACTGTTGTCCGAGATCCTCACCGACGAGGGGCACACGGTCGAGCTGGCCGAAAACGCAGCCCAGGCTCGCCAGGTGCGCGAGGCACTGCGCCCTGATCTCGTGCTGCTCGACATCTGGATGCCCGACGTCGACGGCGTGACGCTGCTGAAGGAGTGGAACTCCGGCGGCCAGCTCACGATGCCGGTGATCATGATGAGCGGCCACGGCACCATCGACACCGCCGTCGAGGCCACGAAGGTGGGCGCCAGCGCCTTCCTCGAAAAACCCATCACGCTGCAGAAGCTGCTGCGCGCGGTCGACCAGGCCCTGATCAAGCCCGGCCAGCGCGGCCTGCCCGCCGCGGCGCCGAGCGCGGCACCAACGCTCACGCGGCCGCCCCTACGCTACGAGCCCTACGGCAGCGGCGCCGACGCCACTGCCGTGGACACGACGACGCTGCTGGCCCCGCTGCACGAGGGCCCGCGCGCCGAGCAGAGCTTCGACCTCGACCGCCCGCTGCGCGAAGCGCGCGACGCCTTCGAGAAGAGCTACTTCGAGTTCCACCTTGCCAAGGAAGGCGGCTCGATGACGCGCGTGGCCGAAAAGACCGGCCTGGAGCGCACGCACCTGTACCGCAAGCTCAAGCAACTGGGCGTGGACCTGGCCCGCAACAAGCGCGGCGGGCTCTGACGCCAGCCAGCGCCCGGACCCGCGATATACTCGCGGGCTCGGTTCACCCGACGGCCTGGTAGCTCAGTTGGTAGAGCAGCGGATTGAAAATCCGCGTGTCGGTGGTTCGATTCCGCCCCAGGCCACCAAGCATCTTCGACGACCCAGCCCAGCCTCGCCCGCTGGGCTTTGTTGTTTCTGGGCGGCCTGTAGGCAACTTTCCGCTGCCCAGGCGCAAAAAAGCCCGCATATGCGGGCGTTTATTTCCTCACGAGCGCCAGCGTAGTCGCCTGAGTCAGCTTGCGGAGGGATCGCGTACGCCGCGCTCGGCCGGTCAAGCGCCCGGCAGCCTAGCTTCTACCCTCTCTGCTTGAGCAACTCCATGAGGCGCTTGTCCATCGGGGTCGAGCGCCGAACGCTGTTCGGCGGCATCTGTTCCCTTGTCTGACGCAGCGCTTCCGCTACTTGGAGCGATCTCGTCGATGCTTGCCGGAGGGCTTGTTGGACCATCGCAGGCATCTGGTGGGTTGTCATTCGTGGACTCCTCTGAGGGAACCGGAACTACAAAAAGTTCGACGCTTGGGATCGTCGAGTCGATGTTCTTCTCCATCTTGGAACGCAGAGCTCTGCTGTAGTCAGCGAACACGCCTTCAGGACGCTCAACCTTAATGAAGATGTGCTTCGCCTCCTTGCGATCGATCACAAACCCATGTGAAGGGTATCCCGTGACCAATCTAGCAAGTCCCATGCTACGTAGATTGCCACTCTTCTCGTTCAGGCGATTCCCGTACTCGAAGGCGATTTCGGTCGCTCTTTGCATCTCTGCAAGCTTGAGAGGATCAATCTGCGCTGCGATTGGCTCGAAAAATGCGGACGTGAGCCCGGATGCGATCTCAGAAGCAACTCGAGTCGAAAGACCGTCCCTGGTCAGCTCGTGCAGGTAGATCCGGAACGCAGTCATGGACTGGTTCTGTAGGTAGTTCACGGCCTGAAAGATGTCGAGTCCCGAATTTCGGCCGACAAGCTCGTCACCCTTCTTCACCTGTACGTCGAGCGGGCCAAGTTCGCTCATGTCGTCCAAAAAGAGTCGGGTCGCTCCGATCAGGATCAGAGTGCCCGCACTCTTGCAGTAGCGTGGAACCAGTGCGTCGAAAGTCTCGTACCCATGCTGAAGTCCACGTGCGATTCGAAATCCAGCGTGCGGGTCGCCGCCCGGCGTCGCGAGAACAAGCAGGGCCCGCTTAGATTTGCGCGCTTCAAGGGCATCGCACAACGCGTGATAGCCGTTCATGTTGACCATGCCTGAGTAGACGATCAGATCGATGGTTTCCGACATCTCAGCCCCTTGATGCATTGACGAGTGACTTCCAAGAAGCGATAGCCTAACGTGCAACTGCAGGCAATACTTCCGCAATATGGCGCGAGGGGGCTGGACCGATGACTCCGCAAGGGTTGACAGTCCGCGTGTCCATGGTTCGACTCCACCCCAGCCAACAACAGCAACAACCCAGCCCAGCCTCACCCGCTGGGCTTTGTTGTTTCTGGCCGCTGCGCAGACACAGCGCAGCCGTTGGCCCCGACCGGTCGGCTTGATCTGCGTCAGCCCGCCGTCATCGCGCCCGTGCATCATGAGGGCGTGGACAAGAAGTACATCCCCATCGTGCCGGCATCGGCACTGGTTCCCGCAGTCGATCACCCGGCACTGGCCGGCCCGGCCGACACCCTGCAGCGCGTGATGCGCGGCCTGCGTGGCGTGGTCGACAGCAGCGGCGGCAATCTCGTTGACCGCCACTGGATCCGCTCGCTGCGTGTCGAAGACGGCGAGGCCGACCTCACGCTGACGCTGTCGCCCCGCAGTTGCGAAGGCCGCGAACTGGCCGAGCGCAGCTTCGACGTGATGCGCCGGCTGCTGCCCGACACCGACGTCTTCGTGCACCACGCCTGAGAGCACGGCCCTGCAGGCGCCGCGCCGTGCGGCGCCGGTGAGCCCCTACTCCGCCAGCGGCGCCGTGAGCGCGTCGATGCGCGCCATCACCTCGGGCGTGAGCTTGTCCAGCAAGGCCAGCGCACCCAGGTTCTGCTGCAGCTGCGCCAGCTTCGACGCGCCGGTGATCACGGTCGACACGTTCGGGTTCTTCGCCACCCAGGCCAGCGCCAGCTGCGCCAGGCTGCCGCCCAGCTCGGCAGCGATGGGCTGCAGCTTCGCCACCGCCTCGTTCTTGGCCGCGTGCGTGAGGCCGTCGCGCAGGAAGGCCATGTTCTCCATCGCGCCGCGGCTGCCCTCGGGGATGCCGGCCTGGTACTTGCCGGTGAGCAGGCCGCTGGCCAGCGGGCTCCAGGTCGTGAGGCTCAGGCCGAGGTCGCCGTAGAGGCGCGCGTACTCCTGCTCGACGCGCTTGCGGTGGAACAGGTGGTACTGCGGCTGCTCCATCAGCGGCTTGTGCAGGTGGTGGCGCTCGGCAATCTCCCAGGCCGCGCGGATGTCGGCCGCCGGCCACTCGCTGGTGCCCCAGTACAGGGCCTTGCCCTGCGTGATGAGGTCGCTCATCGCCCACACGGTTTCTTCGATCGGCGTGTGCGGGTCGGGGCGGTGGCAGTAGATGAGGTCGATGTGCTCGAGCTGCATGCGCCTGAGCGAGCCGTCCATCGCCTGCATCAGGTACTTGCGGTTGAGCGTGTCCTTGCGGTTGACGGCATCGCCGTTGCGGTCGAGGCCCCAGAAGAACTTGGTGCTGACGACGTAGTTCAGGCGCGGCCAGGCGAGCTGCTTGAGCGCGGCGCCCATGATGGTTTCGCTCTTGCCGCCGGCGTAGACCTCGGCGTTGTCGAAGAAGTTGATGCCGGCGTCGAAGGCGGTGGCCATCATCTCGACGGCCTGCCCGGTGTCGACCTGGTTGTGGTACGTCACCCAGGAGCCGAGCGATAAGGTGCTGACACGAAGGCCACTGCGGCCGAGACGGCGGTATTGCATGGGGTGGTGGTGCGACAAAGGCGTGTGGGGCGCTGAGGGTAACGTGTCGCCAAAGGCAAGGGGTCGCCGCGGCGACAGCCGCGTGCGGGGTGCTTCGACAGAATCAGGCGCATGGGAATGCTGCACCTCGTGCGCCACGGCCAGGCGCGTTTCGGCACCGACGACTACGACCGCTTGAGCGAGCTGGGCACGCGCCAGTGCCAGGCGCTTGGGCGCTGGTACGCCGAACGCGGGCAGGTGTTCTCGGCGGTGCTGTGCGGCACGCTCACGCGCCATCGCCAATCGCTGGCGGCTCTTGCTGAAGGCTACGGCGCGCTGCCCGCGGCGCTGGAGTTCCCGGCGCTGAACGAATACGACAGCGAGGCCCTGGTGCACGCCGCGCTGGCCGCCTGGCCGGTCGAAGCGCCGCTGCCGAACGCACACACACCCGAGGGCTACCGCGCGCACTTCCGGCTGCTGCGGCGCGCACTGGCGGGCTGGACGGCCGGCGAGCTGCAGCCCCACGGCCTGCCCAGCCACGCCCAGTGGCGCGCCGGCATCGCTGCCGCACTCGACCATGTGCGCACGCAGTGCACCGGCGACGTGCTGCTGGTCAGCTCCGGCGGCCCCATCGCCACCGCCACGGCCCATGTGATGGGCGCCGAGGGCGATGTCTGGGTGGAGCTGAACCTGCGCCTGCGCAACAGCGCCGTCACCGAGTTCAGCGTCAGCCCGCGGCGCCATGTGCTGCACAGCTTCAACACGCTGCCGCACCTGCTGGCGCCCGAGCGGGCGGACTGGGTCACCTACGCCTGAGCACGGTGAGCCCGGCTCCCGATAATGGGCCGATGGCACCCCTTCAGAGCGTGATGCAGATCGCGGTCGTCGGCGCCGGCCCGGTGGGCCTGGCGCTGGCCTTGCTGGCGGCGCGGCGGCTGCCCACGGCGCGCATCAGCGTGTTCGATGCACGGCCGCTCGATCGCGATGTCGGCGCCGACCCGCGCACGCTGGCGCTGTCGCTGGGCAGCGTGCAGCTGCTCGAACGCCTGGGCGCCTGGCCGGCCGCGGCGGCGGCGCCGATCCGGCGCGTGCATGTGTCGCAGGCGCCGAGCGGCATCACGCTCGGCCAGCTGCTGCGGCACGAGCAGGCCCAGGTCACGCTCGATGCCGCCGAGCTGGGCGTGGCGCAGCTCGGCGCCGTGCTCGGCTACGGCGCGCTGCTGGCGCCGCTGCAGGCCGCCTGGCTGGCCGCCGCGGCGGCCGAGCCGCAACGGCTGGCCACGCGCTTTGGCACGCCGGTGGCGGCGCTCAAGCCCCTGGTCGACGGCGTCGAGGTCGACGCCGGCATCGCCGAGCGCTTTGATCTGGCCGTGGTGGCCGAGGGCGGCGTGTACGCCGAGCAGGCGCGCAAGGCGCTGGTGGCCGACTACGGCCAGACCGCCTGGGTCGGCCACGCCACGCTGGCCGCGGGCAGCGGCGGCGTGGCCTTCGAGCGCTTCACGGCCGATGGCCCGCTGGCGCTGCTGCCGCTGCCCCCGCCGGCCGATGGCAGCGAGCGCGCGGCGCTGGTGTGGTGCGTGCCCAGCAGCGCCGACCCGGTGCGCGATCTCACCGACGCGCAGCGCCTGGCGCTGCTGAAGAGCCGCCTGCCGGCCGAAGCGGGCGAGCTGCGGGCGCTGTCGCCGCTGAAGAGCTTCGCGCTTGGCCTCAACGCCGAGCGCTCGCTGGTGCAGGGCCGCACCGTGCGCATCGGCAATGCGGCGCAGACGCTGCACCCGGTGGCCGGCCAGGGCCTGAACCTGGGGCTGCGCGATGCCTACGCCCTGGTGGACGCGCTGCAGCGCGGCGGCGATGTCGACACCGTCCTGGCCCGCGTGGCCTGGGCCCGCGCACCTGACCGCTGGAGCCTGATCGCCGCCACCGACTTCTTGGCGCGCAGCTTCACGTGGCAGCTGCCGGGCGCGGCGGCGCTGCGCGGGCTCGGCCTGGCGGCGCTGCAAGCGCTGCCGCCGGCCAAGGCGGCGCTGGCGCGGCAGATGATGTTCGGCTGGCGCTGAACATCACTCCGTTCGCCCTGAGCCTGTCGAAGGGCTCCACCCGAACGGGAATCTCCGTTCGCCCTGAGCCTGTCGAAGGGCCCAGCCCGAAGGCCGGGCGGTGTTCAGAGCTTGCGGTGGCGCAGCGCCGGCAGTTGCGTGCGCACCGAGTCCAGCCGCTTGGGCTCGATCTCGGCCATCACGACGCCCTCGCCTTCGGGCAGTTCGTCGAGGATGTCGCCCCAGGGCCCGATCACCATGCTGTGGCCCCAGGTGCGGCGGCCGTTGGCGTGCGTGCCGCCTTGCGCCGAGGCCAGCACGTAGCACTGGTTCTCGACGGCGCGGGCGCGCAGCAGCAACTCCCAGTGCGCCTCGCCAGTGGTGTGGGTGAAGGCCGCCGGCACGCAGATCAGGTCGCAGGGCGGGCGCATCATGGCGCGGTAGAACTCGGGAAAGCGCAGGTCGTAGCAGACCGACAAGCCCACCCGCAATGGCCCGGCCTGCAGCGCCACCGGCTCGGTGCCGGCTTCGAGCACGCGGCCTTCGTCGTAGCTCTCGCGGCCGTTGTCGAAGGCGAACAGGTGCACCTTGTCGTAGTGGCCGGCGATGCGGCCGTCGGGCGCGAAGACGACACTGCGGTTGAGTACCCGGCCCTCGGCGGCGCCGCGCACCGGCAGCGTGCCGCCCACCAGCCAGATGCCCAGCTCGGCCGCCAGCGCGGCCAGGAAATCCTGAATCGGGCCGTGGCCGGCATCTTCGGCCAGTTCGAGCTTGTCGCGGTCGGCGTGGCCGATCAGGCAGAAGTACTCGGGCAGCAGCACGAGCCCGGCGCCGGCACCGGCGGCCTGGCGCACCAGGCGCTCGGCCGCGGCGCGGTTGCTCGGCCAGTCGGGCGCAGAAACCATCTGGATAGCAGCGACTTTCATCGGCCAAATGGTAGTCGCCGTGTCGCAGATACCCCGGGGCCCCCGTGGGCGATGCCAAAGGGACTAGTCTCCGCTGTCTCTTTGATGAGACGTTTGAAGCGACGAGCACTCCGCCGCGGCAGGCACCGGCCCAGCACGTACAGGCCCTGAACAACGCCGCCCGGCCCGATTTGGACGAGGGAAGTTTCGATGTTGTCCAGCCCCCCGGCGGTGCAGGCGCTGGCCGAGCACAGCCGCTACGTGCAGCGCATCCGGCGACGCTACGCCGCCGAGTTGCCCTTGCTGCCGTCCGGCCCGGCCCCGGACGTGGCGGCCATCACGGCCCTCGTGCAGCGGCTGCGCGAGGGCGGGCGCGATCTGACGAGCGCGCTGCGCGTGGCGCGGCAGCTGGTGCTCGAACGGCTGGCGGTGCTCGACCTGGAAGAGGCCGCGTCTCTCGAGGCCGTCACCGGCTGCATGACCGACCTTGCCGAGGCCACGCTCGAACTCGCCCTGGCCGCCGCGCGCGACGAAGCCGACGCCCGCCACGGCCCGGCCCTCGCCGCCGATGGCCGGCCTGTGGAGCTGTGGATCGTCGGCATGGGCAAGCTCGGTGCGCGCGAGCTGAACGTGTCCTCCGACATCGACCTCATCTACGTGTATGAGGACGACGGCCACACCCCCGGCGGCACCGACGGCCAGCGCGCGGTGAGCTTCCACGAGTACTTCAGCTTCGTCGCCAAGCGGCTGTTCGCGCTGATCGGCGACACCACCGACGACGGCTTCGTGTTCCGCGTCGACCTGGCGCTGCGCCCCAACGGCATGAGCGGCCCTCCGGTCGTGAGCCTGGCGATGCTGGAGGAGTACTTCCAGGTCCAGGGCCGCGAGTGGGAGCGCTTCGCCTGGCTGAAGAGCCGCATCGTGGCGCCGCGCGCGGCCGTGACGAGCGGCCGCGCGCTGGCGCTGCGCAGCCTGGTCACGCCCTTCGTCTACCGCCGCTACCTCGACTACGGCGTGTTCGAGGGCCTGCGGCAGCTGCACCAGAAGATCCGCGACGAGGCCCATCGCCGCGCCGCCGGCCGGCCCGAGCGTGCCAACGACGTGAAGCTCTCGCGCGGCGGCATCCGCGAGATCGAGTTCATCGTGCAGCTGATGCTCGTCGTGCGCGGCGGCCAGTTCCCCGAGCTGCGCACACGCAGCACGCTGCGCGGCCTGCAGCGGCTGGCGGCGCAGGGGCTGATGCCGGCCGACACCGCCGAGCGGCTGGCCGCCGGCTACACCTTCCTGCGGCGAGTGGAGCACCGCATCCAGTTCCTCGACGACCAGCAGACACACCTGCTGCCGGCCAACGACGACGACCTGGCCTGGATCGCCGAGAGCCTGCGCGCCGGTTGCACGGCCGCGGCCGCGTCGCTGGCCGACAAGCCCGCCTGCGCGCTGCTCGACCACCTGGGCAGCGTGCGCGAGTTCGTCGCCGCGGAGTTCGACACGCTGCTCAAGCCCGGCGCCGGCAGTGGCGGCAGTGGTGGCGAAGGCGGCTCGGGCAAGGCCGGCTGTCGCACCTGCGGCACCGGCCCACTGCCGGTTGACAGTGAAAAGCTGCTCGACCGCCTGCCGCCGGCCCTGGGCCAGCGCCTGCGCGACTGGTGCCTGACACCGCGCGTGCTGCAACTGCGCGACGACAGCCGGCTGCGCCTGGGCCTGCTGATGCAGCGCGCTGGCCGCGCCGTCACCGAGGGCCGTTGCGACGAGGCCGCGGCGCTGCGCTTCGTCGACTGGGTCGAGCCGCTGCTGCGCCGCGAGAGCTACCTCGCGCTGCTGGCCGAGCGGCCCGAGGTGCAGCACCGGCTGATGCGCCTGTTGGGCCTGGCGCGCTGGCCGATGCAGTACCTGATGCGCCACCCCGGCGTCATCGACGAGCTGGCCGACTCGCGCCTGGCGCGCCAGCGTTTCGACGCGGCGGCCTTCCGCGCCGAGCTCGCGGCGCGCCGCCAGGGCTGGCAGCGCAGCGGCGAAGACGACGAGGAGAAGCTGCTCGACACGCTGCGCCATGCGCACCATGCCGAGGTCTTTCGCACGCTGGTGCGCGATGTCGAGGGCGAGCTCACTGTCGAGCAAGTGGCTGACGACCTGAGCGCGCTGGCCGATGCGGTGCTCGACGAGGCCATCCGCTGGAGCTGGGCGATGCTGAAGCAGCGCCACCGCATCGAACCCGGCATCGCCGTCATCGCCTACGGCAAGCTCGGCGGCAAAGAGCTCGGCTACGGCAGCGACCTCGACGTGGTCTTCCTCTACGACGACGGCGAAGACGCGCAAGACGACGACAGCCGGCAGAAGGCGCAAGAGGTCTACGGCGCCTACGTGCGCAAGCTCATCACCTGGCTGACGCTGCGCACCAGCGCGGGCGAGCTGTTCGACATCGACACGGCGCTGAGGCCCAACGGCAACTCGGGCCTGCTCGTCACCAGCGTCGAGGCCTTCGAGCGCTACCAGTCCGGCCGCGGCAGCAACACGGCCTGGACCTGGGAACACCAGGCCCTCACCCGCGCCCGCTTCTGCGCCGGCAACCCGGCCGTGGCGGCACGCTTCGAGGCCGCGCGCCGTACGGTGCTGACGGCCCCGCGCGAGGCCGCGCCGCTGTTGGCCGAAGTGATGGCCATGCGCGAGAAGATGCGCCAGGCGCGCCCGGTGCGCGCCGGCGCCTTCGACGTGAAGCACAGCGCCGGCGGCATGGTGGACGTGGAGTTCGCGGTGCAGGCGCTGGTGCTGGTGCACGGCGCCACGCACGCGGCGCTGCTCGATAACGCCGGCAACATCGCCCTGCTGCAGCGGGCCGAAGACGCCGGCCTGCTGCCCTCCGGCGTGGGCCGTGCTGCCGCCGACGCCTACCGCGAGCTGCGCCGCGCCCAGCACCGCGCGCGGCTGGACGAACGGCCGACGCAGTTCGAGGGCGAAGCCGCCGCCACCCTGGCCCCGCAGGCCGCGGCAGTGCTGGCGTTGTGGCACGCGGTGTTTGGCTGAGCGCGCACCCGTTCGCGCTGAGTTTGTCGAAGCGCCGGTGATGCACACCTCCGTTCGCGCTGAGCCTGTCGAAGCGCCGGTGGTGCACGCCCCCGTTCGCGCTGAGCTTGTCGAAGCGCTGGTGGTGCACAGACAGGGCTTCGACAAGCTCAGCCCGAACGGCTCTGGCGGCTTCGACAAACTCAGCCCGAATGGGACGCTGGCTCGGCCCTGACCGCCCCATGAAACCCACGCGCGCCTGGCTGGCCTTGGCCGCGGTCATGCTCGCCGGCAGCCTGCTGGCCTGGCCGCTGCCGGCCGGGCTGCTGGACTGGCAGCCCGAACGCGCCTTCAGCGAGCCCTGGCGTACCTTCACTGCGGCCTTCGTCCACTGGAGCGAAAACCATCTCGTCGCCAACCTGCTGGGCGCCGTGCTCCTGGCCGCCCTCGGCTGGACCGCACGCCTGCCCACCGCCGCGGCGGCCGCCTGGCTCGCCGCCTGGCCGCTGCTGCACCTGGGCCTCTTGCTGCGCCCCGCGCTGGCGCACTACGGCGGGCTCTCGGGCGTGCTGCATGCCGGCGTGGCCGTGGCCACGCTGTGGCTCGTGGTGCAGGCCCGCGGCCCGCGGCGCGCCGTGGGCGCCATGGTGGCGCTGGGCCTCGTGGCCAAGGTGGCGCTCGAACACCCCTTCGGCGATCTGCTGCACACCGCCGCCGGCATGGACATCGCCGTGGCCCCGATCGCCCACGCCACCGGCGTGATCGCGGGTTTCGCCTGCGCCGGCGCGGTGCTGGGCTGGCACCAGAATCGCGCCCGATGAACGCGACCCGCAAGACCTCGCTCGATGCCATCGCCCTGGTCACGCTGGTGAGCTGCTGCGCGATCTGGGGGCTCAGCCAGGTCGCGGCCAAGGTCTCGCTGGCCGAGGTGCCGCCGCTGCTGCAAAGCGGCGTGCGCTCGGTGGGCGCGGCGCTGCTGCTGCTGGCCTGGGCGCGCTGGCGCGGGCTGGTGATCTTCACGCGCGATGGCACCGCGGGGCCCGGGCTCGTGGCGGGCGTGCTGTTCGCGATCGAGTTCGCCTGCCTCTTTGTCGGCCTGCAGTACACCAGCGCCTCGCGCATGGCTGTGTTCCTGTACCTCGCGCCCTTTGTCGTGGCGCTGGGCATGCCCTTGATCTCGCGCCAGGAGCGGCTGGCGCCGGCGCAGTGGGCGGGGCTGGTGGTGGCCTTCGGCGGCGTGGTGTGGGCCTTCGCCGAAGGCTTTGCGGCGCCGTCGGCCGGGCCGAAGCAGTGGATCGGCGACGCCCTCGGCATCGCCGCTGCCGTGCTGTGGGGCGCCACGACGCTGGTGCTGCGCGCCACCCGGCTGGCCACCGCGCTGCCCGAGAAGACGCTGCTGTACCAGCTGGTGGTGTCGGGCGTGGCGCTCACGGCCGCCTCGGTGGCCACGGGCGAGGTGATGCCGACGACGCTGAGCGCGACGGTGGCCTGGGCGATGCTGTTCCAGATCGCCGTCGTCACCTTCGCCAGCTACCTGGCCTGGTTCTGGCTGGTGCGCCACTACGTCGCCACCAAGGTGGCGGCCTTCACGCTGCTGACGCCGGTGTTCGGGCTGCTGGCCGGCGTGGGCCTGCTGGGCGAGCCGCTGACGCTGCGCCTGGTGGTGGCGCTGCTGGCGGTGTGCGCCGGCATCTGGCTCGTCAACCGCGCGACAGCCCCGAAGCCGGCCGCTGCCTAGACTGCCACCCTGCCGATCAACCACCCCGGAGGCGACCCGATGATCACGCTGTGCGGCATGACGCTGTCGAACTACTACAACAAGGTGAAGCTGGTCCTGCTGGAGAAGAACCTGCCTTTCACCGAGGAGCTGGTGGGCACACGCTCCAAGGACGAGGCCGTACTGGCCGCTACGCCGCTGGGCAAGATCCCGTTCGTGCGCCTGGCCGACGGCAGCGCGCTGTGCGAGAGCCAGGTGATCTGCGACTACCTCGAAGCGCTGGCCCCCACGCCGCCGCTGGTGCCCGCCGACGCGCTGGGTGCTGCCAAGGTGCGCGAGCTGTGCGCCTTCATGGAGCTGTACGTGGAACTGGTGGGCCGCGAGCTGTATGCGCAAGCCTTCTTCGGCGGCAGCCTCGACGAGGCCGCGCAGGCCCGCGTGAAGAAGCAGCTGCAGCGCAACCTGGAGGCGCTCAAGCGCCTGGCTCGCTTCGCCCCCTACGCTGCAGGAGCTGAGTTCACGGTGGCCGATTGCGCCGCCTACGCCACGCTGCCCACGGTGGCGCAGGCCACCAAGGCCGTGCTGGGTGAAGACCTCGTGACCGCCGCCGGCATCGACTGGAAGGCGCACCTCAAGCTCATCGGCACGCGGGCTTCGGTTCAGCGCGTGAACGCCGACCGCAAGCGCGACCAGGACGCCGCGGCTGCGGCCGCAGCGGCCCGCTCAGGCGGCTGAGGGCGCCGCGGCGTTGCCCGCGGCCGCGTGCCGCGCGGCCACCTTCGCGGCCATTTCCTTGCGGAAGCGGTTGAGCTCCTGCACGCTGACGAAGCTGCGCTCCATCAGCAGGCTCAGGTTGTGCAGGATGCGCTCGACGACCTTGGTCTCCCAGACGGCGTCGAACTGGATCTGCTTGTCCAGCCACTGCTCGAGCCATTGCGGGTCGGGCAAGCGGCTCTGGATGGTGTCGCGCGGGAAGAGGCGCGCGTTTACGTGCAGGTTCGTCGGGTGCAGCGCCTGCGCGGTGCGCCGCGCACTGGCCATCAGCACGCCCACCTTGGCAAACGCCGCCTTGGCTTCGTCACCGAAGCGGTTCATCGCGCGCTTCATGTAGCGCAGGTAGGCGCCGCCGTGGCGGGCTTCGTCGCGCGCCAGGGTCTCGTAGATGGCCTTGATCACCGGCTCGCTGTGCCATTCGGCGGCTCGGCGGTACCAGTGGTTGAGGCGGATCTCGCCGCAGAAGTGCAGCATCAGCGTTTCCAGCGCCGGCGCCGGGTCGAACTCGAAGCGCACCGCGTGCAGCTCTTCTTCAGTGGGCACCAGATCGGGCCGGAAGCGGCGCAGGTACTCCATCAGCACCAGGCTGTGCTTCTGCTCCTCGAAGAACCACACGCTCATAAAGGCGCTGAAGTCGCTGTCCTCGCGGTTGTCGCGCAGGAACATCTCCGTCGCAGGCAGGGCCGCCCACTCGGTGATGGCGTTCATCTTGATGGTCTGCGCCTGCTCTTCGGACAGCTGGCCCGCATCGAAGCTGGCCCAAGGGATGTCGGTGTCCATGTTCCACCGGACGGCTTCGAGCTGCTTGAAGAGTTCGGGATAGAGCATCGTGAAAGCCGTATAGGAACCGCGTCGACTGCAGATCGCCCCATTCTAGGGACGTGAACTGCAGCTCAGTAGACAGGGCGTCAGCCGACCCCAGCCTGCATCAGGTTGGCTCGCGCAGGCGGCGCAGCGCCTGCGGCACGTCGGCCAGGCTGGGGAAAGCCTGCACGCCCATCACCGGCCGGCGCACCAGCACCGGCGCGCTGCCACCGGCCCACAGCCGCACCTCGGATGGCAGCTTGGCGCGCAACTCGGTCAGGCCGTCGGCGATCTGGTTCGGGTTCATGCAGCCCGTGAAGCTGAGCGCCACGACCTCGCAGCGCATGGCGGCGGCCGCCCTCACGATGTCCCAGGGCGGCGTCTGTGTGCCAAGGCCGATGCAGTGGCAGCCTTCGAGCGCCAGGATGGCCTCGGCCATCAACAGGCCCAGGCCGTGAGGCTCGCCCGGGAAGGTGGTGAGCAGGATGCGCGGTGCGTCGGCGCTGGCCGGCTCGGGCACGCTGGCGATGGCCGAGCGCAGCACCGCCTGCAGGGTTTCGGTGTAGAGGTGCTCCTCGAACACCTCGAGCTGGCCGCGCACCCAGGCATCGCCGACGGCGGCGTTGAGCGGCCCGACGACATCGGTCACGAAACGGGCCACGCCCACGCGCGACAGCAGCCGCGTGAGTTGGCGGCGCAACGCCGGCAGGTCGTGGGCGCGGATGAGATCGAGGTGCTCGCGCAACTCGTCGGCCGCGGGCAGACTGTCGGGCGTGGCAGGTTCGAAGGCTGCGTCGCCAAGTTGCTGCAACTGCTCGGGCGACAGTGGCACGATGCGCCCCGGGCGGTGGCCGGCATCGAGCAGGCGCTTCACGATGCGAAGCTTCTCGACCTCGGCCAGGGTGTAAGCACGCTCGCCGAGGCTGTCGCGCCCGGGTTGCGGAAAGCCATAGCGCCGCTCCCAGACGCGCAGCGTGTCCTTGCTCAGGCCGGTGTCACGCTCGACAGCGGCAATCGACAAAGTGATGGCAGACAAGGGAGAACGATCGTTCACGAGGCTTCCAGCAATGCAGCCCAGGATCCGAGCGGTGGCACGCGTCCTGGACAAATTCGCCAATTACGCGGTCTGTGGCCCAGTCAACCTGGGCCTTGTCTTGCTTTGATCAAGACAAGCGCGCAGACGCATCATGAGTCCTCAGGCGCCTGTCGGGCAAGCGAGGGTTTGCACAACCGGCCGTTTACGGCCAGAATACCGAACGGTCACCAAATGCCTTCGCAGTTCAAATCTTCGAAGTCACGGCCGAGTCACCGAGAGACGCCCATGCCACACCGTTCGCCGCCCCCTCGTTTGGCCTGCCTTGCAGCAGGCGCCCAGGCTCTCGCGAGCGGCGCTGCAAATCTTTACCTCTCACCCCGACGCAGCGCGGAACTTCGGCGTGGACGGCTTGTCAGACACCGCACGCTGGCGGTGAAACCCCGTCAGCCGGATGCAGTTTCTCTGTCGTGCGGCCGACCGGCCTCGCCGGTTGAAATCCCCGGGTGGTTCTCCTCCTCCTCCCTCCCTCCCTCGTTCGCCCGGGGGCGCCGCACGACAGCTTTCTTCCCCGCCGCTGACGGTGGTCGCGCATGAGGCGCGTCGCCGTCGTCGGCTCCGGCATCGCCGGCCTCGGGGTGGCCCACGCGTTGGCGCGCGACGCCCAAAACCCCACCCTGGTGACGCTGTTCGAAGCGGGCTCGCACTTCGGCGGGCATGCGCACACGGTGGATGTCACGCTCAACGGCATCACGCATGGCGTCGACACCGGCTTTCTGGTGTTCAACGAGCGCACCTACCCGCACCTGATCCGCCTGTTCGCCGAGCTCGGCGTGAAGACGGCGCCTTCGGACATGTCGTTCTCGGTGCAGGCGCGCCAGGACCGCCTCGAATGGAGCGGCAGCAACCTCACGACCGTGTTCGCGCAGGCCACCAATCTGGTGCGCCCGCGCTTCCTGGCCATGCTGGCCGACCTGCTGCGCTTCAACCGCCTCACTACCGCCATCGCCCAGCGCAACGAAGACGCCGAACTGCAGGAGCCCATCGGCGACTTCCTCGACCGCGAGCGCTTCGGCCGCGCCTTCCGCGACTGGTACTTCCTGCCGATGATCGGCTGCATCTGGAGCTGCCCCACCGACCAGATGCTGCGCTTTCCGATCGGCACGATGATCCGCTTCTGCCACAACCACGGCCTCATCCAGGTGGCCAACCGCCCGCAGTGGCACACCGTGGCCGGCGGCTCGCGCCATTACGTGCAACGCATGCTGGCCGACCTGCCCGATGCGCGGCTGAACACCCCCGTGCGGCAGATCAGGCGGCTGCCGCCGGGCAGCGGCGCGGCCGGTGTCACCGTGAGCACTGACCACGGCAGCGAGCGCTTTGACGAGGTCGTGCTCGCCAGCCACAGCGACCAGAGCCTGGCGCTGCTGGCCGATGCCACGGCCGACGAGCAGCGCGTGCTCAGCGCCATCCGCTACCACCCCAACCGCGCCGTGCTGCACACCGACACGCGCGTGCTGCCGCAGCGCCGCCGCGCCTGGGCGGCCTGGAACTACGCGCGTGCCGCCGACAGCGGCCGCGAGCAGGCCGCCGTGTGCCTGCACTACCTGATCAACCGCCTGCAGCCGCTGCCCTGGCAGCAGCCGGTGATCGTGTCGCTGAACCCCGATCCGGCGCTCGAGCCCGATCCACGCCACGTGCTGGGCGAATACGACTACAGCCACCCGGTCTTCGACCGCGCCGCCGTGGCCGCGCAGCGCGAGCTGCCCGCCATCCAGGGCCGCTCGCACGTGTGGTTCTGCGGCGCCTGGACACGCTACGGCTTCCACGAAGACGGGCTGATGTCGGCGCTGGCCGTGGTCGACGGCCTGCGCACGCAATGGCGGGCAGGCCGGCCGCAGCAGGCCGCCGCATGACCACCGACCGCGCCGCCGCGCTGCCGATGCTCGGCAGCGGCGTCGTGCGCCACCGCCGCCTGCGCCCGCGCGACAACCGCTTCGAGTACCCCACGCGCTTCGTGCTGCTGCCGATGCGCGAGTTGCCGGCGGCGGGCGTGCCCGGCCTGCCGCGCAACCGCTTCGGGCTCTTTGCCTTCCACGACGCCGACCACGGCGACGGCCGCGACGATGCCCTGGCCTGGCTCGACGAGCTGCTGGCAGCCGAAGGCGTGGCCGACGCCACCGGCCCCGTGTGGCTGCACACCTACCCGCGGGTGCTCGGCTACGCCTTCAACCCGGTGAGCTTCTGGCACTGCCACCGCGACGACGGCTCGCTGGCGGCCATCGTCGCCGAGGTCAACAACACCTTCGGCGAGCGCCACTGCTACCTGCTGGCGGGCGCGGGTCTGGCCTACGGCCGCGAGCTCGAGGCACGCAAGGTGTTCCACGTCTCGCCGTTCTGCCGCGTCGAAGGCCGTTATCGTTTCCGCTTCATGCGGACCCCTGAGCGCCTGGTGGCGCGCATCGACCACGACGACGACGCCGGCGCGCTGCTGCAGACCAGCGTCAGCGGCGTACTCGAGCCCATCTCGCCGGCCGTCATGCGGCGGGCGTTCTGGCGCCAGCCGCTGCTGACGCTGGCCGTCATCGCCCGCATCCACTGGCAGGCCGTGCGCCTGTTCGCCAAGCGCGTGCCCTTCGTGAGCAAGCCGACGCCACCCGAGCGCTTCGTCACCCGTTGAACGGCCGCGCATCCGCCACGCCCCTGCCACCGTATCCCTCGCCTTTGCTCGAGCTCGACCCATGACCACCCAATCCCGCTCCGCCGCCAGCCGCTTTGAACTGCCGCCGTCCGCGCCGGCCGCCGCGCGTGCGGTGCTGCGCCTGCTGCAGGGCCTGAAGCACGGCACGCTGGACCTGCAGTTCCCCGACGGCACCCAGGCCCACTTCGGCAAGCCCGCCGACACCCCCGGCGAACCGCGCGCCGCAATGCGCCTGCACGACTGGCGCGTGTGCTCGGCGGCGCTGAAGAGCGGCGACATCGGCTTTGCCGAGAGCTGGATCGACGGCTCCTGGAGCTCGCCCGACCTGGTGGCGCTGCTGAAGCTGTTCATCGCCAACCGCGACGCGGTGGAGCAGGTCATCTACGGCAGCTGGTGGGGGCGCCTGGCCTACCGCATCAAGCACCTGCTCAACCGCAACTCGCGCCAGGGCAGCCGCAAGAACATCCACGCCCACTACGACATCGGCAACCCGTTCTACCGCCTGTGGCTGGACGAGACGATGAATTACTCGAGCGCGCTGTTCGGCGGCAACCTGGCGCTGCCGCTGCCCGACGCGCAAAAGGCCAAGGTGCGGCGCGCGCTGGCCGAGTGCGGCCTGCAGCCGGGGCAGCGGCTGCTCGAGATCGGCTGCGGCTGGGGCGCGCTGGCCGAGATGGCGGCGGTGGACTTCGGCGCCCGCGTGACGGGCCTGACGCTGTCGACCGAGCAGCTCGAGTACGCGCAGAAGCGGCTGGCCGATGCCGGCGTGGCCGCGCAGGCCGACCTGCGCCTGCAGGACTACCGCGACATCCACGACGAGCCTTTTGATGCCATCTGCTCGATCGAGATGTTCGAGGCCGTGGGCCGCGAGTACTGGGACAGCTACTTCGCCACGCTGCGCCGCCAGCTCAAGGCCGGTGGCCGCGCCTGCATCCAGAGCATCACCATCCGCGACGACCTGTTCGACCGCTACGTCAGCAGCACCGACTTCATCCAGCAGTACATCTTCCCCGGCGGCCTGCTGCCCAGCCGCGCCGAGTTCAAGGCGCAGGCGCAAAAGGCGGGCCTGCAGGTGACCGAGGAGTTCTGCTTCGGCGCCGACTACGCCGAGACGCTGCGCCTGTGGCGCGTGGCCTTCCTGGCCAAGGACGGCCCGCTGCGCCAGCTGGGCTTCGACACCCGCTTCATGCGCATCTGGGAGTTCTACCTGGCGTATTGCGAGGCGGCCTTTGCGGGCGGCAGCACAGACGTCGTGCAGTTCACGCTGTTCAATCCGTCGCTCTGAAGGAAGGATGACCATGCCGAACCGCCGCTCCCTGATCGCCTGTGCTGCGGCCCTGTGCCTGGCGCCCGCGGCCTGGGCGCAATCCTCAGCCGTGTCGCCTGCCGTGCCGCCTGCCGTGCCGCCCGAAGTGGCCTCCGCACTGCCGGGCGCCGTGCTGCAGGGCAGCGGGCGGCTGCGCTTCATCGGCCTGTCGGTGTATGACGCCCGGCTGTGGCGCGGGGCGGCACCTGTGGCCGCCGACTGGACCACGGCGCCGCTGGCGCTGGAGCTGCTGTATTTGCGCAACCTGGTCGGCAAGCAGATCGCCGAACGCTCGCTGAAGGAAATGCGCCGCCAGCGCGAGCTGAGCGACGACGAAGCCAGCCGCTGGCTGACGGCGATGTCGCAGGTCTTCCCCGACGTGAAGGACGGCGACCGCATCACCGGCTTCATGGTGCCGGGCCTGGGCGCGCGATTCGCCATCAACGGCGCCGTCAAGGGCGACATCCGCGACCTCGAGTTCGCGCGCCTGTTCTTCGGCATCTGGCTGTCCGACAAGAGTTCAGAGCCGGCACTGCGCCGCGCGCTGCTGGGCTCGCCATGAGCGCGGTCACGGCCCCGCCCAGGCCGGCCCCCGGTTGGCGCGGCGGCTGGGCGCAGGGCCTGGCCTATGGTGGCCTGGGCCTGCCGCTGGCCTTCGTGGCGCTGCCGCTGTACGTGGTGCTGCCCAACCACTACGCCACGGCCTTTGGCATCCCATTGGCTACGCTGGGCGTGCTGTTGCTGCTGGCCCGCCTGGTGGACGCCTTCGCCGACCCGGTGATCGGCCGCCTGGTCGACGGCTGGTTCACGCGACCGCTGCGCGTGGTGATGACGGCCGCCGTGGCGGCCGCACTGGTGCTGGCGGTGGGTTTTCACTTCCTGTTCTTCCCGCGTGTGCAGGGCACGACGGCGCTGCTGGTGTGGTGCGCGGTGCTGCTGTGCATCACCTACCTGAGCTACAGCGTGCTGGCCGTGCTGCACCAGGCCTGGGGCGCACGGCTGGGCGGCGACGAAGGCCAGCGCGCGCGCATCGTCTCGTGGCGCGAAGGCCTGGCCCTGGTGGGCGTGCTGGTGGCCAGCGTGCTGCCCTCGGTGGCGGGCCTCGGCGTCACGACGGCGGTGTTTGCCGTGCTCCTGGCGCTGGGCGTGGCGCTATTGGCGCGCGCGCCGCAGCCCGCGCTGGGCCGCGTGCCGGCCGTGCCGCCGAGCCTGCTGGAGCCGCTGCGCGTGGGGGCCTTCCGGCGGCTGCTGGTGGTGTACCTCGTCAACGGCGTGGCCAGCGCGGTGCCGGCCACGCTGGTGCTGTTCTTCATTGCCGACCGGCTGCAGGCCAAGGCCTTCGAGCCGCTGTTCCTGGCCAGCTACTTTGCCGCTGGCGCACTGAGCATGCCGCTGTGGGTGCGTTTGGTGGGCCGCTTCGGGCTGTCGCGCACCTGGCTGGCCGGCATGGTGCTGGCCATCCTCACCTTCGCCTGGGCCGCCATGCTGGGCGAGGGCGACGTGATGGCCTACACGCTGGTGTGTATCGCCAGCGGCGTGGCGCTGGGCGCCGACCTCACGCTGCCCGGCGCGCTGCTGGCCGGCGTGGTGCAACGCGCCGGCCACGGCGAGCGCCTCGAAGGCGCCTACTTCGGCTGGTGGAA
>JAIYDH010000037.1 GCA_027487585.1 Rubrivivax sp.
CGCTTCGAGGTCTTCTCGGGCGCGCGCAAGCTGCAGCGTGTGCAGCCCTTCAGCGCGCTGGTGCACGCCGACCCGGCCACGCCCGACCTCACCGAGCTGATCGGCGAAATGAGTGACCGCGTCAGCTCGGGCTACCTGTTCGGCGGCCTGGCGGCCTCGCGCAGCGGCGCCGTGCATGTGGCCGACGGCGCCTGGCGCGGCGGCCTGTCGGGCGTGGCCTTCACGCGCGATGTGGCGCTGGTCTCGCGCGTCACGCAGGGCTCGCAGCCGCTGGGCCCGGTGCGCCGCATCACCGCGGCCGAGCGCAACCTGGTGCTGGCCCTCGATGGCGAACCCGCGCTGCCCTGCCTGCTGCGCGATCTGGGCCTGGCCGACCTGTCCACGCCCCGCACGGCGCTGACCAAGCTGCGTGCCACGCTGGTGGCGCTGGCCGACGCCGACGCGGTGATGCTCGGGCGGCCGGGGCAGTTCGGGCCCGACACGCGGGTGCGCCATCTCGTGGGCCTCGATCCCGCGCGCGATGCCGTGGCCGTGGCCCACACCGTGGAGCCGGGCATGTCGCTGGTCTTCTGCCAGCGCGACATGCAGGCCGCGCGGCGCGACCTGGTGCGCATCTGCGCCGAGATCCGCGACGAGGTGGAGTCGGCGCACGAGCCCGCCTGGGCCGATGGCGCCGCCCACACCCCCGATGCCGGCGGGGCCGAGCCCGCGCGGCGCATCGCGGGCGCCATCTACGTCTCGTGCGCCGGCCGCGGCGGGCCGCACTTCGGTGGGCCCTCGGCCGAGTTGCAGATCGTGCAGCACGCGCTGTCAGGCGGCGGCCCCGAGGTGCCGCTGGTGGGTTTCTTCGCCGGCGGCGAGATCGCGCGTCACCATGTCTATGGCTATACCGGGGTGCTGACAGTCTTCACCGGCCACGGCTGAATCGGCCGCGGCGGCGGCGCTACAGTCCCCGCATGAACGCGCCCTTGCCCACCGCGCAGGCCGACCCTGCACACCAGCTCGAACGCAGCACGCGCCAGCAGCAGCTGGTGGCTGCCGTGGCGCCGCTGCTGCCCGCGCATGCGCTGCTGTGGCAGCGCGAGGACACCGTGCCCTACGAGTGCGACGGCCTCACCGCCTACCGCCAGCTGCCGCTGGCCGTGGCGCTGCCCGAGACCGAGGCCCAGGTCGCAGCCGTGCTGGCGGCCTGCCACCGGCTGGGCGTGCCGGTGGTGGCCCGCGGCGCCGGCACGGGCCTGTCGGGTGGCGCCATGCCGCATCCCCTGGGCCTGACGCTCTCGCTGGCCAAGTTCAACCGCATCGTGCAGGTCGATGTGCAAGCGCGCACGGCCACCGTGCAGTGCGGCGTGCGCAACCTGGCCATCAGCGAGGCGGTGGCGAAGCACGGCCTGTACTACGCGCCCGACCCCAGCAGCCAGATCGCCTGCACCATCGGCGGCAACGTGGCCGAAAACTCCGGCGGCGTGCACTGCCTGAAGTACGGCCTGACGCTGCACAACGTGCTGCGCGTGCGCGGCTACACGGCCGAGGGCGAGCCGGTGGAGTTCGGCTCCGAGGCGCTCGACGTGCCGGGCCTGGACCTGCTGCCGCTGGTGGTGGGCAGCGAGGGCATGCTGGCCGTCACCACCGAGGTGGTGGTCAAGCTCACGCCGAAACCGCGGCTGGCGCGCTGCATCATGGCCAGCTTCGACGACATCCGCAAAGCCGGCGACGCGGTGGCCGCGGTCATCGCCGCCGGCATCATCCCCGCGGGCCTGGAGATGATGGACAAGCCGATGACGGCCGCGGTGGAAGACTACGTGCACGCCGGCTACGACCTGGCGGCCGAGGCCATCTTGCTGTGCGAGAGCGACGGCACGCCCGAGGAGGTGGCCGAAGAGATCGACAGGATGCTCGAGGTGCTGTCGGGCTGCGGCGCCACGCGCCTGGAAGTGAGCAAGGACGAAGCCCAGCGCCTGAAGTTCTGGAGCGGCCGCAAGAACGCCTTCCCGGCCAGCGGGCGCATCAGCCCCGACTACATGTGCATGGACAGCACCATCCCGCGCAAGCGGCTGGCCGACATCCTGCTCGCCATCGCCGAGATGGAAAAGAAGTACCAGCTGCGCTGCTGCAACGTCTTCCATGCCGGCGACGGCAACCTGCACCCGCTGATCCTGTTCGACGCGAATGATCCCGACCAGCTGCGCCGCTGCGAGCTGTTCGGCGCCGAGATCCTGGAGACCAGCGTCGCCATGGGCGGCACCGTCACCGGCGAACATGGCGTGGGCGTCGAGAAGCTCAGCAGCATGTGCGTGCAGTTCAGCCCCGAGGAGCGCGAAGCGATGTTCGGCGTGAAGCGCGCGTTCGATGAAACCGGCCTGCTGAACCCCGGCAAGGTGATCCCGACGCTGCAGCGCTGCGCCGAGTACGGCCGCATGCACGTGAAGAAGGGCCTGCTGCCCTTCGCCCACCTGGAGCGCTTCTAGGCATGGCCGTGTCCGACCCCGCGCTCGTCTCGCTCGTTGACCGCATCCGTGCTGCGGCCGCCGCCGGGCAGCCGCTGTGCATCCGCGGCGGCGGCACCAAAGACTTCTACGGCGGGGCGCCCGTGGGCGAGCCGCTGGACATGCGCGTGCTCACCGGCATCAGCCGCTACGAGCCCAGCGAACTGGTGGTGAGCGTGCGCGCCGGCACGCCGCTGGCCGAGCTCGAAGCCGCGCTGGCTGAGAAGAACCAGTGCCTGGCCTTCGAGCCGCCGCGGTTCGCCGACGGTGGCACCGTCGGTGGCATGGTCGCCGCCGGCCTGGCCGGCCCGGCGCGCCTGAGCATGGGCGGCGTGCGCGACTACGTGCTGGGTGCGACGATGATCAACGGCCGCGGCGAGGTGCTCAGCTTCGGCGGCCAGGTGATGAAGAACGTGGCCGGCTACGACCTGAGCCGCGTGCTTGCCGGCAGCCTGGGCGTGCTGGGCGTCATCGCCGAGGTCTCGCTGAAGGTGCTGCCGATGCCGCGCGCGGTGGCCACGCTGCGGCTGGAGCTCGATGCAGCCAGCGCCATCCGCCGTGTGAATGAGCTGCTCGGCCAGCCGCTGCCGCTGAACGCCAGCGCCTGGTGGGACGGCATGCTCGTGCTGCGCCTGGCCGGCGCCGAGGCGGCCGTGAAGTCGGCGCTGCAAAGCCTGGGCGGCGAGCGCGTCGAGCCGGCGATGGCCGATCCCTTCTGGCTCGGCCTGCGCGACCACCGCGACGAGTTCTTCATGGGCGCGGCGCGCGCGGTGGACACCGGCGCGGCGCTGTGGCGGCTGTCGGTGCCTTCGGTGGCGCCGCCGCTCAAGCTCTCGGGCGAGCAGCTCGTCGAGTGGGGCGGCGCGCAGCGCTGGATCTGCACCAGCGCACCGGCCGCCACGCTGCGCGAGGCCGCGGCCGCGGCGGGCGGGCACGCGGTGCTGTTCCGGGCGCGCGACAAGGCCGCCGGCAGCTTTGCCGCGCTGCCGCCGGCGCTGCAGCGCGTGCATGCCGGCCTGAAGAAGTCCTTCGACCCGGCGGGCATCTTCAACCCGGGCCGGCTGGTGCCGGGGCTGTGATGGCGCACGAGGCCCTCGCCGAGGCCCGCCCGGCCATCGACATGCCGGCTGCGGTGGCCGCCATGGCTGAGTACTACGCCGCCCGCGCGGCCGAGTACGAGCGGGTCTACGCCAAGCCCGAGCGCCAGGCCGACCTGGCCGTGCTGCAGGCCTGGCTGCCCGGCGTGCTGACGGGCCGCCGCGTGCTCGAGGTGGCGGCCGGCACCGGCTGGTGGACGGTGCACGGCGCGCGCGACGCCGCCTTCTGGCTGGCCACCGACCTGAACCCCGAGACGCTGGCCGTGGCGCGCGCCAAGCCGCAGATGCCGAGCCAGGTGCGTTTCGCCACGGCCGATGCCTACACGCTGGCCGAGCTCGGCCCACAGCGTTTCGATGCCGCCTTCGTGGGTTTCTGGTGGAGCCACGTGCCGCGGGCGCGGCTGGCGGCCTGGCTCGACCTGCTGTTTGCGCGGCTGGAGCCCGGCGCGCCGGTGGTCATCATCGACAACCGGTATGTCGAAGGCAGCAGCACGCCCATCGCCGAGGTCGACGCCGCCGGCGACCACTGGCAGCACCGCCGGCTCGATGACGGCAGCACCCACCGGGTGCTGAAGAACCACCCCACGCCGGCCGAGGTGGAGGCCCTTCTGGGCGCGCGCGTCAGCGCTTGCGAATGGGCCACCGGGCCGGCCGGCGATGCGCTGAACTACTTCTGGGCCGTGTCGGCCCGCGCCGCCTGATGCCTGCATTGCAGGGCCTGGCCCTCCTGCTGCTGGCGCAGAGCGCCGGCGAGCTGCTGGTGCGCGCGCTGCGCCTGCCGCTGCCCGGCCCGGTGCTGGGCCTCGGCCTCGTGCTGGCGGCGCTGGCCTGGGCGCCGTCGCGCCGCCTGGTCGCGGGGCCGGTGGAGGCGGTGGCCGAGCTGCTGCTGGCGCACCTGTCGCTGCTGTTCGTGCCCTTGGGCGTGGGCGTGATCGCGCACCTGGGGCTGCTCGGCGAACACGCCGGCGCGCTGGCCGTGGTGCTGCTGCTGTCCACCGTGGCCGGCCTGGCCGTCACGGCGCTGGTGCTGCAGGCGCTGTGGCGCGACGACGTCACCGTCAACGCCGCCGAGAAGGCCGCAGAGCCCACGCCATGACGAACTTCGTCGAGCTCTGGCTCTACCTCTCGGCCACGCCGCTGTTCGGGCTGACGGCCACGCTGGTGGTGTACGTGTTGGCCCAGGCCGCCTACAGCCGCCTGGGCCAGCCGCCCTGGGCCAACCCGGTGCTGTGGAGCGTGCTGGTGCTGGCGCTGCTGCTGCTGGCCACGGGCACGCCGTACCCCACGTACTTCTCGGGCGCGCAGTTCATCCACTTCCTGCTCGGCCCGGCCGTGGTGGCGCTGGCCTGGCCGCTGTGGCAGCGCCGCGCCGAACTGCGTGCGCGGCCCGTGGCGCTGGGTGCGGCGGCACTGGCCGGTGGTGCGGCCTCGGTGGCCGTGGCGCTGGGCCTGGGCTGGGCCCTGGGCCTGCCGCTGCCGCTGCTGGCCTCGCTCGCGCCCAAGGGCACCACGGCGCCGGTGGCCATGGGCGTGGCCGAGGCGCTGGGCGGCGTGCCGGCGCTGGCGGCGGTGTTCGCGGTGCTCACGGGCCTGGTGGGCGCGGTCGCGGGCAAGTACCTGTTCGATGCGCTGAAGCTCAAGCGCTTCGAGGTGCGCGGCTTCGCGCTCGGCACCTCGGCCCACGGCATCGGCGCGGCGCGGGCCTGGCAGGTGCACCCGGCGGCCGGCGCCTATGCCGCGCTGGGCCTGAGCCTGCAGGTGCTGATCGCGGCCTTGCTGATGCCGCTGGTGCTGCCCCTGTTGTTGTCTCGCCTGCCTTCCTGAGCCTCATCGATGCAAACCAACCTGGCGCCCGAGTTCCGTGGCACGCCCGACGGCCAAGAGGCCGAGGCCATCCTGCGCAAGTGCGTGCACTGCGGCTTCTGCACCGCCACCTGCCCCACCTACCAGCTGCTCGGCGACGAGCTCGACGGCCCGCGCGGCCGCATCTACCTGATGAAGCAGGTGCTCGAGGGCGGCGAGGTCACGCGCAAGACGCAGCAGCACCTGGACCGCTGCCTCACCTGCCGCAACTGCGAAACCACCTGCCCGAGCGGCGTCGACTACGGCCACCTGGTGGAGATCGGCCGCCGCGTCGTCGAGGCCAAGGTCGAGCGCCCCAAGGGCGAGCAGGCCGTGCGCTGGTTGTTGAAGGAAGGGCTGACGTCGCCGATGTTCGGCCCGGCGATGAAGCTCGGCCAGCTGGTGCGGCCGCTGCTGCCGGCGGCGCTGAAGGCCAAGGTGCCGGCGCCGGCCACGGGCGGGGCGGCCGCGCGCGCCCGCCGCTGGCCCACGCGCGAGCATCCGCGCAAGATGCTGATGCTGATGGGCTGCGTGCAGCCGGCCATGATGCCCAACATCAACAGCGCCACCGCCCGCGTGCTCGACGCCGCCGGCATCCAGACGCTGGTGGCCGACGGCGCCGGCTGCTGCGGCGCCATCCGCTCGCACCTGAACGACCACGAAGGTGGCCTGGCCGACATGCGCCGCAACATCGACGCCTGGTGGCCGCTGGTCCAGGGCCTCACGGCGCAGGGCAAGGTCGAGGCGCTGGTGATGAACGCCAGCGGCTGCGGCGCAGCAGTCAAGGACTACGGCCACGCGCTGGCGCACGACCCCGACTACGCCGACAAGGCCGCGGCCATCAGCGCGCTCACGCGCGACCTGTCCGAGCTACTGCCGGCCCTGCTGCCCACGCTGTTGCCCAAGCTGCAGGCAGCCACGCAGGGCCGCGGCAAGGCGCTGTCACCACGCAAGCTGGCCTTCCACCCGCCCTGCACGCTGCAGCACGGCCAGCAGCTGCGCGGCGGGGTCGAGCAGGCGCTGGGCGCGCTCGGCTTCGAGGTGCAGCTGGCCAGTGCCGAAAGCCACCTGTGCTGCGGCAGCGCCGGCACCTACAGCGTGCTGCAGCCCGAGCTGGCCACGCAGCTGCGCGACCGCAAGCTCTCGAACCTGTCGCCATTGCAGGCCGAGGTCATCGTCAGCGCCAACATCGGCTGCATCCAGCACCTGCAGACCGGCACCGAGACGCCCGTGCGCCATTGGGTCGAGGTGCTCGACGAGGCGCTGGGCTGAAGGCGATGCGCTGGCGCCGCCGCTTCGGCCTGCGGCCGGTGCCCAGCACCGAGGTGCGCGGCATCATGATGGCCGCCATCGACGGCCGCTGCACCAACTGCGAGACGCCGCTGGCCGAGCCGCGCCCCAACTTCTGCCCCGTGTGCGGGCAGGACACCAACCTGAACCCGCCGACGCTGCGCGAGTTCTGGGCCCAGTTCACCGACACCTACCTCGCGCCCAAGGGCGCGATGTGGGCGACGCTGAAGATGCTGCTCTCGCGCCCGGGCGAGCTGACGGCGCAGTACCTCACCGGCCGGCGCCGCCAGTACGTGCTGCCGCTGCGCCTGTTCGGCCTGGCCACGGTGGTGATGCTGGTGGTGATGCGGGTGGTCAGCGTCATCGAGCTGTCGGTGCTGGACGACCCCGCCCTGGCCGCCGCGCTGGCCGAGCGGCCCACGCAGGTGTCGCTGGAGCTGGGCTTCGGCCGTGCCGGCGTGACCGAAGGCCGCTTCTACTGCGAGGGGCTGAATCCCTGGCTATGCAAGCGCCTGCAGGTCAAGCTCGACATGAGCACTCACGACCTGCTGGTGCAGATCGAGCGCGTCAGCGACCGCATGGCGCGCAATGCGGGCGTCGTGATGCTGGTGCTGCTGCCGGCCTTTGCCGGCGTGCTGACGCTGCTGTACCGCTACCGCGGCATGGGCTACACCGAGCACCTGGTGTTTGCGCTGCACCTGCACGCGTTCTGGTTCCTCGTCGTCGCGCTGACGATGACGGCGCCGTCGTGGCTGCTGCTGCCTGCGTTGGTGGTGATCCCGGCTTACGCCGGGCTGGCCTTCCGCCGCGTCTACGGCGGCCGCGCCTGGGGCCTGGTGTGGCGCGGCGCGCTGCTGAGCGTGGTGCACCTGGTGCTGGTGGCCAGCATCGTGGCCGTCACGGCGCTGGTGGCGCTCATGATCTGAGCACGGCGCACGGCACAGCCATGGCCCCGAGCCCCGACGCCCACCTGGCGCCCACCGCCTGCGCCAACTGCGGCCACGCCTTCGATGCGCCGCCACCGGCCTTCTGCCCCGCCTGCGGCCAGGAAAGCCGCGTGCGCGCCCCCACCCTGGGCGAGTTCGTGCAGCAGTTTGGCGGTGCCTACTTCAGCACCGAAGGCGCGCTGTGGCGCACGCTGAAGCTGCTTCTGATCAAGCCCGGCGAGCTGACCCGGCAGTACCTCGCCGGCCGTCGCAAGCACTACGTGCTGCCGCTGCGCCTGTACCTCACGGTCAGCGTGCTCGCGATCCTGCTGCTGCGTCTGGTGGCCGGCACCGATGTGAACTTCGGCATGCCCAGCGACCTGGACTTGCGCAAGGGCCAGTACAGCATCCTGGAGTTTGGCGAGAGCCGCGGCGTGGGCCTCAAGGACGGCGTGTACTTCTGCCGCGGCATGCCGGCGTGGTTCTGCAAGCGGCTCGAACGCCGCCTCGACACCGACCCCAAGGGCCTGCAGCGCGAGGCCGAGGAACTCGGCGGCCGCTTCATCAGCAACCTCGGCGGCGCGATGTTCCTGATGGTGCCGCTGTTCGCGATGTGCCAGAAGATCGTCTACTGGAACCGCCGGCTGCGCTACACCGAGCACCTGGTGTTCGCGCTGCACCTGCACGCGTTCTGGTTCCTGTGCCTGCTGCTGACGCTGCTGCCGTTCGAGTGGATGCCGGTGGTGTCGATCCTGCTCGTGCCGGTGTATGCGCTGGCGGCGCTCAAGCGCGTGTACGGCGGCCGCTGGTTCTGGCGCTGGTGCCGCGCCACGGCCGTGTCGCTGGTCTACGCCGTGGCGCTGTCGTTCGTGCTCGCGTTCGCCATCATCTGGTCGTTGTTGTTCTGAGCCGGGTGCAACGGGGCTTCAGCGCCAGCGCCACACCGTCGGGCCTGCCGGCCGTGCGCGTGCCGCTGCCGCTGCGCCGCTGCTGCCCAAAGCATCGGGCACCGGCAGCACGATGAAGCGCTCGTTGCCGGCGAAGAACAGCGTCTGCCCATCGGGTGAGATCGCCATCCGGGGCCGCACCGTCGGGCAGTCGCTGGTGCCGAAACTGCGGCAGCCCGGAAAGTGGGCCAGATCGATGTGGCCCAGCAGCGGCAGCGCCGTGCTCGTGGCGCTGGCCGTGCTGCTGTCGAACACGAACACCCGCGGCAAGCCGCCGCCGCCCGAGAGCGAGGCGTCGGTGTAGCCCAGCACGTAGGCGCGGCGGCCGTCGGGGCTGAGCACGCCGAGCATCGACACCCAAGGCCCGCCCGAGAGCCCGTCCAGCCGCGTGCGGCCGACGAGGCCGAAGTTGCCGTCGCGCACCTCCAGGCCGTCGATCAGCACACGGCTGCCATCGTCGGCCCAGCTGGCTTCGTAGAAGAAGCTCAGGTCGGCACCCGTGGTCCGCAACAGCGGATCGCGGCTGCGCCACACCAGCGCCGGCGGTGAAGGCGTGACGCTGCCGCTCTGCACCACGGCAAGCGTGCCGCCGTCGCGCGACACCATGGACCAAGGGCCCCCGTAGAAGGTGGTGAGCAGCTCGGGCTGCAGAGGCCTCGGCAACAGTGTGCGCGTGGCGTGGTCGAAACGGATCAACTCGTTGAAGCCGGTGCTGCCGGTCGGCAGCCACGACATCCCGTCGTTGGTGGTGCTGACGCCGTAACCGACGTAGGTGAGGTCGCGCGCCAGGCCGCCGGGCACGTCGAGCGTGAAGACGGTGGTCAGCGTGGCGGCCTCCAGCAGCCGGATCCGCCCTGGTGTCGCGGTGACGATCAGGTGCTCCCCGTCGGGCGACAGGCCGGCATCCAGGATGGACGGAACCCCGGCCGAGTCGGCCACCCAACGGCTGCCGTCGTAGCGGTAACGCACCAGGGACTCGCCCTCCACGTTGACGGCATACACGGCCTGGCGTGCCGCGTCGACCACCAGCGCGCGCTTCGCGCCGCCGCTGGCCACGTTCGCGTACGCGTAGCGGCGCGGTGGCACGACCGTCAGCGTGGCCGTCGCCGGCGGCAGGCCCAAGGCGTTGTCGACCCGCAACCCGGCCGATCCGGCCGCTGTGGGGTTGAGCTGCAGCTGCAGCTCCGTGTCGGACACCCGCGTCAGCCCCGACACCGCCAGACCACCGGCCGTGAAGCGGGCCGCGGGGTCGGCGACGGCCAGGAAGCCACGGCCGCGCACCGTCAGCGTCGTCGGTCGCCCGCTCACCACCGTGGCGGGGCCGAGCACGCGCACCTCGGGCAGGCGCTTCTCGACCCGCACGTCGAAGCTCACCGGCGTGTAGACCGCGGATGCGGCCCGCAGCGTGATGGTGGCCACATGGTCCTCGAAGTTGGCCAGCGCGGCCAGGCCGGTGCTGTCCACGACCCAGGCCACCGAGCTGCTGCCGGTGGTGCCGCTGGCGGTGGTCAGGCGCAGCCAGGGCTGGCTGCTGCTGGCGGTCCAGGCGACATCTGGCCCCTGCGCCACCTGCACGGCGGCCCGGCCTTCCAGCGCGGTGGGCGCCGTCTCGGCGAACAGCCGCACCGGCACGTCGGCTGGCCGCACGAGCCCCGGGCCCACGCTCAGCGCCACGGGAACCAGCACCGTGCCGGCCGGTGCGTCGGGTGTGAACACCAAGGTCGCCGTGTAGGCGCCCTGGCCGAGCGCGCGCGCATCGGGCACCACCGATACGCCGCCGCTGCCGGCCGTGACCTGCAGCCAGCCATTCGGCTGGCCCTCGGGGTAGCGCACGCTCACGGCCGGCTGCACGCCACCGGCCCAACTGGCGGGGGTGACGGTCAGCGCCCGGGCGGCGCCGAGCGCGCCCTCGGTGCTGCTGAGCGACAGCGCCGCCGGCTCGACGCCCAGGTCGCGTTCGCCGCCGGCCGGCGGCAGCACGGCATAGGACAGCACCACGGGAATGCGGTTGCCGCCCGCAACGATGTCGAACGACCCGCCATAAGTGCCCGAGCGCCAGGGCAGGAAGTCGAGCACGATGTCCGATCCGTCGATGCGGGTGCGCACCCAAGCCAAGGCGTCCGTGCCCGAGAGGCTGAAGCTGCTCACGTCAGCGGGCAGGCCCACACGGACACGCTGCTGCGCGGTGCCGCCCCCCACAACGCTTTTGCTCACCGCCGCCGGGGTGGCGCGCAGCGTGGGCTGCACGACAACGCGGTAGCTCACCGGCAGCGGCGTGCCGCCGATGCGCGTGGCACAGGCAGAGTCGCTGCAGGCCAGCAGCAGCACGCGCCCGGTGTAGGTGCCGGGCTCCAGCCCAGGCGCAGCCTGCAGGGTGAAGGTGCCTTGGGTGCCGGCGAAAACGCCCACGATGGCCGGATCGATGCCCACACCCTCCACATGCGCGGCGACGTACAGCGTGGACGGCAGCGTGCCCGAGCCGGTGGCGATCACCTGGATCGTGGGGGGTGCCGTGCCGTAGAGCATGGTCAGCTCGACCGTGCTGCGGTTCAGCGTCACCGTGAAGGGCGGGCTGCTGTCGCCGCCCCCTCCACCGCCACAGCCGGCCACGGCCAGTGTCACCAGCAGCGCCTGCGCACCACGGCGCAGCCAGGCCAGCGTGGCGTGCTGCCACCCCGTGGTTTCGGACATCGTGTCTCCGCGCCGCCAAGCCCGGGCGGTCTGTGTTCTGGAAGGGCTGGCGCCGAGTTTAGCGAGCACCGGTCGCTCCGACGTCGTTGCGACGAACACCGCGGAATGTCCAGATCAGTTGACACAACACAAGGTGCCGGCCCAGCCCCAGCCCTAGCGTGGTGGTCCCATCAGAGGGAGCCCCCGATGCGCGTGCTGCTGATTCACCCCAACTACCACTCTGGCGGCGCCGAGATCGCCGGCAACTGGCCGCCCGCCTGGGTGGCTTACCTCACCGGCTACCTCAAGGCCGGCGGCTACACCGACGTGCACTTCGTCGACGCGATGACGCACCACCTCGACGACGAGGCCGTGCGCGCGCGCATCGCGGAGCTGCGCCCAGACATCGTCGGCTGCACCGCCATCACGCCGGCCATCTACAAGGCCGAGGGGCTGCTGAAGATCGCCAAGGAGGTGAACCCGGCCATCGTCACGGTGCTCGGCGGCATCCACGGCACCTTCATGTACCCGCAGGTGCTGAAGGAGGCGCCGTGGATCGACGCCGTGGTGCGCGGCGAAGGCGAGCAGGTGTTCCTGAACTTCGTGCGCGCCGTCGACGACGGCAGCTGGGCGCGCGACCGCAGCACCGTGTTCGGCATCGCCTTCGCGTCGAACGACGGCACGGTGGTGGCCACGCCGGCCGAGCCGCCCATTCAAGACCTCGATCGCATCAAGCCCGACTGGAGCATCCTCGAGTGGGACAAGTACATCTACATCCCGCTCGGCGTGCGCGTGGCCATTCCCAACTTCGCGCGCGGCTGCCCCTTCACCTGCACCTTCTGCAGCCAGTGGAAGTTCTGGCGCGACTACCGCATCCGCGAGCCCAAGGCGGTGGTCGACGAGATCGAGGACCTCGTCAACAACCATGGCGTCGGCTTCTTCATCCTGGCCGATGAGGAGCCGACGATCCACCGCAAGAAGTTCATCGCCTTCTGCGAGGAACTCATCGCGCGCGGGCTGCCTGCCAAGGTGCAGTGGGGCATCAACACCCGCGTGACGGACATCCTGCGCGACGAGAAGCTGCTGCCGATGTTCCGCCAGGCCGGCCTCGTACACGTGAGCCTGGGCACCGAGGCGGCGGCGCAGCTGAAGCTGGAGCGCTTCAACAAAGAGACCACGATCGAGCAGAACAAGAAGGCCATCCGGCTGCTGCGCGAAGCCGGCATCGTGACCGAGGCGCAGTTCATCGTCGGCCTCGAGAACGAAACCGCCGAGACGCTGGAAGAGACCTACCAGATGGCGCGCGACTGGAACCCCGACATGGCCAACTGGGCGATGTACACGCCCTGGCCCTTCTCGGACCTGTTCCAGGAGCTCGGCGACAAGGTCGAGGTGTTCGACTTCGAGAAATACAACTTCGTCACGCCGATCATGAAGCCCGACGCGATGGACCGCGCCGAGCTGCTCGACCGCGTGATGAACAACTACCGCCGCTTCTTCATGAACAAGAGCTTCTTCCAGTACCCCTGGGAGAAGGACAAGTTCCGGCGCAAGTACCTGATGGGCTGCCTGAAGGCCTTCTTGAAGAGCGGCTTCGAGCGCACCTTCTACGACCTCGGCCGTGTGGGCTACTGGGGGCCGCAGAGCAAGAAGAAAGTCGACTTCCAGTTTGCCGACGCGCGGGTGCACGAGCGGCCCGACGCCCAGGCCATTGCCGCGGCGGATGAGAACTGGGTGACGATGCACGGCCCGAAGATCGAGATGCGGCGCAAGAAGGGCGAGGACATCGCGGCCGCGGCGCTGGCGGCCATCGGCGTGGTGGAGGCGGCTCAGGCCTCGTCGGCTGCGTCGGCTGCGTCGGCGTGCGGAGGAGGCGGCCAGCTCTCCGACGACGAGACCGAGGCGGCCCTGTCGCACCGGCAGTCGGCCGCGGCGGATTGAGATGAGCGCCGTCGCTGCCCCCGCCACCGCCGGGCTGATCGGGCCCAACGCCATCACGCGCATCCGCCAGGTGCTGCCGGCCTGGCGCGGCACGGCGTTTGCGGAATCGGTGTTCGAGCGCGCCGGTCTGCTGCAGCACTGGCGCCGCCCGCCCGAGCAGATGGTGCGCGAAGACGAGGTGCGTGCGCTGCACGCCGCGCTGCGCCAGGCGCTGCCGGCTGACGAAGCGGCCGCCGTGGCGCGCGCCGCGGGCCGCGCCACCGCCGACTACCTGCTGGGCCACCGCATCCCGAAGCCGGTGCAGCGGCTGCTCAAGCTGCTGCCGGCCGGCTTGGCCGCGCGCGTGCTGGTGGCGGCGATCACGCGCCACGCCTGGACGTTTGCCGGCAGCGGCCGCTTCAGCGCCACGCTGCCGCGCGGCGGGCGCCCGCTGGTGCTGGAAATCCGCGACAACCCGCTGTGCCGCGGGCTGCGGGCGGGGGTGCCGGCCTGCGATTACTACGCCGCCACGTTCGAACGCCTGTTCCAGGTGCTGGTGCAGGGTGACACGCACGTGCGGGAGACGGCCTGCGAGGCCTGCGGCGACGATGCCTGCCGGTTCGAGCTGCGCTGGTAGGCGGCTGCACGCCAGCAGGGCTTCGACAGGCTCAGCCCGAACGGCCTTCCTCCTTTCGAACGGTCTTCCCCCCCCGTTCGCCCTGAGCCTGTCGAAGGGCCTGCCCACACCCCACCTCCGTTTGCCCTGAGCCTGTCGAAGGGCCGCCCTCAGCGCAGCGGCGGTGGCGTCACGCCGCGCGCCGCGGCCTCGCGGAAGAAGCGCACCCGCTCGGCATCGGCCGGGTGAGACGCAAACGCGATCGGCAGCCCGCCGCCCTCGGTCTCGCCCGACTTCGCGGCCCGGCCGCCGAGCCGCTCGAACAGCACCACCATCGCCGCCGGGTCGCGCCCCGCGGCGCGCAGCACGAAGGCGGCGTCGGCATCGGCTTCGCGCTCAGCATCGCGTGAGTAGCCCATGTGCGCCAGCAAGGCCGGCACGCCGGCCAGCACGGCGCTGAAGTCGCCCAGCGCCACCGAGGTGGCCGCCGACACGAGGCCGAAGCGCACCACGGCGTGCAGGCCGTGCTGGCGCTTCACGTGGCCGTGCTCGTGCGCCAGCACGCCGAGCACGGCATCGTCGGCGCCCTTGAGCAGCTCGAGCAGCTCGTCGGTGATGACGATGTGGCCGCCCGGCAGCGCCACCGCGTTGGCGCCCAGCCGGCCGCCGCCGGCGAAGTGCAGCTGCCAGGGCGTGGCACCCTCCGGGTAGGCCTGCTGCAGCGCGGCCTGCAGCCGCTCACGCCACTGGGCCTGCACAGCCGCGGGCGTCTGTGTCGGCCGGAACAGGCCTTCCTTCAGCTGCGCCAGCGCGGCGTCGCCGACGGCCTGCTCCACGGCCGGCGGCGTGACGGCCACCACGCTGCGCGCCACCCAGGGCACGCCCCACACGTAGCCCGCCGCGCTGAGCAGCACCAGCCCGGCCGTGGCCGCGAGCGTGGCGCGCCAGTGCTGCTGCGCACGCACCACCCAGCTCTCGCGGTGGCCCTGCGCCTGGCGCCAGGCATCGAAGGCGGCGGCATCGGCAAAAACCAGCGAGCCGTGGCGTGCCAACTGCGCCACGCGCTGACCGTGGCGTGTGCGCTCGGGCCATTGCACCTGCGCCAGTGCGATGCCCTGCCGCACGCCGGCCTCGTCTTGCAGCCAGAGCGTGACGCCGTCGAGCTCGGCCTGCACGGCACGCCCGCGCGCCTGCGTGCCGTCGTACCAGGTGGCCGCGATGACGCCGGGCATGCCGCCCTCAGAGCCCGATGTCGAAGCCGAGCAGGTCGCCGGCGGCGTCGCCCGCCGCGGCTTCGTCGCCGCTGCCGGCGCGGGCCACGAGTTCGTCGGGGTCGAGCGTCGACACCACCGACATTGCCTGCAGCCGCAGCCGCGCGCTGGCCACCTGCGCGAACGGGAAGTACAGCCCCAGCGTCACGATCACCAGCAGCGTGTTCTTGAACCACAGCCCGGCCAGCGCCCGCGCCCGCAGCGTGCTGACGAAGCGCAGGTGCCGGCTGGCCGTGCGGCCCCAGCACAGGTTCTGCAGCCGCGCCGTCCAGAAGCCGCCCGCGAGCGCAAACACGAACAGGTAGGACAGCATCATGGACACGACCGTCAGCACCACCACCATGGACTTGCCGCCCTCTTGCAGCAGGCCCATCAGCGCGCCGGCGCCCAGCACCACCGCCACCACGGCCGCGATGGCCAGCAGGCCCACGCCCAGCGTCTTCAGGGCCAGGCCGTAGAACGAGCCCAGGCCGGCCGAGAAGGCCGACTGCTCGGGCCCGAG
>JAIYDH010000280.1 GCA_027487585.1 Rubrivivax sp.
GCTGGTACATGGCGGTTTCCCTGGCGAAAGCCGAGGCCAAAGGGCGGTCGGCCGAGTCTTGAAAGCGGTTTCAAAGAAGCATAGGCAAGGGCGCGAGAACTGGCAATAGGGGCCGTCTAGCGGATTTCCCTCGTACCGCCGACACAGCGGCGGCCTTCGTCTACGGCGCCCTGGCTCGCCTCGGACCCGTGCCGCAGTACTGCTCGACATAGGCCTGGTGCGGCGGCAGCTTCGACACCGTCTGCTCCACGGATGTGCGGATGCCCTCCAGGAAGCGCGCCAACTCGGCGTCGCCCATCAGGTGGGCGACCGGGTGGTGCTGGTCGGGCACGAGGCCCTGCCCCAGCATCACCTGGATCCACGAGTTCTCGGCGAACAACTCGCCGGCCACGCGGAAGACGCGGCCGGTCTCGCGGAACAGCTCGATGCGGTGCTGCAGCGAGGCCGGCAAGGCCAGGCCGCGGCAGGCCTGCCAGTAGGGTGAGTCGTGCCGGTTCGTCACGTGGTAGTGCAGCACGATGAAGTCGCGCACGTGCTCGATGTCGAAGCGCGTCTGCGCGTTGAACTCGTCGATGTCGGCCACGCTGATGCCGCCGGCCGGGAACATCTGCACCAGCCGGATGATGGCGCGCTGGATCAGGTAGATGCTGGTCGACTCCAGCGGCTCGAGAAACCCGCTCGACAGGCCGACGGCGATGCAGTTGCCGCGCCAGACCTGGCGCCGTTGGCCGGGCCGGAACTTGATCGCGCGGGGCTGCGTCAGCAACTCGCCTTTGATGCCGGCGAGCAGCGCCTGCCGCGCCTGCGACTCGTCGACGAAGCGGCTGCTGTACACGAGGCCGTTGCCCACGCGGTGCTGCAGCGGGATGCGCCACTGCCAGCCCCACGGGTGGGCGATGGACCGGGTGTAGGGCACGGCGTCGCCCACCGACGCCGTCTGCACCGCCAGCGCGCTGTCGTTGAAGAGCCAGTGCGACCAGTCTTCGTAGTCGACGTTCAGCGCCTCGCCGATCAGCAGGCCACGAAAGCCCGTGCAGTCGATGAACAGATCGCCCTCGATCACGGCCCCCGAGTCCAGGCGCAGCGAACGCACCTGCGCGGCCGTGGCGTCGGTCTGCACGCCGACGATCTTGCCTTCGATGCGCTGCACGCCCAGCGCCTCGCTGAAGCTGCGCAGGAAGCGCGCGTAGGCGGTGGCGTCCAGGTGGTAGGCGTACTGCAGCCCGTCGTCGGGCAGGTGGGCGAATCGCCCGCGCTGCGCGGCCTGCACCTCCAGCGCGTAGGCGCCGTAGTCGGCCGCCATCTGCCGCTGGCGGCCCTTGAGCCAGAAGTGCTGGAAGCCGGCGGTCCAGTGGTCCTTGCCGGTCAGGCCGAAGCCGTGGACGTAGTCCTGGCCCTGGTCGCGCCAGTTCTCGAAGCGGATGCCCAGCTTGAAGGTGGCCTGCGTCGCGGCCATGAACGCGCGCTCGTCGATGCCCAGCAGCCGGTGGAAGGTCTGCAGCGAGGGGATGGTGGCCTCGCCCACGCCGACGGTGCCGATCTCGTCGGACTCGATCAGCTGGATGTCCAGCAGCGGGCCCAGGCTCTTGGACAGCCCGGCCGCCACCATCCAGCCGGCCGTGCCGCCCCCGGCAATGACGACGCGCCGCACGGGTGCGGGTGCGGCTGCGCCGGCGCTCATCGGTTCAGGCTCCTGAGCAGGCGGGCCCGCAGCACGCGCGCAGCATCGGCGTCCAGCGGCTGCAGCCCGCCCCGGGCCGCCGGCGGGATGTGCTCGAGCTGCTGCGCATCGGCCGCGAACACGTAGTGCTCGAAGAGCTGCTGCCAGGCCTGGCGCTGCGCCGGGGGCAGGTCGCGCACGCTCAGCATCGCCATCAGCAAGGCGTTCGCCGGCGAGTCCATGTGCGCGGGCGATTGCCGCCACCAGTAGTTCACCAGCACGTTGAAGCGCTCGAGCGCCTCGACGTGATGCCACCACATGCTGGGAATGAAGATCGCGTCGCCGGCTTCCAGTTCGGCCACCTGGGCCTGGGCCAGTGCCTGTGCGAACTTCGGGAACTTCTCGAAGTCGGGCTGCGCGAAGTCGACCAGGCTGATGGCCTGCCCGGCCGGCGTCAGGTCGAGCGGGCCGATGTACAAGTTGGCCAGCTCGCCCGGCGGAAACAGCGTGAAGCGGCGGCGGCCCGCCGTCACGCAGGCCAGGTTGTCGGGCAGGTCGTGGTGGGCGGCGATTCGTGTCTGGTTGCCGATCCAGATGCTCATCAAGGCCTGCCGGTCGCCCAGCGCCACATCGTTGGCGTCGCGCAAGCCTGGCAGGCTGGTGTCCACCGTGGTCGAGCCCACGTACAGCGCTGGCGGGTGGTCGAGCGGATGGAGGCGCTCCAGCTCGTCGAGCACGGCGCCGAGCTTCAGCCGTTGCGGCTCGAAGTTGAAGCCGCTGATGTCGTGGTTGTAGAAGAAGCGCCCGCCGATCTCGGGCGCGCCGCGCCAGGCGCCCACCGTGGCGTCGCGGCAATGGGCGCGCAGGTAGGCCAGGCCGGCCTGGGCCGACTCGCGCGCGGCACGCACCGCGGGCCACTCCGCGACGAGACCGCGCAAGAGCAGCGGCTCGGTCGAGCTCAGGATGTCGTCGGCGATGGCCTGGGGATCCACGCCGTGCAGCTCGCGCACCGGCGCGCCCGGCGGCTCAATCCCGGCCACGGTCGACCCGGTTCTGGCGCTCGATGAGCGCGCGGAACTGCGACAGCGAGGCCATCGCCATGGTGGCCGCTTGCAGGTAGCCGGCCCGGTGCAGCGCTTGCAGCGCGGGGCCCGCCAGCGCCTGCAGCCGCTCTTCGTGCACGGTGTAGAGCTGGGCCAGGAGGAGGGTTCCGCCGGCAGCCCGCTCGGCCTCGAACACGAAGGGTTCGAGCAGGTCGTGCTGCAGCAGCGCGGCCACGAACTCGGGCGTGCTCTGCAGCCCTTCGTCGATGGCGCGCAGCACCGAGCTCATGTGGTTCAGGAACTCGCTGCTGCCGCCGTGCGGCAGGAACAGCGCCTCACCCTCGCGCGTGCTGAGTCGGGGGCTGTCCAGGTCGACGTGGATCACGCGCTCGTCGCCCTCCAGGCCGATGTAGAAGGGCAGCCGTTCGATGGCCAGTGGCAGGCAAGGTGCGTCCCAGCCCTGCGGGCTCAGGAACAGGTTGCTGCCTTCCTCGAAGCCGAACAAGGCCAGCGGTTCGAAAGTGCTGCCGTCAGCCGTCTTGCGAAAGACGATCGGGTAGTGCGCCTGCAGGTTGCGGAACTCGGCCGCGAAGGTGACGGCGGACATGACCGCGTCGCCGTACTCGGCACCCCGCCGGGTGATGACACGCAGGGCCTGGTGGTCGATGTTGTTCAGCAGGACGGGTCGGGTCATGGGGGCGGGCGGCGACGGTGGGGAGCGGGGAACACGCCGGGCTGCGGCTCACACCCGCAGCATGCCATGGCGCTGGATGTGTTCGATGAGCTCGCGGTTGGCGGGCAGCGCCGGCAGCATCTTGCGCGTGAGCGTGGCGGCTTCGCGGAAGTAGCGGTCGGCCCGCTCGGCGTCATCGCGCGCTTGCGCATAGGCACCCGGCTCCGGCCGGAAGCCCATGCCGAACAGCACGTACTGGTAGCTCGCCGAAGGGAACAGCTCTTCGACGCGGTCGAAGTCGCGGCGCGACGGCGGCCGGTGGCGCCACAGCAGCAGCAGCTCGCGCAGCCGCGCGGGCACGTGTTCGTCGGCCACGTGGTCGCGCCAGTACGCGCTGTCGCTGCGCCGTGTCAGCGCGTAGTGCAGCTTCAGGAAGTCGATCACGCGTTCCCAGCGGTAGCGGAAGCTGTCGTTGAAGCGCTGCGCGACGATGTCCATCGCTTCCCGTGTCGCGGGCATCTCGTCGCTGAGCAGCGCCGCCGACAGCTCGACCAGCGCCAGCGCCGAGGCCTCCAGCGGCTCGACGAACCCGGCCGCCAGGCCGATGGCCACGCAGTTGTGGTGCCAGAACTTGCGGCGGTAGCCCGGCTGGAACGACAGCTTGCGCGGCGAGGGCATGTCCTTGGGCCCGCCGGTGCGCTGCACGTACTGCCGCAGCGCGGCCTCGGCTGCGTCGTCGGAGGTGTGGGCGCTGGAGTAGACATGGCCCACGCCGCGGCGCGTGGGCAAGCCGATGTCCCACACCCAACCGGCTTCCTGCGCGGTGGCGATGGTCTGCGACGCGATGGCGCTGTCTTCGCGGACGTACGGCACCTGCACGGCCAGCGCGCTGTCGTTGAACAGCACGTGCCGCTGCGACACGAACTCGACCCCGTAGTGCCGGCCCAGCAGCAAGGACGCCAGGCCCGTGCAGTCGACGAACAGGTCGGCGGCCACGGCGCCCAGCGCCTGGGTCTGCAGCGAGGCGATGTCGCCGTTGTCGTGGCTGTGGATGCCGACGACGTGATCGACGAGGTGCTCGACGCCCAGCGTCTCGATGCAATGGCGCTTGAGCAGGAGCCCGAACTTGCCGGCGTCGAAGTGGTAGCCGTAGTTGGCCACGGCGGCGTACTCGGGTGTCGTCGCCTGCTTGGGCGCCCTGCCCTGCGCGCACAGGTGCGGCTGGAAGCTCACCAGGTCGGCAAAGGGCACCGCGCTAGCGTGCTGCTGCAGCCAGGCCGCCGCCAGCCGGGCCTCGGTGTAGCCCTGGGGCAGCACGAAGGGGTGGTGGTAGTGGTCGGCCGGGCTGCCATCGACCCAGCCGTCGAAGCGGGACCCCTGCTTGAAGGCCGCATCGCAGTGGCGGAACAGGTCGGTCTCGGACACACCCACCGTACGCAGGGTGTCGCGCATCGTCGGCCAGGTGCCTTCGCCCACGCCGATGGGGCCGATGTCGGGCGACTCGAGCAGCGTCACCTTCAGCCGGCCGCCGGCGCTTGGCCCGTGCTCGGCCGCCAGCACCGCGGCCGTCAGCCAACCTGCCGATCCACCGCCGACGACGACCACCTGCCTGACTGTGTTGCTCACGCCGCCCATTTTGAAAGCAAAGAGCCGCTGGAGACAGCGGCTGCTTCGGTCCTGCTGCCCTTGCGGGCGACTAGAACTTGTAGTTGGCGCCGAACATGAACCGCGGACCGGTCTGCGTGACGTACAGCACCTGCTCCTTGGCACGGCCGTGCAGCCGCTGCACGCCGTCGGTGGCGTTGATGACTTCGGCGTGCACCGTCAGCCTGTCCGTCAGGTTGTAGGACGCGTTGATGTCCAACTGGCCGTAGGCCTCGGTGTAGACCGGGTTCGGCCCCTTGCCGTCGAAGCGGCCCGACAGGAACTTGTCGCGCCAGTTGTAGGCCGCACGCACCTGCCACTTGTCGGTTTCGTAGAACAGCACCAGGTTGGCCGAGTCGCTCACGCCTTCGAGTGCGAACTGTTCGCCGACCGAGCTGTTGTCGTACTTGAGACCGGAGTTGACGATCGTGTAGTTCGCCGCCATGCCGAAGCCGCTGCGTCCGAACATGTGCTGGACGTTGAGTTCAATCCCGTCCAGCGAGTCCGAGCGCTGGTTCGCCGGGGCGTTGATGCGGAAGTTGGCGATCGGGTCGCCAGGCTGCGCGGGGATGGTGCCCGTCGCGGCGTCGACACCGAAGCGGCCGTTGTAGGTGTCGAAGATGTACTGGCGGATGCAGACCGGGTCTTCGTCGCCGCAGCGGGCCGTGACGGCCTCGTTCCAGAACGCACCCTTGACGGGCGTGCGCAGGTTGAAGGGCGTGGCGTTGATCTGCGTGACGCCGATGTAGTTGTTGATCTGCTTGCGGAAGTAGCTCACCGCGGCGTAGCTGCCCTTCGAGTAGTACCACTCCAGGGCGAAGTCGAGGTTCTTCGACTTCAGCGGCTTCAGCGCCGGGTTGCCCTGCTGTCCGGTGCCGCCGTCGACGCGGGCCAGCGCGTTGAGCGTCTGTCCGCCCTGGATGTCGCTCCAAAGGGGGCGGCCGATGCTCTCGCCATAGCTGGCGCGGCCCTTCAGGTCGGAGCGCAGGTCGATGTCGAAGTCGATGCTGGGCAGCACGTGCTGGTAGTTTCCAGTGAGCGTGGTGAACCCGGGCGACGATGCGAACTGGATCGGGTACTCGTTCGCCGCCGTCCAGTTGATGCCGGTGGCCACGGGCACCAGGGCCGACGAGGTGACATCGGTCTTCTCAATGCGCACGCCAATGGCCGCACGTGCGGGCATCACCCAGTCCCAGTCCTTCACGTACTGCAGGTAGGCGCTTTGCGACTCCTCTTTGACCAGACGATCGGTCGTGAAGTTGCCGGTGGGCATGAACTGGGCCAGGGTCTGGGCCGAGGCCGCGTTCGCAGCCTGGGCCTGGGCCGCATCACTGCCGCCTGCCAAGCGCACCGCTTCGGCCGCCGCCGCCGCGGCGCGGGCCGCGCGTGCCTTGGACGTCAGGTCGCGAACGGTCTTGAAGTCCCAGGTGAAGAACTGGTTGTACAGGGCCGAACTGCCGCTGCCGCTGATCTGAGAGAAGTACGGGCGAATTTGGTCAGCACGCCAGATCCGGTCGGGGAAGTCGGTCACCTCCGACAGCGAACCACCCCAGTCGTCCTGCTGGACGTTGGCGAACGCGCTGCGGTTCTTGACCTTGTTCAGGCTCAAGCCGAAGTCCAGCTTCGAGTCGTCGGTGAGCTTGAACTGGCCCCTCAGCTGGGCCTGGTCCACCGCCGACTTCATGTAGCTGTTGCGGAACGACGAGCCCGTCCCTTTCATCAGCGCGGGGTTGATGTCGGAGTCGAAGATGCTCAGCACCGGGAAGTCCCGGGTGAAGTCGACCGCCGTGGTGGCCCGGTTAAAGCTAGCGGTGCCCAGCGAGTTGTTCGAGCCGTAGGGGCTGTCGGCGCCGGACTCGGCGGTCGACGAGTGGATGTCGAACTCGACGCGCAGCCGGTCGGACACCCGCCACGCGAGGTTCAGGCCGGTCGACTTGTTCTCGTTCTTGGTTGCGTAGTCGGCCCCGGCCATGGCCAGGTCGGCGAGTCCGCGGCGTGCGGGCGAGGTACCCGGGCCCAGTGTTTCGGAATAGAACTTCGGGCTGGCGATCGGGCCGTCGGTCCACGAACTCGACGAGGGCCCGAAGTTGAACCAGGCGGACAGCTCGTTGCGCTTGGTCTGCAGCTTCAGCTCGGAGTAGGTGAAGTCGAGCGTCGCGGTGAGGTTCTTCGCCGGCGCGTACTGCAGCGTCAGCTGGCCGTTCGTGCGCTGGCGCTGCACGCCGTTGACGCTGTAGATCAGGTTCTGCGGCAGCGAGTACAGGTCATCGGCCTTGGGCTTGTTCGTGATGTCGGCCGGGGGCGCGGTGGTCGCGCTCGCCAAAGCACCGGCATTGCCGCGGCTGACAATCCAGCCGCCACCCACCGCTGCTTGGTTGTAGCCGAGGTCGCGCTCCTGGTAGCTGGCGCTGATCGCGACGCCGAACTTGCCGCCGCCGAAGGTGTTGCTGTAAATGCCCGAGACCTCGGGCGTGAACTCATCGCCCGCCATCGTGCTGGGCAGGCGGCTGTTGGAGCTGTCGACGACACCCTTGATGCCGAAGCTGCCGCGCATGCCCGGGTTGTCGAGCGGACGCGCCGTCTTGATGTTGATGGTGGCGCCGATGCCGCCCGTGGGCGTGCTGGCGCGGCTGGTCTTGAAGACCTCGATGCCGGCGATGGCCTCGGAGGCCAGGTTGCCGAAGTCGAAGGCACGCGAGTTGGAGGCACCCGTGTCCGCGATGCTGGACGCCGGCATCTGCCGGCCATTGAGCAGGACGAGGTTGAAGTCGGGGCCGACACCCCGAACGGTGACCCGCGAGCCCTCGCCGATGGAACGATCGATCGAGACACCGCTGATGCGCTGCAGCGACTCGGCCAGGTTGGTGTCGGGGAACTTGCCGATGTCCTCGGCGGAGATGCCGTCGACGACACCCTGCCCGTCGCGCTTCATGCTCAGCGACGACTCGAGGCTGGAGCGGATGCCCTTGATGATGACGGTCTGCGCCACTTCGGGCGCCGGAGGCTTGGCCGAAGGCGCTTGCTGCGCCAGCGCGGTGCCAGCACCGGCCAGCGCCACGGCGCAGGCGGCAGCGAGTTCGGTGACGCGGAAGCTCGGGCGACGGGCCTGTGGGCTGCGGTTCGGGTAGGAAGCTTGACTCACAGCGTCTCCAAGGTGATCTGTCTCGACATGGGCATTGCGATCAGGTACCGATCAGCGGCTGACATGCATCGGCCGAACCCCTGGCGGGACTCTGGATGAAAGCGCTTTCAGCAGCTTAGCTTCGCTGGCGAGGCTTGTGTCCTAGTGGATGTACGGGGGTCGGGCAAGGCGCGGGACAAGCGGGCTCGTGGCGGGCTCGTGGCGGGCTCGTGGCGAGCTCTTTGCGAGCTCTTGGCGGCTCGTCATGCGGCGCGGCAACGGCCGTTGAGCCGTGTCGATGCCGCGTCTGTGCGCTCACGCGATCAGCCGTCCGTCGGCATCGAAGGCCAGCGCCCCCGCCGCATCGGGCCGCAGGCCGACACGTGCACCCGCGTCCAGGTTCTTGCGGCCGGCGGGCACCTTGGCCGCCAGCAGCTCGGCCAGGCCATCGACGCGCAGGTGCACGATCGACACGTCACCGAGGTGCTCGGCCAGCTCCACCGAGGCGGGCACGCCCTGCCCGGCATCCGCCACCTGCAGGTGCTCGGGCCGCAAGCCGATTCGCCGCGCCGGGGCCGTGCCGCTGGCGGGCGCCAGCGCGTCCCAGAGCGCCCGGTGGGCGGCGCTGGCCTCGGGCTGCGGGCGCTCGACGAAGTTGATGCGCGGCGCGCCGATGAAGCCGGCGACGAACTGGTTCGCCGGCCGTTCATACAGCTCGAGCGGCCGGCCCAGCTGCTCGACGAGGCCGCCGTGGAACACCGCGATGCGGTCGCCCATCGTCATGGCTTCGACCTGGTCGTGCGTGACGTAGATCATCGTCGCGCCGAGCTCGCGGTGCAGCCGCGCGAGCTCGATGCGCATGTTCACGCGCAGCGCGGCGTCCAGGTTGGACAGCGGCTCGTCGAACAGAAAGACCTTGGGCTTGCGCACGATGGCGCGGCCGATGGCCACGCGTTGCCGCTGGCCGCCGGAGAGCTGCTTCGGGTAGCGGTCGAGCAGGTCGCCGATGCGCAGGATCTCGGCCGCACGGCCCACCTGCACGGCCCGTTCGGCCTTGCCGACGCCGGCCATCTTCAGCGCGAAGCCCATGTTCTGTGCCACCGTCATGTGCGGGTATAGCGCATAGCTCTGGAACACCATCGCCGCGCCGCGGTCGGCCGGGCGCATGTCGTTGGCGCGCTGACCGTCGATCAGCAGCTCGCCGGCCGTGATGGTCTCCAGGCCCGCGATCATGCGCAGCGTCGTGCTCTTGCCGCAGCCGCTGGGGCCGACGAACACCATGAACTCGCCGTCGTTCACCTCGAGATCGACGCCGCGGATGACATCGACCGCACCGAAGCTCTTGCGCAGACCCCGCAGCGTGACTTGTCCCATGCCTTCAGCCCCTTGCCCGCAGGCCGTTCACTTGACCGCGCCTGCCGTGAGGCCGGCGATGAGCTGGCGCGACGACACCACGAATAGCAGCAGCAGCGGAATCGTTGCGATCGCCGAGCCCGTCATCAGCGCGCCCCACTCGGTGTTCATCGTCGTCTGCAGGCTGCGCAGCGCCAGCGGCAGCGTGTAGTTGTCGGCGCTGCGCATCACGATCAGCGGGCCGATGAAGTTGTTCCAGCTGGCGATGAAGGTGATCAGCCCCAGCGTGCCCAGCGCCGGCCGCAGCAGCGGCAGCACGATGCGCCAGTAGATGCCCATCTCGCCGCAGCCGTCCATGCGGGCGGCCTCGATCAGCTCCTTCGGCACCGCCGTCGACGCGAACTGGCGCATCAGGAAGATGCCGAACGCGCTGGCCGCACCGGGGATGTAGAGCGCGCGGTGGGTGTCGATCCAGCCCAGCCAGTCCATGATCAGGAAGCTCGGGATCATGTTCATGAACGAGGGCAGCAGCATCGTCGCCATCACGAGCACGAACAGCGCCTTCTTGAAGCGGAACTCCATCAGCGCGAAGGCGTAGCCGGCCATCGAGCAGAACAGCAGCGTCAGCGCCGTCGACATCAGCGCCACATACAGGCTCCAGCCCAGGTTGCGCCAGAACGGCAGCCGCTCGGTCAGGATCTTCAGGTTCGCCGCCAGGTCGTCGCCGAACCACAGCGGCGGCGGCAGGTTGAAGATCTCGCTGCGCGAGTGCGTCGCGAAGACGAACATGAACCAGAACGGCGCCATCATGATCAGCGCGCCCACGCCCACCACCGCGTAGGCGGCCCACGACGACAGCCGGGTGCCGTTCATGCGTCGGGCCCCTTCGGGCGCAGCAGCCGGTTCGTGACCCAGGTGAGCGCCGCGACGAACACGAACAGCACCCACGACATCGCACTCGCACCGCCGAAGTCGTTGAAGTCGAAGGCCATGCGGTACAGGTACACGGCCGAGGTCATGCCCGCCTGGTCGGGCCCGCCGCGGCCGCCGGTCAGCACGAAGGGCTCCTCGAATAGCTGCAGCCCGCCGATCACGCTGAGCGTGACGCCGAAGAAGATCATCGGCCGAAGGCTCGGCAGCGTGATGTACCAGAACTGCTGGTAGCGGCCGGCGCCGTCCATGTCGGCGGCCTCGTACAGGTCGCGCGGAATCGTCTGCAAGGCCGCGAGGTAGAGCACGACGTTGAAGCCGACGTAGCGCCAGAACACGATCAGCGCGATCGCGGGCTTCACGTTCTCGGGCTGGCCCAGCCAGTCGACATGGCCGATGCCGAAGGCGGCCTTCAGGCCGGCGTTGATGAGCCCGAAGTCGGTGGAGAACAGCGAGCTGAAGAGGATGGCAATCGCCACCGTGGAGGTGATGTAGGGCACGAAGTAGGCGCCGATCACGCCGTCGCGCAGGGTCTTGAACGAGGCGTGGATGAAGGCCGCGAGCGGGATCGCCACCAGGTGCTGCGGTACGCCCGACATCAGCGCCAGCCAGGCCGTGTTCTCCAGCGACTTCCAGAACCAGGGGTCCTGCAGCGCAAAGACGAAGTTGCCGAGGCCCACGTACTGCATCGTGTCCAGGCCGCTGGTCGGCTCCCAGGCCTGGAACGCCAGGTAAAGCGAAAACAGCAGCGGAAACACGCCGAACACCGCAAACAGCAGCAGGAACGGGCTGATCAGCACGTAAGGCGCCCAGCGGGGCGACAGGCGGAGCGCTTTGGGCAGGCGCATGGTCAGCGGCGGGCCCGCCGTTCGAGCAGCCGCGCGGCGTCGGCCAGCGCCAGGCCGATGTCCTTGCCGCGGTCCATCACGTTGTCGAGTTCGGTGCCCACCACCTCGTCGGCGAAGTTGTTCTGCTTGTGCACGCGCACCGGGCCGATGCGCCGGGCCGCTTCGCGCCAGAGCTGCCGCGCCCGCTGGCCACCGAGGAAGGGCAGCGGTTCGTCGAAGAACGGCGCGTCGTGCGTGGCCAGCAAGGCCGGGAACGCGTCCTGCGACTTGAAGGCCGCGAGCTGCAGGCCCGGGTCGAGCGCAAGCAGCCGGATCAGGTCCCAGGCCAGCGGCTTGCGCGCCGGATCCGACCGCCGCGGGATGGCGTAGAACGTGCCGCCGTAGCCCACGAAGGTGGCCCCGGGCAGATGCGCCGCACGCCACAGGCCGCGCGTGTCGGGCGCCACCCAGTTGGCCATCTGGCCCACCATCCAGGCCCCCGACAGCTCGGTGGCCAGCCGGCCGCGCCGGAAGCCCTCGGCCCACTCGTTGGACCAGGCCGTGACGCGCGCATCCAGCTTGCGCCGGCGCACCTCGCGCGCCAGCGTGAACGCGCGCACGAAACGCGGCGAGGTGACCAGCACCTGCGAGTCGCGGCCGAAGTACAGACCTTCATCCGGGCCGATGCCGGTGCGGATGAGGATGTCCTTCAGCGCCTGCGCGTTGGCCATCAGGTAGGCCCCGGTGGCTGCCTTGATGCGGGCGCCGGCCTCGACGTAGGCTTCCCAGCTGGGGGTCAGGTCGGTCACTTGCAGGCCGGACTTCTCGAGCAGGTCGAGCCGGTACAGCAGCGTGCCGGGGCCGATGTCGGTGGGCACCGCCACCGGCTGCCCCTGCGCGTTCAGGCCGGCGGCATAGGCGTAGCCGACGAAGCCGTCCTTCAGCGTCTCGGCCTGGTACGGCGGCCCCGCCAGGCGCTCCAGGCCGCCGCCGGAAGAAAAGCGCCCGAGGTAGCTCGCCTCCAGGGCCATCACATCGGGCAGGTAGACCGAGGTCGACAGCGCCGTCGTCATCGCGGTGTGATGGTCGCCGTACTGCCGACTGACGACTTCGATGTCGACCTGCGGGTGCAGCCGCCGCCATTGCGGCAGAGCCGCCTTCACGATCTCGTCAATCATCGGGAAGGCGGCGATGCTCAGGCGCGGCCGCGCGGTGGCAAGCGCCGGCAGTGGCAGCGATGAGGCCATGGCAGCGCCGAGCACGGCACGGCGGCGCGGGTGAGTGGACGAGGAGCAGAAGTTGGGCATCTCACGCAGACACGGCAAACGGCGCTCACGCCGATCATCCATGGCAAGAGATGATCAATGGCAAGAGCAACCTGAAAGCGCTTTCACCATCGTACGGTCGCGGTCCGTGCGCGGCGATCTCGTAAACCCGCGGGCGTGTTCTCCAGGGCGTGGCAAAAGGTCCGAGGAGGCTCAGCCTTCGTCACCGGCCATACGCGCCAGCACCTCGGCCGTGGCGGCGGTGTCGGCCTCGGCCAGGCCCATGGCCAGGGCCGCGGTGTAGATCGGCCGGCAGGCGTCGAGCAGCGGCGTCGGGCAGTGCACCGCGCGCGCCATGTCGCCGATGACCTGCATGTCCTTCTGCCACAGCACCATCTTCATCGTCGCCGGTTCGTACTGGCGCGCGATCATGAACGGCACCCGCAGCCGCATCGCGCCGGTGCCGATGTAGGGGCTGTGGCCGATGTGCTGCAGCGCCACGGCGGGGTCGAGCCCCATGCGGCGGCACAGCGTCACCAGCTCTGCATAAGCCACGTTGTAGATGGCCACCAGATGGTTGGCCGCCAGCTTGAGCTTGGTGCCGTCGCCAAGCGGGCCGATGCGCGGCGCGCTGAGCGTGAACGCGCTCGCCAGCACCGCCGCTTCGCGGCAGGCGGCGACGCTGCCGCTGAGGTACATCACCCACACCTGCTTGGGCGTTGGCGTGGCCGTGCCGCTGATGGGCGCGTCCACCATCGCCCGGCCCTGTCGCCGCAGCGCGGTGGCGGCGGCCAGCTTGTCGGCCAGCGGCAGCGTGCTGGTCTCGATGAGCAGCTGGCGCGTGGCCGGCGCGCCCGCGGCCTGCAGTTCGGTCACCACGGCATGCAAGGCGGCGGCGCTGGGCAGCGAGCTGATCAGCACCTCGGCCGAGCGCGCGACCTCAGCGTTGGACTTCAAGGCCCGGCCGCCGTTGCGGCGCAGCCGCGCGCGGGCCGCGGGCACGGGGTCGTGCCCGATGACGGTGTGGCCGGCTTCGACCAGCGCGCGTGCGATCAGCCCGCCCATCGTGCCCAGGCCCAGCACGCCCACTCGGCGGGGCTTGCGGCTGCTGCTCATGGCGCCGGCCCGGTGGCGGCGCCGGCCAGGCTTTCGACATGGCGGCAGATGGCGCCCGGCGTCGTCAGCCACACGCCGCCGCCGGCAACAGCGTCGATGTGGCGCAGCGCCCGACGCAGGTGGCGCAGCCGGTAGGGCTGGCCCACTAGGTACGGGTGCAGCGCGATGCCCATCACCAGCGGCTGCTTCTCCGACTGCACGAGCATCTCGTCGAACTGGTCGATGATCATTTGCGCGAAGTCCTTCGCGTCCAGCTGGCGCGCCACGATCATCGGGATGTCGTTGAGCTCCTGCGGGTAGGGCACGGCCCACAAGGCCTGGCCGCTGCGCGTGCGCATCGGCACCGGCTGGTCGTCGTGGCACCAGTTCAACGTGTAGCGGTAGCCGGTCTCGGTCAGCAGGTCGGGCGTGTGCCGGCTCTCGCTGATCCACGGAGAGAGCCAGCCCGCCGGCGCCTGGCCGCTGTGCTGCAGCATGCGCTCTCGGCACAGCGCCAGCAGCTCGCGTTCATCGGCCTCGGGCAGCGTGCCCTGGCGCTCGGCATTGCTGTGGCCGTGGCCAACGAGCTCGTCGCCGCGCGCGACGCAGGCGGTCACGAGCTCGGGACAGTGGTCGTACAGCGCGGTGTTGATGAGCGCAGCGGCGGGCCAGCGAAGCTCGTCAAGCAGTTCGAGGCAGCGCCACGCGCCGACCCGGTTGCCGTACTCGCGCCAGCTGTAGTTCAGCACATCGGGTTGCGGCGAGGCCGGTCCGATGGCCGCGCCCAGGCCCTCTCCAAACGCGAAGTGCTCGTGGTTGAGTGCCACGTACACCGCCAGGCCCTGCCCACCCGGCCATCGATACGTGGGCCGCTGTGGGATGGCGCTGTAGGCGAAGCGCCCGTGGTCGGGCAAGGCACCCAGGTAGTTGGCCGGCATGGCGTGTCGTCGGTTCGGGGCAGAAGCGTTCAGTGTGGTGCAAGCGGCGCCGCGCGCGCACGGCCTTGGGGTGCGGCGACGGCGATCCACGGGTTTCGAGCAAGTCCCATTCCCGTGCACCCCGGTGGCACGCTTTCTGCAAACGCTGCGCCGGTCCTCTGTCCATCACCCCATCAGCAGCCCCGTTCGAGGGCCTGATCGCCTTGGAGACTTCATGAAGCGTCGCCTCGTCCTTGCCGCCGGTGCAGCCGCCCTGTCCACACCGGCCTGGGTGCACGCCCAGGGCGCCTGGCCCACGCGCGGCACGGTGCGCTTGATCGCACAGTTCCCCCCGGGCGGCCTGGTGGACACCGTGGCGCGGCTGATGGCGCCACACCTCTCGCAGGCCCTCGGGCAGACCGTGGTGGTGGAGAACCGCCCCGGCGCCGGTGGCCTGATCGGCACCGACTACGTGGCCAAGCAGCCGGCCGATGGGTATGCGCTGCTCGTCAGCCACGCCTCGGTGCACATCTACGCCGCCGCCACGCGCAGCGTGATGCCCTTCGACCCGGTGGCCGACTTCACCCACATGGCCATGCTCGTGGAGGCCCCGATGGTGCTGCTGGTGCGCGGCCAGTCGCCGTTCCAAAGCCTGGCGCAGTACGTCACCACGGCCAAGACCAAGCCGGTGCGCTACGGCACCTCGGGCATCGGCTCGGCCAACCACCTGTTCGGCGAGATGCTCAAGCTTGAGGGCCAGGCGCCCGAGCACGACCACGTGCCCTACCAGGGCAGCGCGCCAGCCATGCAAGACCTGCTCGGCGGCCAAATCGACGGCCTCTTCGACCCCATCACCACCAACGTGGCCCAGCTCAAGGCAGGCTCGCTGCGTGCGCTGGCGGTGTCCACGCCGGCACGGCTGCCGGCACTGCCCAACATCCCGACCTTCGCCGAGCAGGGCTTCCCGTCGATGACGGGTTCGCAGTGGCTGGGCCTGTCGGCGCCAAAGAACCTGCCGGCGCCTATCGCGCAGCGGCTGACGGCGCTGATGCCCGAAATCCTGGCCAAGCCCGACGTCATGGCGCGCCTGGAAGAGTTGCAGACGCTGCCGCGCAAGACGCCGGTTCTGGGCGATGATTTCGTCAAGACCATTCGCTCGCAGATCGACACCTGGACCCAGGTGGCCCGCCGGGCCAAGGTTGAGGTCAAGGTCTGACCCCACCCGTCCCGAAGGCTCAGCGCGGCATGACCGAAGTCGATTTCAGCCGCATCACCAGCTACCAACGCTACAAGCTGATGGCCAGCCTGATCGTGCCGCGGCCGATCGCGCTGGTCACGACGCTCGGGCCCACGGGCGTGGCCAACGCGGCGCCGTTCTCGATGTTCAACATGCTCGGCGAAGACCCGCCGATCCTGATGATCAGCATCAACCGCCTGAAGGACGGGCGGCTGAAGGACACCTCGGCCAACATCCTGCGCAGCGGCGAGTTCGTGGTGCACATGTCCGACGAGCCGATGGCGCAGAAGATGCACGACTGCGGCGAGGCCTTCCCGTCGGACGTGAGCGAACTCACCGCGGTGGGGCTCACGCCGGTGGCATCGCGCTGCGTGGCGCCGCCGCGCATCCTCGAGGCGCCGGTGGCCTTTGAGTGTGTGCTGCACGAGAAGCTCGAGACCGAGAGCCGCTACGTCTTCATCGGGCGCATCGCCTGGCTGGCCGCGCGCGACGGCCTCATCGACACCGAGGCCTGGCGCGTGAACCTGCGCGACTACCACCCCGTGGCGCGCTTCGGCGCGAGCTTCTACACGCGCACGAACGAGCGCTTCTCGCTCGCATCGCCATCGGACAAGCCCGACCAGCGCGCGCCCACGTCGACGGGCATCGACGAGATGTGAGCGCCGCGGGCGCCATGCCCGGGTCGCCCAAAAAAAGGCGCCAAGTCCCTTGCGGTGCTTGGCGCCTTCGTCGAGAGCCGCTCCTTGCGGAGCTTTGTGTGGTGGATCCGGGGGGAATCGAACCCCCGTCCGCAAGCCATCACCGGACGGTTCTACATGCGTAGCTGTCTGATTTGGATTTGAGGGCCCCGATCGCGCAGCAGCACGCTACCGAGACCCCGAGTCATTTGGTTTTAGGCCCACCGCGAATGACTCACGGCAGGACGAGCCAATGTGTATGACCCCGCAGCCCTTCGGTTTGACCCGTCAGACCCAGCCCATCGGCCAACTGTTGCGAGGCTCACCGGTGTTTAAGCGGCGAGGGCGAAACGTTCGTCGTTCGCAGTTACTTTGTTTCCAGTGGATTTACGAGCGAACTGGTGCTCGGCATGCCCCGCGCCGACTCCGCACCCACGTCGAAGCCAGGTCGGACCCAGTCCTCGGAGTTTAGGCCAGTCCGAGCCGTTTCAAGACCTGGCGCGGTGAATCGAGCACCGCCTGCGCACCCCAGGCCGACACCGGCTCGGCCACGCCCAGGTAGCCCCAGGCCGCGGCCCAGCCGGCCATGCCGGCGGCACGGGCGGCGCGCATGTCGCGCGGGTCGTCACCCACGTACACGCACTGCGCGGCCTCCACGCCCAGCGCCTCGCAGCCGGCCCACAGCGGCGCCGGGTGCGGCTTGGTGTGCGGCGTGCTGTCGCCGCCGATCAGCACCCGGGCCGGCGGGCGCAGGCCGAGCCCGTCTACCAGCGGCGCGGCCAGTTGCAGCGCCTTGTTGGTGACGATGCCGATCGGCACGCCGGCGGCCTGCAGCGCCTCGAACACGGCCGCAACCTCGTCGAACAGCTGCGTGTGGCGCAACAGCCGCGTTGCGTAGACCTGCAGGAACTCGTCGCGCAGGGCGTCATAGCCCACGTCGCCGGGCGCCAGCCCGAAGGCCGCACCGATCATCCCGCGGGCGCCCGAGCCGGCGTGTGGGCGCAGCAGCGGGTAGTCGCAGGGCGGGCGCTGGCGCGCAGCCAGCAGGTCGTTGGCAGCGCCGGCCAGATCGGGGGCACTGTCGACCAGGGTGCCGTCAAGATCAAACAGCAGCGCGGCAGGCCGTGTCATGACAGCGATGCGGCGCCCTGCCCTCAGCCCGGCCGGCGGCAAGCCAGCAGGTAGTTCACGCTGGTGTCGCCACTCAACCAGTAGCGGCGTGTCAGCGGGTTGTATTCCATGCCACGGCTGGACTGCGTGGCCAGCCCGGCGTCGCGGCACCAGCGCGCCAGCTCGCTGGGACGTATGAACTTGGCGTACTCGTGGGTGCCGCGTGGCAGCAGGCGCAGCACGTACTCGGCTCCGACGATGGCAAACAGAAAGGACTTCGGGTTGCGGCTCAGCGTGCTGAAGAAGACCCAGCCCCCCGGCCGTGCCAGCTGGGCACAGGCACGAACCACGGCCGAGGGATCGGGCACGTGCTCGAGCATCTCCATGCAGGTGACGACATCGAAGGCGCCCGGCGCCTCGGCAGCCAGCGCCTCGGTGGCGATTTCGCGGTAGTCGATGTTCTCGACCTCGGCCTCGAGCGCGTGCAGCCGGGCCACGCCCAGCGGCTTGGCGGCAAGGTCGATGCCGGTGACGTGCGCCGCGCGCCGCGCCATGGCCTCGGCCAGGATGCCGCCGCCGCAACCCACGTCGAGCACGCGCTTGCCTTTGAGTGTGGCGAGTTCGTCGATCCACTCCAAGCGCAAGGGGTTGATCTGGTGCAGTGGGCGAAACTCGCTCTCGGGATCCCACCAGCGGTGGGCGAGATCGCTGAATTTGGCCAGTTCCTGAGCGTCGACGTTGTTCATGCAGCCGATGGTAGCGAGGCCCCGAGCAACAAATCGTGGGCAAGAAAAAGCCCCGCCAAGGCGGGGCTCGGTGCAGACCAGCCCGGCGTGAGCCAGGCGGGCTTGCGGTCAGGGACGGCGGGTGCGCGTGCCGACGACTTCGACTTCCACGCGACGGTTCTTCGCGCGACCTTCACCCGTCTTGTTGTCAGCGGCCGGCTGCGAGAAGCCCTTGCCTTCCGTGTAGATGCGATTCGACTCGATACCCTTGCTGGTCAGGAACTTCTTGACCGACTCGGCGCGAGCGCTCGAAAGCTTCTGGTTGAGGGCAGCGCTACCGGTGGAATCGGTGTGACCCACGGCAATGATCACCTCCAAGTTCACGCCCTTGGTCTTGTCGGCCAAGTCGGCCAGCTTGGCTTGTGACTCGGCGTTCAACGTCGACGAACCGACGGCGAAGAACGAGTCAGCAGCGAAAGTGACCTTCTCGCTCACCGGAGCGGGCGGAGGCGGCGGGGGCGGCGGCGGAGCGACGCGTGCCACGGGAGCGGGCGGCGGTGCCACAACAACCGGCGGAGCAGGCGGAGGCGGGGGCGGGGGCGGAGCGACCCGCGGAGCCGGCGGCGGAGGGGGCGGGGGCGGCTTGATCGCGCCGTCGCAAGCCGGGTCGGCGGTGGCCGGAGTCCAGCCGGCATCGCGCCAGCAGAGCTCGTTGCTGCCGTTCTTCCAAACGGTGCCGTCGCTGGCGCGCCAGTTGTCGATCGTCCTCGCTTGCGCGTAGGACGTGACCGGGGCGGCAAGAGCGGCTGCCGCAAACAGCAGTGCCACCTTGTTCAATTTCTTCATTGATTCTCCTCTCGAGGAATGCCGCAGATAAGCCTGCGTAACGTCCAAAACGACAAGCGATGAACCGGAGCCATGCAAGCGCGTCAATTCCCGCTGCCGCAGGCACTTGGCGATGACGAATCATTGTGCCATACGACCTCGGCCGATCCCGATTCTGGACCGTCCCATCGAGGCAGCCCGGGCGCCTGTTGCGCATCTGCGACAGGGTTTGCGCCCGTAGAATCCGTTCCTTCGCCCTTCGATTCCTTTCGCTTCGGTACGCCGCGAGACCCGCGTGCCGGAGTCACCTGCGCCGCCGCATGAGCTCCCCCTTCGCCAAGGAAACACTTCCCACCAGTCTCGAAGAGGAGATGCGCCGGTCATACCTCGACTACGCCATGAGCGTGATCGTGGGCCGCGCCTTGCCCGACGCGAGGGACGGCCTCAAGCCGGTGCACAGGCGCGTGCTTTTCGCCATGCACGAGTTGTCCAACCACTGGAACCGCCCGTACAAGAAGAGCGCCCGCATCGTGGGCGACGTCATCGGCAAATACCACCCGCACGGCGACACGGCGGTGTACGACACCATCGTGCGCATGGCGCAGGATTTCTCCCTGCGCCACATGCTGGTCGACGGCCAGGGCAACTTCGGTTCCGTCGACGGCGACAACGCCGCGGCGATGCGCTACACCGAGATCCGGCTGTCGCGCATCGCGCACGAGATGCTGGCCGACATCGACAAGGAAACCGTCGACTTCGCGCCCAACTACGACGGCTCCGAGCAGGAGCCCACGGTGCTGCCGACGCGGCTGCCGAACCTGCTGGTCAACGGCAGCGCCGGCATCGCGGTGGGCATGGCGACGAACATTCCGCCGCACCACGCGGGCGAGCTGATCGAGGCCTGCGTCGAGCTCATCAAGGACAAGTCACTCGAGACGAAGGATCTCCTCAAGTGGGTCAAGGGGCCCGACTTCCCGACCGGTGGGCACGTGCTCAACGGCAAGAAGGAGCTGCGCGAGATCTACGAGACCGGCCAGGGCGCGATTCGCCTGCGCGGCGAGTGGACGACGGAAGACCGCCCGCGCGGCGGGACGAACATCATCGTCACCTCGATCCCCTA
>JAIYDH010000036.1 GCA_027487585.1 Rubrivivax sp.
GCGATCTGCGCCTTCACGTCCAGGTCGGGCGGCACGTTCAGCATGCGCAGCGTCTGCGACACCACCTGGCTGAACACCGGCGCGGCGATCTCGCCGCCGTAGTACACGCCCTTGCCGGGTTCGTCGACCATCACCGCCACCACGATGCGCGGCTCGGCCACCGGCGCCAGGCCGACAAAAAACGAGCGGTACTTGCTGGTGCTGTAGACCTTGCCCTCGAGCTTGCGCGCGGTGCCGGTCTTGCCGCCGACCGAGTAGCCCAGGGCCTGCGCCTTGGGCGCGGTGCCGCCAGGGCCGGCGGCCATGCGCAGCATCTCGCGCACGGCGCGTGCGGTCTTCTCGCTCATCACGCGCGTGCCCACCACGGCAGCACCTTCTTCGCGCTTGAGGATGCTCACCGGCAGCAGCTGCCCGTCGCTGGCGAACACGGTGTAGGCCCGCGCCAGCTGGAACAGGCTCGCCGACAGGCCGTAGCCGTAGCTCATGGTGGCCTGCTCCACCGGGCGCCAGCTCTTGTAGGGCCGCAGCCGGCCTGTCACGGCGCCCGGGAACTCGATCTGCGGCCGCTGGCCCAGGCCGATGGCGGTGAACAGGCCGTGCATCTCGCGCGCGGGCATCTGCATCGCCATCTTCACGGTGCCGACGTTGCTGCTCTTCTGGATGACCTCGGCCACCGTCAGCACGCCGTGCGGGTGGGCGTCGGTGATGCGGCTGCCGGTGATGACGATGTGGCCCGGCGCGGTTTCGATGCGCGTATCGGGCCGCCACGGCCCGCGCTCCAGCGCCAGCGCGGCGGTGAAGGGCTTCATCGTCGAGCCGGGCTCGAACACGTCGGTGACGGCGGCGTTGCGCAGCCGCTCCTTGCGCATGGTCTCGCGTTGCGCGGGGTCGTAGCTCGGGTAGTTGGCCAGCGCCAGCACCTCGCCGGTCTTCACATCGAGCACGACGACGCTGCCCCGCTGCGCGCGGTGCTCGATCACCGCCTCGCGCAGGCGTTGCCAGGCGAAGAACTGCACCTTGCTGTCGATGGCCAGCTGCACATCGGCGCCGTGCCGCGGGCTGGCCAGGTCGCCGATGTCTTCGACGACACGGCCGAAGCGGTCGCGCACCACCGTGCGCTGGCCGCTCGTGCCCACGAGCTGGGCCTGGAAGGCGAGCTCGATGCCGTCGATGCCCTTGCCGTCCACATCGGTGAAGCCGACCACGTGCGCCGCCGATTCGCCCTCGGGCCAGCGGCGCTGGTACTCGCGCACCTGCTGCACGCCCTTGAGCTGCAGCGCCTGCACCGCCTGCCACTGCGACTCTTCGGCGTGGCGCCTCAGCGTCACCGTGCCGGTGGCGCCATCAAGCCGGTCGGCTATCTCGGCCGGGCTCATCTTCAGCGCGGCGGCCAGCGCTCGGCGCTGCGCCACGTCGGCGGCAAAGGTCTTGGTGTCGACCTGCACGCTGGGCATGGCCACGCTGGTGGCGAGCAGCTGGCCGTTGCGGTCGAGCACCTGGCCGCGGCTGGCCGGCAGCGGCTGGGTGACGACGAAGCGCTTTTCGCCTTGTGCCTGGTAGAAGTCGGTGTGCAAGATCTGCATCCACACGGCGCGGCAGAACAGCGCAGCGAAGCCGAGCGCCACCATGGCGACGACGAAGCGCGAGCGCCACGGCGGCGTCGGGCTCGCCAGCAGCGGGCTGGTGGCGTAGCTGACGCTCTTTACCGCGCCGCTGGGCGCGGGGGCGCGCGCACCGCTGGCGTGCTGGCGGCCCGAGGCCTGGTGGGGCGCGCTCATCGCGAGGCTCCCGACGCGGCCGCGGTGTCGTCCACGTACACGGTGATGGCGGGTGTGACGCTGACCATCTTGAGCTGCTCGCGCGCCACGCGCTGCACCCGCGCGTGCGTGGCCTGGGCCTGGCGTTCGGCGTCCAGGCGCTTGTGTTCGGCGTCGAGCTGGCGCTGCTCGGCGCGCGCGCGGTCGAGTTCGGCAAAGACACGGCGCGACTCGTAGGCCGAGCGCACCAGGCCCAGGCTGCTGCCCAGCAGCAGCACGATCAGCAGGATGTCGAGCTTGCGCATGTCGGGGCCGGGTTCAGCAAGGCACGGCCGTCCGTTCGGCCACGCGCATGACGGCCGAACGCGAACGCGGGTTGGCCGCCACTTCGGCCGCCGAGGGCTTGATGCGCGCCAGCGCGCGCAGCTTCAGCGGCTGTGGCGGCGCCATCGGGGCGCGGCGGTCGTAGACCTCGCGGCTCTCGGCGGCGACGAAGGTCTTCACGATGCGGTCTTCCAGCGAGTGGAAGCTGATCACCACCAGGCGCCCGGCCGGCGCCAGCAGCGCCAGCGCGGCCTTCAGGCCCTGTTGCAGCGCCTCAAGCTCGGCGTTGACGTGAATCCGAAGAGCCTGAAACGTGCGCGTTGCAGGGTCCTGGCCCGGCTCGCGGGTCTTGACGGCGCGAGCCACGAGCGCGGAAAGCTCGAGTGTTGTGCGGACGGGAGCGCCGCCTTCGCGGCGAGCGACAAGCGCCTTTGCAATTGCAGCAGCAAACCGTTCTTCCCCAAGTTCACGAATCACCTCCTCGATGGTCTTGGTGTCGGCCCGGGCCAGGAACTCGGCCGCGGTTTCGCCGCGCGTGGTGTCCATGCGCATGTCCAGCGGCGCGTCGGCACGGAAGCTGAAGCCACGTGAGGCGTCGTCGATCTGCGGCGAGCTCACGCCCAGGTCGAGCAGCACGCCCTGCACCGAGCCGATGCCGCGCGCGGCCAGCTCGGCCGCCATGTCACCGAAGCTGGCGTGGCAGACGGCAAAGCGCGGATCGTCGATGCGGGCCGCTTCGGCCAGAGCGGCCGGGTCCTTGTCGAAAGCCACGAGCCGGCCCTGCGGCGCTAGGCGCTGCAGCACGGCGCGGCTGTGGCCGCCGCGGCCGAAGGTGCCGTCCACATAGGTGCCTTCCGGCTGCGTGACGAGCGCCTCGACGGCCTCGTTCAGCAGCACGGTGGTGTGGGACCATTCGGTTTGAGGGGTGTTCACCAGAGTCGCCGGCTTCACCGGATGACGAGGCTCTTGAGCACTTCGGGCGCGCCCAGGGCCAGCGCGGTGGCCTCGCGAACCTCGTAGCGCTGCAGATCCCAGATCTCGAAGCTCGAACCCATGCCCAGCAGCTTGACCTCGCGATCCAGCGCCGCCCAGCTGCGCAGCTCGGGCGGGATGAGCACGCGGCTGCCGCTGTCGATCTCGACGTCAGATGCGCTGCCGATGTACAGCCGGCGCCAGGCGTCGTGCTCGGCCGGCAGGGCCAGCAAGTGGGCCTCGAAGGGTTCCCATACGTTGACGGGGTACAGGCTCAGGCAGCCGTGCGGGTGCTTGGCCACGACGAGCTGGCCGTTCACCGAGGCCATGAGCTGCTCGCGCCAACGCGCGGGCACCGTCAGGCGGCCCTTGGCGTCCAGCGTGAGCACCGGCCCCCCGCGAAATGTCATGCCCGACGATCCTTCCCTGCCCGGGGGCCC